>NZ_JEMO01000001.1:0-339138 GCF_000582475.1 Nesterenkonia sp. AN1
GACCGGGCTTGACCTGTATCCAGAGCAATTTCGCCTCTTTTGCTCGAGGGCGCAGTTCCTGGATAGGATGAACTTCTGCGCGGTGGAGGTCAACGGCCTCCGCAACGCAGGACCACGGGGTGTGGCGCAGCTTGGTAGCGCGCGTCGTTCGGGACGACGAGGTCGCAGGTTCAAATCCTGTCACCCCGACCAAAGAGAAATCAGGGCCGTTGACACTACAGCAATGTAGGGTCAGCGGCCCTGAGTCGTCTCCCCTCAAGTGCAGTCCGCGTCTTGTGTTCCAGGCGGCGGGGTTCCCCGGTCTCTGCCCGGAGCATGCGGGCTCCACTCGGCGTCCGTGCGTTCAACCCCTACCTGACCCCTCGTCCAGAGTCTGCCCATCCCCGCGATATATCCTTGAGTGATACCCAGCAGCATGAGCAGGAGGTCGTCATCGGCTCTGAACTCTCACGCGGTGAGCACCAGGGCACCGATGCCCAGCGCCGCATGCACCTCGCACTGCCCCTGCTCGCGTTCCTGCTGGGGTTCGGCCTGATGCTGCTCATCATGTTGCCCAACCTCTGGGCGCTTCTTGCCGGCACGATGGTCGGGGGTGCCGCCGCCGCGGGCACCTATGGGGCCGTGGTCGGGCGTGCGCAGAGCCGTCTGCGTCTGTCCGAGCGTCTCGATGACGATCGGGAGCGGCTGAACACAGAACTGGCGGAGATCAGTGCCACTGTGCGGAACCGGTCCGCACAGCTGCCGCCCTCGACCCAGGGGCAGCTGCGGATGATGGTGGTCGGACTTGAAGAGATCGTGGACCACTGGGACTCCCTGTCCCGCTATCCCGAACACCAGGATGCGGTGAACCGGACCATCCACCGGCACCTCCCGCGCACCCTGGAGCTGTTCCTGGGTCTGCCTGACAGCGAGAAGCCACGCCATGCGGCGGAGTTCAAGGCCCAGATCGGCCTGTTGGCCGAGGGGGTTGCCAAGACCCGTGACACTCTGGTCTCTAAGAACCTGCAGGCGCTGCAGACCAATCGGTGGCTGATCGAGGAGTCCACGACAGATCCGGATGAGAAGCTCTTCCGGGACAACGGCCTGTAGCCTCGGCTCGGCCCGGCTCACCGGTCGTGGCGCGTGCGACTGCCCAGCCCTGACCCCCCGTCCCAGACGCCCCAGCACCGTCGCCCCGATTCTCCCCTGATCCCGTGAGGACCTGACACCCTTGGCACTCTCCTTGGAGCTGATCACCGCGACTGCACGGTCGCTGCTGGTCCAGTACGGTCTCCAGGACGTCTCCATGCGTCGGTTGGCCAAGGAGCTCGACGTCGGCCCGGGGGCCCTGTACTACCACGTGGCCAGCAAGCAGGAGCTGCTGCGCAGCGTGGCTCACGAGATCCTCTCGCCGCTGCAGCACGAGCCCGGTGATGCGCTGGAGCTGATGCTGCGCTTCCGAGAGCTGGTGCTGCCGCTGCGCGATGTGGGCGATCTGCTCCTGCTGGCCTACGCCTTGGACGAGAATCTCCCACCGGCGCGACTGCTGCCTGAGCGTCTGATGGCTGAGGGTTGGCCGCAGAGCTCGGCCGAGGAGACCTCTGCGGTGGTGATGCGCTTCGCCCTGGGTGCTGTGGCGACCGAGCAGAATCAGGCCCTGCTGCAAGGCCCGGCGGCGATGCCCACTCAGGCGCCGGACGCGCGGCAGGCCACGGCGGCAGAACAGATCTACCGCCGTGGCCTGCAGAAACTGCTGATCAGGGCATGAGTTCATAGGCCGGCAGGGTGAGGAAGTCGATGTACTCCTCATCCAGGACCAGCGCGCGCACGATCCCGGCCGCAGGCTCGAAGAACTTCGAGAAGGTCTCGGCATCCTCGATCTCTCCGCGCAGCCGCTCGATCTCTTCATCGAGCAGCCGTGAGACCAGCTCTGCTGTCACTTTGACACCGGTATCGGCGGTGACGGTGCCGTTGTGGATCTGCTGCCAGACCTGAGAGCGTGAGATCTCGGCGGTCGCGGCATCCTCCATCAGGTTATGGATCGCCACGGCACCATTGCCGGAGAGCCAGATGGCGGTGTAGTAGACCGCGACGTAGAGGTTCATCCGCACCCCCGCCTCGGTCACATCGCCCTCGGCGGCGGCGACGTCGAGCAGATCCGCGGAGGAGACGTCCACGTCCTCGCGCTGCCGGCCGAGCTGGTTCGGCTTGTTCTTGAGCACCGCGTCGAACTCCTCACGGCAGAGCTCGACCAGGTCCGGGTGGGCAACCCATGATCCGTCGAACCCGTCGGCAGCTTCCCTCGACTTGTCATCGCGGACCTTCTCGATGGCCTGCGCGGTGACCTCGGGTTCACGGCGGTTGGGGATGAACGCCGCCATCCCGCCCATGGCGAAGGCGCCGCGCTTGTGGCAGGTCTTGACCAGCAACTCGGTGTAGGAGCGCATGAAGGGCTGGGTCATGGACACCTGCGCGCGGTCTGGCAGCACGAACTGCTCACCCGAGGCCCGGAAATACTTGATCAGCGAGAACAGGTAGTCCCAGCGTCCGGCGTTGAGCCCGGAGGCGTGGTCGCGCAGCTCATAGAGGATCTCTTCCATGTGGAATGCGGCGGGCAGCGTCTCGATCAGGACCGTGGCGCGGACCGTGCCGTGGGGGATCCCGAGCTTCTCCTCGGCGAAGCTGAAGACCTCGTCCCAGAGCCGAGCTTCCTTATAGTGCTCCAGCTTGGGCAGGTAGTAGAACGGTCCGCGGCCCTGTTCTGTGAGCGTCTTCGCGTTGTGGAAGAAGTGCAGCCCGAAGTCGACCAGGGCGCCGATGGTGGGAGTCCCGTCGAGCTGGAGATGCTTCTCCGGCAGGTGCCAGCCGCGTGGGCGCACCACCACTGTCGGGGTCTCGACATCCTCGCGCAGCCGATACTGCTTGCCCTCGGGGGAGGTGAACTCCAGGGTCCCCGAGGCGGCGCCGGCGAGGTTGCGCTGTGCATCGATCACGTTGAACCAGTTCGGGGCCAACGCGTCCTCCAGGCAGGCCAACCAGACCTTGGCGCCGGAGTTCAACGCGTTGATGGCCATCTTGGCCGGGGCCGCCGGGCCGGTGATCTCCACCCGGCGATCCTGCAGCGCGGCGGGGTGCTCCGCGACCGACCAGTCGGAGTCCCGCACCTGCGCGGTCTCGGCGGGGAAGTCCACGGTGCCGGAACTCGCGGCGGCCGCCTGGGCGGTGCGCCGATCCTCCAGCAGCTCGTTCCGGGTGCCGGCGAACCGGGTGTGGAGCTCTTCCAGGAAGGCCAGAGCCTCCTCGGTGAGGATCGCCTCGGTGCCCGGGACCTCGTAGGGGGCGTGGATGCTGATGCTCATGCGCTGCTCCTTTGCAGGGATGACGAACGTGGACGCTGGAGAACCCTGTGAGGCTGAAGACTATGCCTTGGTGCTCTCGCTCACACCATTCTTGGCATAGAGTTCGCATCATGGAAGCCACTGTCCGCGATGCGGACTCTCAGCGGGTGCAGGTGGTGGAACGCGCCTTCAACCTGCTCAACGTGCTGGCCGGCCTCGGCGGGTGCGCCACGGCCGGGGAGCTCAAGGCCGCGACCGGCCTGGCCGGACCTACGGTGCACCGGCTGCTGCACACCCTCACGGGCCTCGGGGTGGTGCACCAGCTCAGCGACCGGCGATACGCCCTGGGGGTGAACCTGGTGCCGCTGGGGGAGTCCGCCACCCGGCAGCTGGGCGGACCCGCCGTGCCGCAGATGCAGGCGCTGGTGGCCGAGCTGGGCGAGAGCGTGAACCTGGCGGCCATGGAGTCGGAGATGATCGTCTACATCGGCCAGGTCCCCTCGCCGCATACGATGCGGATGTTCACCGAGGTCGGGCGCCGGGCGCACCTGCACTCCACCGGCGTCGGCAAGGCGCTGCTGGCCGGAATGGACCCGGCGCGGGTTCGGGAGATCCTCACCGCCACAGGGATGCCCTCGCTGACCGAGAAGACCCTGACCCGCCCGGAGGCGCTGCTGGAGCAGCTGCCACGGATTGCCGCGCAGGGCTACGCCCTCGACGACGAGGAGCAGGAGATGGGGGTGCGCTGTCTGGCGGTCGTCGTCCCACACGGACCCTCGCCCATGGGCCTCTCGGTGTCTGGGCCGACGGGGCGGATGCATGACGGCTTCGTCCGGCACGCGGTGCCGCTGATGCGCCGCACCGCGGTGGAGATCGGGCGCCGGATGAGCCGGCTCAGCCCTCGCCGCGGTTGAGCCGGTCCAGCTGGTCGATGACGTCCCCGGGGGGATCGATCATCAGCGTCGCCTCATCGCGCAGGCCCTTGAGCTCCTCATCGATGAAGGAGGGAAGAGCCTGCTCCAGACCGATGTCGCGGTGCTCCCGCTCGGAGAGCCGCCAGCGGTGATCGATGAGCTGGTGCATGATCTCCGCGGGTTCGAGCTTATTGCGCAGCTCCTTGGGAATCTGGGAGATCAGCGGCTGAAAGACCTGCTGGGTCCACATATGGGCCGCCACCGCCTCGTCCCCGTGCGGATCGGTCTGGGCTCGGTAGGCGTCGATCGCGCCGAGCAGCCGCCGCGCCTGGTTCTCCTGCACGTCGAGTCCGGTGAGGTTCATCAGACGCCGCTGGTGGTGACCGGGGTCGACCACCTTGGGGCGCAGCAGCAGCTTGGAGTCCTCACGCACGGTGCGGATGTCGTACTCCTCGACGTCGAAGCCAAGCTCGTTGAGCCGTCGTATCCGCTCCTCGATGAGCCACTGCTGGTCCGGATTGAAGGCGGTGTCCCCGGTGAGCTCCTGCCACAGCCCCCGGTAGGCGTCGATGAACTGGTGCGAGGTCGCGATCGGGTCCACGTCCTCATCCACCATGCCGCCCTCCATGAGGTCCATCAGCTCTCCGGCGATGTTCACCTGGGCCACGTCCAGGTCGTACTCGCGCTGACCGGTGGAGAGCTTCGGGTGGATCTCACCGGTCTCGGCGTCCACGAGGTAGGCGGCGAAGGCGCCGGCGTCACGCCGGAAGAGCGTGTTGGACAGCGAGACATCGCCCCAGTAGAAGCCGATCAGGTGCAGCTCCACCATGAGCAGCGCCTGGGCGTGGATCAGCCGCAGCAGCGTCTCCTTGCGCATCATCTGGTTGAACACCGCACGGTAGGGCAGGGAGAAGCGCAGGTGCCGGGTGACCAGGGCCGGGGAGAGCTCCTCGCCCTCCGGAGTGGTGCGCCCGGTGACCTCTGCCACGGGCTTCACGCAGGGGGCGCCGAGCTTGCCCAGCTGGCGCAGCATCCGGTACTCATGCCGGGCCGCCCGCTCGGAGGTCTCCTTGACTGCGATCACAGACCCGCCCAGGTAGGCGAACCGCACGATGTGGCGGGAGATTCCGCGCGGCAGGGCGGCGATGACATCCTCGGGCCATTCCTCCAGCGGGAGGTGCCAGGGCAGATCCAGGAGCTCCTGAGGGATGGTTCCTGAGGCGGTGAGTCCGAGACCGGGGAGCGTCGTCATGAGCAGTCCTTAGGAGGTCGGGCGGGTTTCCGAGCGGGCGGCGCTGCGCTGCTGCGCGATGAGGTGCAGCACACCGGCGAGATCCTTGGGCTCAGCGATCCGGTGGCCGGCGGCGGTCTCGCCCTCGCCCACCTTGATCCCGAGATCTTCACCGTGAAGGACCGCGAAGCCGTGTTCATCGGTGACGTCATCACCGGCGAAGAGCACCGCATCCGGGGAGGTGTGCGCGCGCAGATCGGTGATCCCCTCGCCCTTGGTGGCCAGGACGACGACGGACTCCAGCACCTTCTTGCCGTTCTTCAGATAGGCGCCGTCGATCAGCGACAACGCTGCCCGGCCATGTTCGAGGACCCGTTCACCCAGCTCATCTCCCTCGACGTTGCGCACATGCAGCGCGGCGCCGGCGGGCTTGTGCTCCACCCAGGCGCCTGGGGCGTCGGCGGCCACCTCTTCCAGGGTGGAGATGATCTGTCCGCGAGCCATGGTCTCGGTGGTGCTCAGCTCCAGGCCGGGGGCGTCCTCGCCGAGGTCCTTCTCCGCACCGTGGGAGCCGATGAGCAGCGCGCCCTGCGGCGGCTGCGCCAGCTCACGCAGCGATTCCAGGGAGCGCCCGGAGACGTAGGCCACGTCGACTCCGTCGAGGCCTGCCAGGGCGGCGATGGCCGCGGCGTTCTCCGGGACCGGCCGCGCGTCGGCGGCATTCGAGACCAGTTCGGCCACACAGCCGTCGAAGTCCAGGGCGATCAGAATTTGCCGGTGATCGGCAAAGCGCTCCAGTGCGCGACGCAGGGCCTCATCCATGTCCAGTGACGGCTCCATGCTCAGCCCTTCACGCTCGGGGAGCCGGTGAGCTCGCCCAGCCGGTCCAGGAAGTCGGTGGCCCAACGGCGGACATCGTGGTGGACCACCTGACGGCGCAGATTCTCCATCCGGGCGCTGGCGTCGTCACTGTCCATGGTGGTCGCGCGCAGGATGGCGGCCTTGAGCTCGTCCACGTCATGCGGGTTGATCAGCAGCGCCTGACGCAGCTGATCGGCGGCGCCGGTGAACTCCGAGAGCACCAGCACGCCGTCGTCGCCGCGCCGTGCCGCCACGTATTCCTTGGCCACCAGGTTCATGCCGTCGCGCAGAGCGGTCACCAGCATCACATCGGCCGCCATGTAGAGCGCGACCATCTCCTCGATCGGATAGGAGTGGTGGAGGTAGCGGATGGCCGGGTGTGAGAGCGTGTCGAACTCCCCGCTGATCCGGCCCACGGTGCGTTCGATCTCCTCCTTGAGCAGCCGGTAGCTCTCCACGCCTTCGCGGGAGGGGCTCGCCACCTGGACCATGCAGACCTGGCCCACGGTCAGCGAGCCGTTCTGGAGCAGCTCCTCATAGGCCTTCATCCGGTGCCGGATGCCCTTGGTGTAGTCCAGCCGGTCCACTCCGAGCAGCACGGTCTCCGGGTTGCCCAGCTCCTCCCGGATCTTCTGGGAACGGGCGATGATGTCCTCGCGCTTGGCCAGCGCGGTGATCGTGGCAGTGTCGATGGAGATCGGGAACTCCTTGGCCTCCACCAGGCGGGCGGCTCCGCTCGGCGGGGCGCTCTTGACCCGCACCGCGGTGCCGCGGTCGGCATCGGCGTTGAAGCCGACCAGCGGGGAGCCGTGATCCGGGGCCTGGGTCTGCAGCGGCACGTGGATCATCGCGTCCTCCACGTAGTAGCCCATCCGATTGTGCACCGCCCGGCGGAAGTTCGAGGCGTCGGAGGCGCGCTGGAAGCCGATCAGGTCCGCGCCGAGCAGCCCGCGCAGCACCGAATGGCGCCAGGGCAGCTGCGCGAACAGGCCGGGAGGAGGGAAAGGGATGTGGTTGAAGAACCCGATGGTCAGATCTGGACGCAGGTCCCGCAGCATCGCAGGCACCAGCTGCAGCTGGTAGTCCTGGACCCAGACGGTGGCCTGATGGGCGGCGACTTCTGCGGTGTGCTCGGCGAAGCGCTGGTTGACGCGCCGGTAGGCCTCGAACCAGTGCCGGTGGAAGTCCGGACGGGCGATCACGTCATGGTAGAGCGGCCAGAGCGTGCCGTTGGAGAACCCCTCGTAATAATCCTCGATGTCATCGCTGCTCAATGGCACCGGGACCAGGTGCATGTCGCCGTGGTCGAAGGGCTCCAAGACGTCATCGGCGGCGCCGTGCCAACCGACCCAGGCGCCCTCGGAGCTCTCCATCAGGGGGGCGAGTGCTGTGACGAGGCCGCCGGGGGAGCGTTCCCAGCCGGTGGTCCCGTCCTCGTTCGTGACGTGGTTGACCGCCAGACGGTTGGCCACCACCACAAAGTCATAGCCGTTGCCGTTCTCGGTATTCTCTGGCACGTGACACACCTTTCATGCGTAGCTGCAGACACCCCCTGGCGACAGCGATGCCGTCGTCATGAGCCTATACCCTGGCATCGCGCCCAAGCCTGACCCTGTATCTTGAGCACTGCCGCTCTCGATCACGGCACCATCACGACCACAGCCACACCGCGATCACGGTCTGCGAATCCCACCAGGCGTGATCCAGATCAGTCACCGGAGAACACCATGGCTCGCAGCTCAGATTCCCCCCGCAGCGCCACCGCGCGCGAACAGGCCCGCAAGATCCAGCAGGAGCAGGAGCGCAAGCAGAAGCTCACCTCGGTGCTGCTGCGCGTGGGCGTCGTCGTAGTGGCCCTCGCCGTCGTCGTGGGGCTGACCCTCTTCGTGCTCAACCGCGACGACTCCGGCGCGGCGCCCAGCGAGGGCCCGGCCCCGGCTGCGGCCAATGAGCAGGGCGGGTTCGTGCTGACCTCTTCCACGGAGCTCGCGGAGGGCGACGAGCTCGGCCAGATCGATGCCTCCAATGTGGAGGACCCCGAGTCCGAGCTGCCCCCCGGCGTCGCTGAGCGTGAAGCAGGTGAGGTGCCGCACATCATCATCTACACCGACGCCTTCTGCATCCACTGCGCGAACTTCGAGGCCGAGCACTCCGCGCAGATGAACGAATGGCTCGACGAGGGCCTGGTCACGGTGGAATACCGCTCGGTCTCCTACCTGAGCTCCTCCACGAACTACCCGGCCCGGGCGGCCAATGCCTTCGCCTGCATGGCCGAGGAGTCCCCGGAGAGCTACAGCGGCTACGTCGGGCAGGTCACTGCGAACCGGGTCAACAACGACGAGATGTCCAACGACCAGCTCACCCAGCTGGCCAGCGAGAGCTTCGACGCCGACCTCGGTGAGTGCATCGAGGACGGCACCTACCGCGCCTTCGCCAGCTACACCACCCGGCACGCTCAGGCCGCCGGCATCCAGGGGACGCCGAGCGTCTACGTGGACGAGGTCTCCTGGGCCGACTCCGAGCGTCCGTTCCGCGAACTGGTCGAGGAGCACATCGAGGAATACCAGTCCGAGAGCTGACGTTGAGGAACTGATACCATCAGTGACTGGCGCCCCGCCCTGCGGGGTGCCGTGCCTCCTTAGCTCAGCTGGTAGAGCAGCTGTCTTGTAAACAGCAGGTCGTCGGTTCGAACCCGGCAGGGGGCTCTGAAAACCCCAGAGTGGTATCACCCCAGTGGTGAACCGCTCTGGGGTTCTTTAGTGTTCTATGGAGGATCCGTGCCCGCTTCACCCAATACCGTCTCACCGCAGGTGAAGGCCCAGAGTGCCGGGCCGGCGCGCGAGGACGGCAAGCTGCCTTCGGCCGACAAGCTCACCATCGGCGCGCTGCTGGTCTCCACCTTCGTGATGATCCTCAACGAGACCCTGATGAACGTGGCGCTGCAGCCCCTGATGGTCGAGTTCCAGGTCACGGAGCCGACCATCCAGTGGCTCACCACGGCCTTCATGCTCACCCTCGCCACCGTGATCCCGATCACCGGCTTCCTGATGCAGCGCTACAGCCTGCGCGCGGTCTTCACCGCCGCGATGGGCCTCTTCATCCTCGGCACCGCGCTCGCCGCGGCCGCCCCGGGCTTCGAGGTCCTGCTGGCCGGCCGGGTGGTCCAGGCCAGCGGCACCGCGATCATGCTGCCGCTGATGATGACCACCGTGCTCACCCTGGTGCCGCTGCACCGCCGTGGTGTGGTCATGGGCAACATCTCGATCGTGATCTCGGTGGCTCCGGCCACCGGACCGGCGCTCTCGGGGCTGATCCTGCATCTGGCCGACTGGCGCTGGCTGTTCCTGGTGATCCTGCCCATCGCGGTGATCGCCCTGTTCCTGGGCCGGCCGCGGTTGAACAAGGATCCCGGCACGGTCGGCAAGCGGCTCTCCATCCCCTCGCTGCTGCTGGCGGTTCCCGGATTCGGCGGCGTGGTCTACGGCATCAGCCAGATCGGCGGCGGACACGGCACCCAGGAGGTCTCTGCAGACGCAGCGCCCGGCGTGGACCCGGTGGCCATCGCCGTGCTGATCATCGGTGTGTTCTGCCTGATCGGCTTCGGGCTGCTGCAGGTGAAGCTGCAGAAGACCGACTCTGCGCTGCTGAATCTGAAGCCCTTCGCCTTCACCATGTACACCCGGGCACTGGGGATGATGCTGCTGATGATGATCGCGCTCTTCGGTGCCCTGATCCTGCTGCCGCTGTTCCTGCAGACCATCCGCGGTCTGGACACGCTGCAGACCGGCCTGATCATGCTTCCCGGCGGACTGCTGATGGCACTGATGGCTCCCTTCGTGGGGCGCCTCTACGACCGGGTGGGGCCGAAGCCGCTGGTGATCCCGGGCGCCTCGATCCTGATCATCGCGCTGTTCTGCATGAGCCTGCTCTCGCCGACCACCCCTGTGGCGATGGTGCTGAGTCTGCACCTGCTGCTCTCCTCCGGGCTTGCGCTGCTGTTCACCCCGGCCTTCACCACGGCGCTGAACCCGTTGCCCAAGGCGCTGTACTCCCACGGCACCGCCGCGCTGAACACCCTGCAGCAGCTCGCCGCGGCCATCGGCACGGCCGCGCTGGTCGCCGCCGTCGGCCTGGGCACCGCCGCCGCAGTGAACTCGGGGATGAACCCCGAGGATGCCGCCGTCGAAGGCTTCCGGGTCGCGTTCCGGCTGGCCGCGGCGTTGAGCATCGGCACGCTGATCCTGGCCACGACCCTGCGAGCCACCCCCGCTGCCGACCCCGCTGCCGACCCTGAGGTCACTGCCTCGGTCTCCCGCGGAGCCGCCCCGACGGTTGCAGACACCGACATCGAGCGGGGCGCGCAGGCCAGCTCCGAGGCCGTCGTCCCGGAGGCTGCAGACACCGATATCGAGGACCGCGCGCAGGCGGGTTCGAGCACCCCGTCCTGAGCACTGGGCGCTGAGCGCCTCAGCCCCGGCGAGCCCCGGTCGGCCTGCAGCTGCAGGCCCACCGGGGCTCGCCGCGTCTGGCTCCACAAGGGTGGCGTTTGATGCAGCTCCACCGGTGACCCGTCTGAGTCACCCCAGGGCGCGGATTCCAGCGGCGGCGCCGGCCCCGACCAGCACCACCACGATGAACGGGGCGCGCAGCAGCAGCGCGAGCGCCGCTGCCAGCAGCGCGCCGAGCCGGGCGTCTATGATCACCGACGCTTCGGCGGAGAAGGTGTTCATCGCGACCAGGGCGGCGAGCAGGCCGATGGTGAGCATCGCCGAGACCCGCCCCACGGCGGGATGGACCAACCAGCTCTGCGGCACCAGGTAGCCCAGCAGCTTGGTGGCGTAGACCGCGGCACAGGCCGCCAGCACCCAGAACCACAGGCTCATGAGCGGGCCCCCTTGGACGCGAGTCCCCACACCACGGCCACGACGGCGGCGGCCAGCACCGGGATCCCGGGCGCCAGCAGCGGCATCGTGACCGTGGTGACCAGCGCGGCCAGGACCGCCAGCGCCCAGGCGTCCAGCGACTTCAGCCGCGGCCACAGCAGCCCCAGGAACGCGGCGACGACGGCGCCGTCGAGCCCCAGCGCCTCGGGCTCGGCGATCACATCACCGAGCAGCGCGCCCAGCACCGTGGCGAGGTTCCAGAAGAGGTAACAGGCGATGCCGGCGCCCCAGAAGCCCCGGCGCCGCTCCAGCGGATCTGGGGCCGACATCGCCACTGCCGCGGACTCATCGATGGTCAGCTGCGCGGCGGCGAGCCGCTTGAACCCCCGCGGGTTCAGCAGCGCCTTCATCTGCACCGCGTAGATGGTGTTGCGCCCGCTGAGCAGCGTGGCCGCCCCCAGTGCCGCCGCCCCGGTGCCGCCCGAGGCCAGGATGCCGATGAAGGCGAACTGTGAGGCGCCGCTGAAGAGCAGCGCCGAGAGCGCCACCGTCTGCCACAGCGTCATGCCAGCCGCGGTGGAGAGTGCCCCGAAGGATACCCCGTAGAGCGAGATCGCGGTGGCGATGGACAGCCCGGTCCGCAGGGCAGGGGAGCGGCGCAGCGGCACGGGCGCAGCAGGGATCATCGGCGGGGGCGGGGCGGGCACGCCACACAGTCTAAGGAATAGTGCAGTCGCGCAGACGTTGTGAGAGGAGAGCCGCCGGAAGCACCAAGATCCGGCGGACCCCGATTTGAACAGGCAACCCCTGATCGCGAAGGAGAACACCATGGCTGAATCCCAGCGCGTCGTCATCATCGGCGGCCACGGCAAGATCGCACTGCTGGCAGCACCGAAGCTGGTCGCGGCCGGCTTCAGCGTCGAGTCCCTGATCCGGGACCCGGACCAGGCCCAGGACGTCACGGAGGCCGGCGCTGCCCCACGGGTCCTCGACATCGAGTCCGCCGACTCCGCAGAGCTGGTCGAGGCCTTCACCGGCGCGCACGCCGTCGTCTTCTCCGCCGGTGCCGGCGGCGGCGACCCCGCCCGGACCAAGGCCGTGGACCACGAGGCCGCGGTCCGCAGCATGGATGCCGCGCTCGACGCCGGAGTCTCGCGCTACGTGATGGTCTCCTATGCCCGCAGCGAGACCGACATCAACACCGTGGACCCGACGAGCTCGTTCTACCCCTACGCGCTGGCCAAGCACCAGGCGGACAGGCACCTGCGCGGCACCAGCCTGGACTACACCATCCTGGGTCCGGGCGCGCTGACCCTGGAGCCGGCCAGCCAGAAGATCACGGTGCTCGACCCGGCCACCGCCGGCGAGGTCATGTCTAACGAGGACGCCTCCAAGGACACCTCCCGGGAGAACGTCGCAGAGGTCATCACCGAGACCCTGCGCAGCGGCTCCGCCGTGCGCGCCACGGTGAACTTCCTCGACGGCGAGACCGCGATCCCGGAGGCTCTGGCTTCGGTTTCGTCCTGAGTCTGAACAGGTGGTAATCTTCTGAGGCACGTGAACGCGGAATACCGCGTGCAGGTGCCTCAGGATCTGTAGCTCAGTTGGTTAGAGCGCTCGCCTCACACGCGAGAGGTCGATGGTTCGAGTCCATTCAGATCCACTTTCTTCGCCTGCACTCCAGGCAACATCACTCACACACCCCGCTAGGCCCCGGCATCTGCCAGGGTCCTTTTGTGGTTCTGTCGCCTGCGAGGAGGGTTCGTGGCATCCGAACACACGGAACGGCACCCCACGGGGGGCTACGTCGCCGAGGCGATCGACCCGGTGCGCTCAGAGCCCAATGCCGATGTCACTCATATCCCGGTGGTCCACTCCACCCAGGAGATCCTGGACGAGACCCCCACCGGATTCGTGCAGACGCTGCGCAGCTCCTTCGCCTCCTCCTGGCACGCCTCTGCCGAAGCCGAGGCGGCGCTGGAATGGGAGGAATACGACGCCGAGGCGGTGGCGCGCGCGGCGGAGCAGGACGAGAACGAAGCGGCCCGGCACGAGTATGTCGCCGACCCCAGCTTCGAGCAGTCCTACACCACCCCGCACAGCGCGACCGAGCCCACGGACCATTACGCCTTCCCGACCACCGGTGACTGGCACCAGACCGATGCGCTGGGTCCGCAGATCCCGACCGGCCCGCAGGAGACCACGACCTCGCATGCCCAGCGGACCGGCGCGCGGCAGGAGCCGGAGAGCTCGGGACTGATCAGCCTGCCGCACAGCGCGCCTGGCGCGCCGCTGCGGCAGTCCCCGCTGAGCCACTCCCCGCGGCGCCACGCCGTGCTGCGCCCCTCCTGGCTGAAGTCCCGGCTGGGCGGCTCGGGCCGACGTGACCCCGACTTCGACCCGGCGGTCTTCGACCGCAGGCCACGCTCGCCCCAGGTGCTGCGCCGCATCATGCAGGCTGAGCGTGCGGCGACCGGGACGGTGCCGATCATCGATCGGCTCGCCGGCACCCCGTTCGAGAACCCGTATCAGGCCGAGGCGCACGTGGAGACCGACGAGCTGGCCACGATCGCCTTCGTGCTTGACCTCGGTGAGGCGCTGTTCCGCTACGGAGCCGGCGCCCTGGAGGTCGAGACCTCCATCATCGCGGTCACAGCGGCCTTCGGCATGAAGAACACCGACGCCGACATCACCAACCAGTCGATCAGCCTGAACTGGGCGCCTGACGGGAAGATCCCCTACTCCCGGGTGCGCGTGGTGCGGTCCTGGTCGAACAACTTTCGGGCGCTCGCCTCGGTGCATCAGCTGGTCACCGACATCATCTCTGGACGGCTCACGCGCAGCGACGCCGAGGCCCGGCTCCGCGAGATCATCCGGGAGCCCAAGCCCTATCCGCGCTGGATGGTGACGATCTGCGGAGCGATCTTCGCGAGCTTCTTCGCCGCATTCCTCGGTGCCCCGATACTGGACGCCTCGCTCGGCTTCGCCGCGACGATCCTGGTGCTGTGGACCGTCCGGCTGCTCGCCACCCGGCGAGTCCCGGAGTTCTTCTGCCTGGCCGCGGGTGGATTCGTCGCGACCTCCTTCGCCATGGCGGCCTTCGCGATGGAGATGCCGATCCGCCCCTCCATGGTGGTGGCCGGCGGGCTGATGATCCTGCTGCCCTCCGCGCGGATCGTCTCGGCGATCCAGGACGGGATCAACGGCTTCCCGATCACTGCGGCCGGTCGCCTGATGTCCACGATGATCGCCTTCGCAGGAATGACCTCCGGGATCATGGCCGCCGTGACCATCGCCAACATGCTCGGCGCCCCAGAGATCGACCCGGCGGTGGGTCTGACGCGGATCTATCACCCCGCGGTCCTGGTGGCGCTGGTGTTCCTCGCGGCGGTGGCCGCGGCCGTCGTCGAACAGGCGAGCTGGCGGATGCTGCTGCCCATCGGTGCGGTCTCAGCCCTGGGGTTCTGCGCGTACTACGCCGCAGAGATCATCGGGCTGGGCGAACGGGTCACCCCGGTCTTCGGCGCCGTGGTCGTCGGTGCGCTCGGCCGGGTCCTCGCCCTGCGGATGGGATCGCCCCAGCTGGTGGTCGCCGTGCCGGCGATGATGTTCATGCTGCCCGGGTTGATGGTCTTCCGCGGGATGTATCAGATCGCCATCGAGTCCACCACGGTTCGCATGATGGACGGCCTCACGGAGCTGTTCAACGCCATGATCATCGTCATGGCGATCGCTGCCGGAATCGTGCTCGGGGATGTCCTGATGCGACCGTTCACCGCCGGTCTGCAGTCTCACGAGCGTTCCCGGACCCGACGCCGCTGACCGATCTCGTACCGGTGCACCCGGCTGCCCTGCAGACCCCGGCCTGCGCGGCCCTGCCACCCGGCGGCCTGCGCGGCGGGGAGCCGATCAGGCCGCCGGGTCCAGTCGCCAGTCCACCGGTTCTGCGCCGAGTCGGCGCAGCGCCTCGTTCGCCTGCGAGAACGGTTGCGAGCCGAAGAACCCTCGCCGGGCGGAGAGCGGTGAGGGGTGCGGGCTGGTGATCACCGCCGTGTGCGCCCCGCGATCCAGCAGCGGGGCCAGCTTGCGGGCGTCGGCGCCCCAGAGGATCGAGACCAGCGCGGTGCCGCGCCCCACCAGAGCCTCCAGCGCCGCCTCGGTGATCGGCTCCCAGCCGATGCCGCGATGCGAGGCCGGTGCGCCCGCGCTGACCGTGAGCACCCGGTTGAGCATCAGCACCCCCTGCCGCGCCCAGGCCGTGAGATCCCCATGGGGGCTGCGTGGGATTCCCAGGTCCGACTCGAGCTCGGTGAAGATGTTGCCCAGGCTGCGGGGCAGCGGACGGACCTCGGGGTCCACCGCGAAGGACATGCCGATGGCGTGGCCCGGGGTCGGGTAGGGGTCTTGGCCCAGGATCAGCACCTTCACCGCGTCGAAGGGCTGCCGGAACCCGCGCAGCACCAGCTCCGGGGCCGGAAGCACCTGCTCCCCGGCCTCGCGGCGGCGGGTCAGCTCCTCGCGGACGGTCTCGAAGTGCGCGGACTGCCCAGCCAGGGCGCGCTGCCACCCTGCTTCCAGGGGGGCGATCAGTTCAGTCTCAGATGTCATCGCCTCCACGATAGGGCGCTCAGCCGGTTCAAGACACCGTCGGGTCCGTGCGCGTCGATATTCCGGCAATGCGCGCCGCCCAGCCGTAGGATGACGGTGAGATGATCACTGAACAGGAGAAGAAGATGCTCGACCTGGAGCGCCAGTGGTGGAAATACGCCGGCGCGAAGGACGAGGCCATCACCGAGACGCTCCAGATGTCAGCCGTGGCCTACTACCAGGCGCTGAATCGGCTGATCGACACGGAGGCGGCGCTGGTCCACGACCCGATGCTGGTCAAGCGTCTGCGCCGGCAGCGCGACGCCCGGCATCGCGCCCGTGCGACCCGCCGCTGAACGCCGTCGAGCATCGCAGCACCGAGCATCGCTCCCGCACCTTGAGGACAGGACCTATGAGCCAGCACCCGCACGACGAGTTCGACGACGTCCCGCCGTATCAGACGGGGGAGGCCGGCAAGCACCGGGCTCCAGGCGCAGCCGGAGCGGGCGGGACCGGTGGCAGCGGTCTGCGCTGGATCGGACTTCTGGCGGTGTTCGTGCTTCTGGTCGGGGCCTTCGCCTACTTCATCGTGCCGAGGTTCTCGGACTCGGATGTGGACACCACCGCCGAGGACCAGGACGCGGTGACCGAATCCGAAGACCAGGCCGAGGGCGAGGCCGAGGGCGAGGATGTTGCCGAGGGTGACGCAGACTCGGAGGAGGAGCCGGCAGCCCCGCAGCCGGCCAGCGACACCGAGACCCCGGTCCAGGTGGCCAACTACCAGGGCGTCGAGGGCGGCGAGGCGTCGATGAGCGCGGAGCTCGAGGAGCTGGACTACAACGTGGTCTGGAACGGCGACTGGAACTTCGAGGAGCGCGCCGAGACCCCCGCCGTGGTCTACCCCGAGGACTCCGGAGAGGCCGAGCAGGCGATCGCCGCGGAGCTCGCCGAGAGCTTCGGGGTCGAGAACGTCGAATCCCACGACCAGGCCAGCTTCGTCACCCTGATCATCGGCGACGAATACGAGGGCTGAGCGCCCCGGGGCGGTCCGGCAGGCGATGGATCGCTGAGACGGGCGTGCCCCGTCTCAGGTCCTGCGGTGCGGTGCGAAGGCGGAGACCCCGGTGAGTTCACGTCCGGCGATCAGCAGGTTGATGCTGTGGGAGCCTTCATAGGTGTAGATCGCCTCGATGTCGCCCGCGATCTTGGCCGCCTCGTGGTCACTGAGGATCCCGTTTCCGCCGAAGATCTCCCGCGCCGCGGAAGCAGACTCTCGTGCCAGCCGGGTCAGCGTGGCCTTGCCCAGCGAGGCATGCATCATGCTCAGCCCGCGGTCGGTCTGCAACCGGGTGAGCTCTGCCATGAACGAGGTCGAGACCGCCAGGTTTCCTGCCACCTGACCCAGGGCGGCCTGAATGAGCTGGAACGAAGCCAGCGGCACGCCGAACTGGTCGCGCTGCAGCGCATAGTCCCGCGCGATGTCCAGCAGGGCCTGCTGGGCCCCGACCGCCTGCCAGCCCACCCAGGCTCGTGAGCTGCGCAGCCCGTTGTTCGCAGCGGCGAACGAGGTCGCCCCCGGCAGCAGCGCATCCTGCGGCACGATGACATCGAGTTCGATGTCTGCGTTGGGCATGATGCGCAGACCGGTCTTGTGTTCGATCTTCTGGGCCCGGTACCCCGCACTCGACGTGGGCACCAGGAAGCCCTTGACCTGCCGGTCCGCGGTGTCCCGAGCCCAGACCAGAGCGACGTCGGCCGCCGTGCCCATGCCGATCCAACGCTTGGATCCCTGGATGCGCCACTGCCCGCCGCGCAGGGTCGCCGAGGTGGCCAGTCCGCCGGCCACGTCCGAGCCGTGGTCGGGCTCGGTGAGGCAGAAGGCGCCGAAGGACCGCAGCTCGCGCAGCGCCGGAAGCCATTCCTCGCGCTGACGCTGCGAGCCCAGGGCGTGGATCATGCCGAGGATGAGCTCATTGTGGATGCCGATGACCGCAGAGATCGAGACGTCGGCGCGGGCCAGTGAGGCGTGGGCAAGCCCTCGGAGCAGCGGCGAGGAGCCGTCGAGGTGCAGTTCGCCCAGCCCGATGCTGCCCAGTCCGGCAAGCATCTCGAGCGGAAGGCGACCCTCGTTCCAGGGTTCGAGAGACTGGCGTCGAATGTTGCGCTGCGCGTACTCGTCGATCACGCTCAGCCGGTCCCGCTCTGCCGGGCTCAGGTGGCGGGCCAGCTGCATCAGGTCCGGGTCTTCAGAGATGAGGTCTGCGGCGCCCTTGGCTTCCTGCATGGTCATCGAGGTCTCCTTGTCGTGCGGCGGATCCGGTCTGGGAGGTCCGAGGCATATCTCACTGCATGTACAACTGCATCTTTACCGACTATATGACTTCCAAGTATATTCTAGAGTGACCGGCATCACGTACACCTCGAGGAGGACCACCATGACAGTCACCGAAGAGTTCCGTGCGGCGCGGGACCAGCTCGTGGGTGCTCAGCAGGACTGGGAGCGCGCTCGACGGGATTTCGTCTGGCCCCGGTTCACCCACTTCAACTTCGGCTTCGACTGGTTCGATCAGGTGGCAAGGAGCCCCGAGCGATCGGGGCAGGATGCGCTGGTGATCTTGGAAGAAGACGGATCACGGCTCACCCGCAGCTTCGCGCAGCTGAGTGAGGACTCCAACCGGGTGGCCAACTGGCTGACCGGTATCGGGGTGCGACGAGGAGACCGGATCCTGCTGATCCTGGGGAATCAGGTCGAGCTGTGGGAGACGATGCTCGCCGCGATCAAGCTCGGCGCCGTGCTGATCCCCACCACGACCCAGATGGGTCCGCATGACCTGCAGGACCGGGTCAGCCGGGCCGAAGCGAGCTGGGTCGTAGGGGACTCCGAGACGCTGCGCAAGTTCACCGAGGTCCAGGGTGACTACGCGCTCCTGCACGTGCCCGGCGTGTACGCCGATCGGCAGCAGGCGCAGCGGCCGGAGGTTCCGGGGCGCACCGTGCATTCCTATCAGGAGGCCTACGCGGCCTCACCCGAGCTCGAGCAGCTCGTGCCGACCGCCGCCGATGAGACGATGCTGCTGTACTTCACCTCCGGCACGACGTCCAGGCCGAAGCTGGTCGAGCACACGCATACCTCCTACCCGGTGGGGCACCTCTCCACGCTGTACTGGATCGGGCTGGAACCCGGGGACGTCCATCTCAACGTCTCCTCACCGGGCTGGGCCAAGCACGCATGGTCGAACTTCTTCGCACCGTGGATCGCGGAGGCCACCATCTTCCTGTACAACTTCAGCAGGTTCGATCCTGCCGCCCTGATGCGGTCCATGGAGTCCGCCGGCGTGACCAGCTTCTGTGCGCCTCCCACGGTCTGGCGGATGCTGATCAAGGCGGATCTGGCGCAGCTGAGTCGGCCACCGCGGGTCACGGTCTCAGCCGGAGAGCCGCTGAACCCCGAGGTCATCGAGCAGGTGCAGCGGGCGTGGGGGCGCACGATCCGCGATGGCTTCGGCCAGACCGAGTCCTCGCTGCAGATCGCCAACACTCCGGGTCGCCGGGTGAAGTTCGGCGCCATGGGCGTCCCACTGCCGGGATTCGACGTCGCCCTGATCGATCCGGTCTCGGGAGCTGAAGCGGATGAGGGAGAGATCTGCCTCGCCCTGGACCCACGGCCGGTCGGTCTGATGAAGGGATACTACGGCGACGAGGCGAAGAACGCGGAGGTCTTCCGAGGCGGGTACTACCACACCGGTGATATCGCCTCCCGGGACAGCAACGGGGTGATCACCTACGTGGGGCGCGCCGATGACGTCTTCAAGTCCAGCGACTATAAGGTCTCACCGTTCGAGCTGGAGTCGGTGCTCATCGAACACCCGGCCGTGGTGGAGGCCGCGATCGTGCCGGCACCGGATGAGCTGAGGCTGGCGGTGCCCAAGGCGTATGTGACGCTGGCCTCCGGGTGGGAGCCGAACGAGGCCACTGCGGCGGAGATCCTGCAGTTCGCGCTGACCAGACTTGCGCCCTATCAGCGGATCCGACGCATCGAGTTCTCTGAACTTCCCAAGACGATCTCGGGCAAGATCCGGCGAGTGCAGCTGCGCCAGACCGAGGAGCAGCGCGCCGAGGCCGGGGCGGCACGGGAGGGATTCGGGGTGGAATACCGCGAGGCCGATCTGGGACTGAAGCGTCCATGAGGTGGCCTGCTGGGCGGGGCACCGGGGTCATGGTGCGGTCCGCAGGCTTGTAGCACGTCCGACCGTTGGTGATTCCCGGATAAACTCCGGTGCATCCAGAGAATGCTCGGACCGAGCACGAAAGAGGAGACGCCCTTCATGCACCCCCCGCTTGCGAAGGACCCGATCGCCGAGATCCAGAAGAACTGGGAGCTCCAGGGATGGACGGCTGCGGCCGCTCCGGCGGCGGCGGTGACCGCCATCATGCGGACCCAGCAGATCCTCCTGGGGCGAGCGCGGGACATCCTGAAACCGTTCAAGCTGACCTTCGCCCGCTACGAGGTGCTCGCACTGCTGGGGTTCTCCCGCGAGGAGCGGCTGCCGATGAACAAGGCGAGCCAGTTGCTGCAGGTCCATCCGACGTCGATCACCAATGCCGTGGACCGGTTGGAGTCCGCGGGTCTGGTGCGCCGGGAGCCGCACGACTCCGACCGACGCGCCATGCTCCTGGTCCTCACCCCGGAGGGCAAGCAGGTGGCCGAGCAGGCGACCAGGGCGCTCAATGAGCAGCTCTTCGAGCACACCGGGTTCGAGGCGCAGGAGATCGATCAGTTGAACACCATCCTGGCGAACTTCCGCCAGCGAGCAGGCGACTTCCCCTCCTGAGCCGCTGGGTCAGCGATGCCGCCACTGCGGTTCCCGCTTCTCGCGGAACGCGCGCATGCCTTCGGACTGGTCCTCCAGGGAGAACATCGCATGGAACATCCGCCGCTCGAGCGTCAGGCCCTGATGCAGCGTGGAGTCGAAGGCTGCACCCACGGCCTCCTTCGCCATCTGCGCGGCAGGCTTGGACTTCGAGGCGATCAGCTCCGCGACCTTCGTGGCCTGCGCGAGCGTGTCTTCATCGGCCACGACTCGGGAGACCAGACCGATGCGCTCGGCCTCCTCGGCATGGATGCGCCGGCCGGTGAGAATCATATCCATCGCCTTGGCCTTGCCCACCGATCGGGTGAGTCGCTGTGAGGCGCCCATCCCGGGGATCACCCCCAGGTTGATCTCGGGCTGACCGAATCTCGCGCCCTCCCCGGCCACGATGACATCGGCCATCATCGCCAGCTCACACCCCCCGCCCAGCGCGTAGCCGTTCACCGCGGCCACGATCGGGGTGCGCAGCCGGGTCAGGTCGTCCCAGCGGCGGAACCAGTCCGCCGCATACATCCCCTGATGGTCCTGCTCCGCCATCTCTGTGATGTCGGCGCCGGCCGCGAACGCCTTGTCCGAGCCGGTGATCAGGATCGCTCCGATCTCGGGGCTGGCGTCGAGCTCGGTGGCGGCGCGGACCACCTCCTCCATCATCGTGGTGTTCAGAGCGTTCAGGGATTCCGGCCGGTTCAGCGTGATCTTGCCGACCCGCGCGTCGGTGGAGACCAGGATCGTGGAATATTCGGTCATGCCTCAGGCTCCTGGGTGGTGGGAGTTGTCTCGGATGGTCTCGATGATGCCGGAGAAGTCCTGCCGCGCCCCGGGGCCCTGGGCGAACTCGGAGAAGATGGCCGCGGCGAGTCGTCCCAGCTGCGCGTCGACGCCTTGGTCCTGAAGCGCGTTGGTCGCGAGGGTGAGATCCTTGGCCATCAGGGCGCCGGCGAAGCCCGGCGTGAAGTCCCGGTTCGCCGGGGAGCTCGGCACCGGCCCGGGGACCGGGCAGTTGGTGGTCAGCGCCCAGCACTGGCCCGATGCGTTGGAGACCACATCGTAGAGCGCCTGGTGGTCCAGCCCCAGCCGCTCGCCCAGGACGAAGGCCTCCGCCACGGCGATCTGGCTGACGCCCAGGATCATGTTGTTGCAGAGCTTCGCCGCCTGGCCCAGGCCGCTGCCGCCGCAGTGGACCACTCGACCGCCCATGATCTCCAGCAGCGGGCGGATCTCTTCGAAGACCTCCGGCCGGCCCCCGGCCATGAAGGCCAGGCTTCCGGCCTCCGCGCCCACCACACCCCCGGAGACCGGCGCGTCGGCGGCCCGGAATCCGGCGCGCTCAGCCAGCTCCGCGGCCTGCTGCGCCTCGGAGATGTTGATCGTGGAGCAGTCCAAGAAGATCGTCCCCGGCCGGGCCGCGGAGAGCAGACCAGGGGAGTCCTGGTAGGCCGAGAGCACGTGCTGCCCGGAGGGGAGCATCGTGAGCACCACGTCCGAGGTCGCCACGGCCTCGAGGGGGTCGGTGACGGTCTCGATGCCTTTGGAGCGGGCGATCGCCACGGCTTCGGCGCTGAGGTCGAAGCCGGAGACCGCCACGCCCGCCTGGACCAGATTCGCCGCCATCGGGCCGCCCATGTTCCCGAGTCCGATGAACGCCACGCTGGGGTGCGCTGGGGTTCCGCTGGTGGTGCCGCCCATGGAAATGCCTCCTGGGTCGATTGCCATGGCTCAGCTCCCCTCAGGCATGGTGAAGCTGGCGCCCTCTTTGGTGCCCGAGGGCCACCGCGTGCTGACCGTCTTGGTCTTGGTGTAGAACTTCAGCCCATCCTCGCCGTGCTGATTCAGGTCACCGAACCCGGAGGCCTTCCAGCCGCCGAAGGTGTAGTAGGCGATGGGCACCGGGATCGGCACGTTCACCCCGACCATCCCCACCTCCACCCGGGAGGTGAAGTCTCGGGCGGTGTCGCCGTCGCGGGTGAAGATCGCCACCCCATTGCCGAACTGGTGCTCCGTGGGCAGCCGGAGGGCCTCCTCGTAGTCGCGAGCCCGGGCGATGCACAGCACCGGACCGAAGATCTCCTCCTGATAGATGCGCATCGCTGGCGTAACGTGGTCGAAGAGCGTGGCGCCGATCCAGTACCCGTCCGGGTGGCCCTCGACGACGACGCCGCGCCCGTCCACCACCAGCTCGGCACCCTGCTCGACGCCGAGCCCGATATAGCTCTCGATCCGCTGTTTCGCGTCCGCGCCGACGACCGGTCCGAAGTCGCTGGAGGGGTCCAGCGAGGGCCCGACGACGAGCTTCTCGATGCGCTCCAGGAGCTTGGCGCGCAGCGCCTCAGCCGTGGCCTCCCCGACAGGTACCGCGACGGAGATGGCCATGCATCGCTCACCGGCGGAGCCGTAGCCGGCACCGATCAACGCGTCGGCGGCCTGATCAAGGTCGGCGTCGGGCATGATCACCATGTGGTTCTTCGCGCCGCCGAAGCACTGGGCGCGCTTTCCCTGCGCGGCGGCCGCGGTATAGATCGACTGGGCGATCGGGCTGGACCCGACGAATCCGATCGCCTTCACCCGGGGGTCCTCGATGAGCGCGTCCACCGATTCCTTGTCCCCGTTGATCACGTTCAGCGTGCCCGGCGGCATGCCGGCCTCCAACGCCAGCTCAGCCAGGCGCAGCGGCACCGAGGGGTTGCGCTCTGAGGGCTTCAGCACGAAGGTGTTGCCCGCCGCCAGAGCGGTACCGGCCTTCCAGAGCGGAATCATGGCGGGGAAGTTGAACGGGGTGATCCCGGCGACGACCCCGAGGGGCTGACGCAGACTGTGGACGTCCATGCCGGTGCCCGCATCGTGGGAGAACTCGCCCTTGAGCAGATGGGGTGCTCCGGCGCCGAACTCCACGACCTCCACGCCGCGCTGGATGTCGCCCTTGGCGTCCTCGAAGGTCTTTCCGTGTTCGTCCGAGAGCGTCTCGGCAAGCTCATCACGGTGGGCGCTGATCAGCTCCACCCATTTGAGCAGGATGCGGCCGCGCCGCTGGGGGTTCATCGCCGACCACTCGCCGAAGGCGGCCTGGGCCGAGTCGATGGCCTGGGAGACCTCCGCGGCGCTTGCCAGGGGCACGTGGGAGGTGACCTCGCCGCGGACCGGGTTGAAGACCTCGCGGCTGCGCCCCGAGGTGCCGGCCACGTGTCTGCCATGGATAAAGTGGGTCAGATCCGTCATGGAGGTGCTCCTTCGCGTCGGGATCAGCCTCGGGGCTGCCTGCCCAGGTGCTGATCGACCTGGTGGCGCATGTGATTCAGCTCTCACCGTGTTAGCCTAAGCTCAACTTATTGGATGTGCAACTATCGCTCGTGCGACCGGTATCTGGGCCGGTGCGGCTGGAGCAACTCGAGGAAGAGGGAGATGGGAATGGAGCTGTCTGGAGCCAGTGCAGTCGTCAGCGGAGGCGCCTCGGGCCTTGGCCATGCCACCGCCCAGGCCCTGATCGCCGCCGGCGCACACGTGGTCGTCGTGGACCTGCCCGACGCCGGGTCCAGCACGGCGCGTGCGGATGCGGTGGCCTCGCTCGGCGAGCGCGCCAGCTTCTGGCCCGGAGACATCACCGATCCCACCACCTCCCGCCAGGCTGTGGCGGCGGCGGTGGAACAGGGGCCGCTGCGGATCGCGGTGAGCTGCGCCGGGGTGGCCACCCCGGGCAAGCTGCTCGGCCGGGACGGCCCGCTGTCTCAGTCGCAGTTCATGGGGGTCCTGGCCATCAACGTCGGGGGCACGGTGAACCTGATGAGCCAGGCGGCCGCCGCGATGCAGGACAACGAGCCCTCGGCCGGTGAGCGCGGGGTGCTGATCAACACCGCCTCGGTGGCGGCCTTCGAGGGCCAGATCGGACAGATCGCCTACGCGGCCTCCAAGGGCGCCGTGGCCTCGCTGACGCTTCCCGCGGCCCGGGAGCTCTCCCGCCACGCGATCCGGGTGATGACCATCGCGCCAGGTCTCTTCGAGACCCCGATGATGGCGGGTCTTCCCGAGGAGGCCAAGGAGTCGCTGCGTGCCAAGACGCTGCATCCGGCTCGACTCGGTGCGCCCGAGGACTATGCCCGGCTGGTCATGCAGATCGTGGCCAACCCGATGCTCAACGGCGAGACCATCCGGCTCGACGGCGCGATCCGGCTGGAGCCGAGATAGCCCAGGCGCTCGCGGTCCGGACAGGCCTCGAGCCGCCCGAATGCGCCCGCCCTTCGGAGGCTCAGTCGCTCCATCCGGTGTAGGAGTCCGCGAAGTAGGCCTGCCCGTGCACCGAGCCGGTGATCGCGTCGAACTCGCCGCGGCGTCGTCGGTGGGTGAAAGGGTTCTCCTCGGGGTGGCGGTGCAGCAGGTTCGTCGCCCAGTAGGAGAAGTTCTGCGCCTTCCAGACCCGGTCCAGCGCGGTGCGCGAGTAGCGGCGCAGCGCCGCCGGGGTCTCGATGACTGAGACGGATTCGCCGGACCCAGGCGCGCCGGACCCGGGCGCGCCGGACCCGGTCTCCGCCCGGCCGGCGCGCAGCTCGGCGATGAACTCCTCCACACACGGAACCAGCGCCCGCACATCAGCGAAGGCCAGATTCAGTCCCTTCGCCCCGGTCGGCGGCACCGTGTGGCCGGCATCCCCGGCCAGCGCCAGTCGACCATGGCTGAGCGGGTCACAGACATAGGACCGGAAGGGCAGCACGGTCTTCTCGATGATCGGTCCGCGCTTGAGCTGGACCCCGCCCTCATGGCCCAGCACCGCCTGGATGTGGTCGAAGATCGCGTCCTCGGACCAGCTCTGCGGATCGGTGTCCGGGTCGCACTGGAAGTACATCCGCTGGACCGTCTCATTGCGCTGGGAGATCAGCGCGAAGCCGAGTTCGGAGTTCGCGTAGATCAGCTCCGGGGCGGTCGGCGGGGCCTCGCACAGGATCCCGAACCAGGCAAAGGGGTAGGAGATGAAGTGATCGGTGCGGACCTGCTCGGGGATCAGCTTCCGACACATGGAGCGGGACCCATCGGTGCCGACGATCAGATCGGCCTCGATGCCGCGCTCCTGGCCCGCCGCATCGGTGAAGCTGATCCGCGGAGCCGCAGTCTCCACGTCATGGACCTGGGTGTCGGTGACGGCCCAGTGGATCTCCCCGCCCTCGCGCTCCCAGGCGTTGGCCAGGTCGAAGAAGACCTCGTTCTGCGGGTAGAGCCAGACCGAGCGTCCGACCAGGGCCTGGAAGTCGATGCGGTGCGCTTCGCCGTCGAAGCTGAGCACCGTGCCTTCATGCTCATGGCCCGCCGTCAGCACGCGGGACCCGACCTCGGCGTCCACCAGCATATTCACCGTGGCGGCCTCGAGGATCCCCGCACGCTGGGTGTGGTGGATCGTGTCCTTCGTGCGGGTCTCGATCACCGCGGCCGAGATGCCCCGACGCTTCAGCAGCAGCGCGGTCATCAGCCCCGCCGGGCCGCCGCCCACGATGCCGACGTCGACTCGAGTTCTATGTTCGGTCATGGGTCTCCCTCTCGATGGGCCGCCGCGGTCCAGGCGTCTTCCGGTCCCGACGGTTCGGCCCGATGCAGACCAGTCTGCTCAGCCGATGTGCTCGGCGCCACAGGAATCCCATTGAATGCGATGAGTGAAGGGATCCTGGGTCATGTCCTGCCGCTGATCTCACGCTGGATGCCCCGCGCGGCGATCTGCAGCATCTGCACCCAGGGTGCGGGGCGGCGGGCGACGTCGTCGTCATCGGTGACCACGCCCAGGGCGGCCACCACCGAGCGGCCGCGCTGCCGGATCGGCACCGCGACTCCGGTGACCTCCCGCTCGATCACCCCGGTCTGCGCGCAGTAGCCCTGCTGGCGCACCTGCTCCAGCCGGTCCTCGGAGATGATCTGCGAAGGCGCGGCCTCCTGATGGTGGGTGCGGTAGAAGGTGCGGAACTCGGGCGAGGCATGGGCCAGCAGCACCAGGCCGGTGGCGGAGACATGCAGCGGCAGCCGGCCAGCCACCCCGCCGTGGATGCGCGGGGCCTCCCGGGCCGAGAGCCGATCCACGAAGAGCACCTCATGGCCTTCGATCACGCCGAGCTGCACATGCTGGCCCATCACGGTGTGCACATCGGAGAGATAGGGCCGAGCGCGCACGGCGAGCTTCATGGTCGGCGCCGAGCGGTTGGTCATCTCCCAGAGCCGGGTGCCGACCATGTATCGGCCGGCAGCGACTCCAGCCAGCCCAGCTCGGCCATGTCGCGGCAGAGCCGGTGCGCGGTCGCCGGCGGCAGGCCGGTGCGCCGGGCGATCTCCGCAGCGCTGAGCAGGCTGTCGGCCGCCGAGAAGGTCGAAAGCACCCGGTCCAGCCGGGCCAGGACCGAATCACCGGTGGGGGAGTTCGCCATGGATCACATGCTAGCTTCCACGTCCGGGCTCGACCCCGGTGCGGTCCCGCTCAATCCCGGACCGCGAGCGCCTCGGCGCGCAGCTCGCTCGCCGTGCGCTGGTGCAGCGAGATCCGCAGCACGACGACGGCGGCCAGCGCGACGATGAGCCCGGCAGCGGTGTAGCGCAGCCGCGGCGCGTAGGTCATCGGGGCGATCGTGTAGATGCCCGAGATGCAGCCATTGATGATCATGCCCAGCAGCACCCCGGCGACCAGCGCCGCCGGCAGCCAGGCGGTGGCGTTGATGAAGACGATGAACATCACCCCGGAGCCCACGGCGAAGACCGCCTGGACTCGACGCACGTCCCAGCGGGAGGCGAACACGCCGTAGAGGACCGCGCCGATGGTGCCGCCGATCATCAGCATGATCCCGCCCATGATGCCCTCGTCGGGTTGGACGCCAGCCCCTCGTGACCCAGGGCACAATCCCAGCCTGAAGTTGGCCCCTGGTGGCTCATTGAATGAGATCAGCCTTGCCCTTCCGGGTCGCGGCTAGGCTTGGGCCATGGCAAACTCGCCCAGCGGTGATGCGGTCCTGGATCGCGCGATGCGCATCCTCGCAGCACTCGAGACCCGGCCCAGCCTTCCTGCCGGGGAGCTCATCGACGCGGCCGGGCTGCCCCGGACCACCGGATATCGACTGCTGCGCACCATGCGCGCCCACGGACTGCTCGCCACCGCGGCCTCCGGGGAGCTGGTCCTGGGCCAGCGGCTCTGGGAGATCGCGCAGCGCGCCCCGATCAGCCGGACGCTGCGCACCTCGGCGCTCCCCTTCATGCATGACGTCAACGCGGTGGTCCGGCAGACCACCCAGCTCGCGGTGCTCGATGAGCACGGGGTGCTGATCGTGGAGCGGATCTCGCGCCACGGGGCGGTGGTCAACCCGGCGGAGGTCGCCACGACCATGCCGGCCCACCTGACCTCGATGGGGCACGTGCTGCTCGCTCATTCTCCGGCCCATGTGGTGGATCACTGGTGGGCTCCGAGGCAGCAGCTGATCGCCGAGTCCCGTCCGCAGCTGCGCCGGGAGCTCGCCGAGGCGCGGACCCGTGGCCATGCCCAGCTGAGCGGGATGATCAACGCCGAGACCACCGGGGTCTCGGTGCCGGTGCTGGGTGCCGATGGCCACGCGGTGGCCGCGCTGACCGTGGTGGTGCCGCGCGGCTCCCGCGAGATCCCGCAGTTCCTGATGGCGCTGCAGACCGCCGGGCGCGGAATCAGCCGCGCCCTGGACGGGCTGAGCCATTGAATGGCAATCGTGTGGCGGGTCGAGTCGTCCAGCCCGCAGACTGAACGAGAACCACGTCACACCTCGGCGATGTCCGCCGCGGATCCCCCTCGAGGAGCGAGAGCCCCATGGCCGAGAAGAACACCGACCCGGACGCCGCCGTCCTGTCTCAGGCGGAGATCGACGCGGAGATCGCCGCCATCCACGCGGAGTATCGAGCTCAGCGCGACGCCGGCGGTCCGGTGGAGACCAATGCCCGGCTCAACTTCGCCCCCTACCGCAGCTCGCTGCTGCGGCACCCCACGAAGTCCCTGCACCACGCGGACCCCGAGGACATCGAGCTGCACAGCCCCGCCTTCGGCCACCGCGACGTCTCCGCGCTGGAGTCCGATCTGACGATCCAGCACAACGGCGAGCCCATCGGGGAACGGATCATCGTGACCGGCCGGGTCCTCGACGGCGAGGGCCGCGCCGTCGCCGGCCAGCTCGTGGAGATGTGGCAGGCCAACGCCGCAGGACGCTACATGCACAAGCGTGACCAGCACCCCGCTCCGCTGGATCCCAACTTCACCGGGGTGGGACGCACCCTGACCGGGCCCAACGGCGAGTACAGCTTCACCACCATCAAACCGGCACCTTATCCGTGGAAGAACCACAACAACGCCTGGCGCTCGGCGCACATCCACTTCTCGCTCTTCGGCACCGACTTCACCCAGCGGATCGTGACCCAGATGTACTTCCCCGGGGACCCGATCTTTGCTCTGGACCCCATCTACCAGTCCATCACCGACCAGGCGGCCCGCGATCGCCTGGTCGCGACCTATGACCACTCGGTCTCCCAGCATGAATGGAACACCGGTTACCGTTGGGACATCGTCCTCTCCGGAAGCAACCGCACCTGGGCCGAGCAGGAGGAGGAGCACTGATCATGAAACTCACCCCGACCCCCGGCCAGACCGTGGGCCCCTTCTTCGGCTACGCCCTGCCCTACCCCGGCGGCGAGGCTCTGGTGGACCGCTCGCACCCGGGTGCCGTGCGGCTGCACGGCACGGTCTACGACGGCGACGGCGGGCCCGTGCCCGATGCGCTGCTGGAGATCTGGCAGCCGGATGAGCTCGGAGCAATCTCCCAGCAGCCAGGATCCCTGCACCGCGACGGCTACACCTTCACCGGGTGGGGCCGCGCCGCCGTCGACGGCGTGGGTCACTACAGCTTCACCACGCTGGAACCCGGCAGCACCGGTTCCGAGGTCGCGCCCTACGTCCTGGTCACCATCTTCGCCCGCGGACTCATGGACCGCCTCTTCACCCGGGCCTACCTGCCCGCCGACCCGGCCACGCTGGAGCGGGACCCGCTGCTGAGCTCGGTGCCCGCGGAGCGCCGGCACACGATGCTGGCCACCCGCGAGCCCGACGGCAGCCTGCGCTTCGACATCCATTTCCAGGGCGAGGATGAGACCGTGTTCCTGACCTATCCCAACACCCCGCAATTCACCGGCCCCGTGGATTGACCGACAGGAGCGAACCCCCCGCCATGACTGGACCCTATGGAATCCTCAGCCCGGTCTGGGCCGGCACCCCGACGGCGCGGCTGATGTCCGAGGAGTCCATCCTGCGGGCCATGCTGCGCGTGGAGGCCGCCTGGGCCCAGGCGCTCGCCGATGCTGGTGAGGCGCAGGCGGAGAGCGCCGCCGCCATCGCGGCGATCAGCCAGGACCCGGAGCGGGCCGGGATCAACGTCGAAGACATCGCGTCCCAGAGCCCCGGCGGCGGGAACCCGGTGATCCCGATGCTGGGTGCCGTGCGCGGTGCGCTGGCAGCGACCGGTGACTCCGACGCCGCGCTGCACCGGGGAGCCACCAGCCAGGACATCCTCGACACCGCCCTGATGCTGCTGTGCCGGGAGGCCGCAGCGGTGCTTCTGACCGATGCGCGCCGGGCGGGCGCAGCGCTGAGCCGGCTCAGCCAGGACCATCGCGGCACGCTCTGCGTGGCCCGCTCGCTGACCCAGCACGCGCTGCCGACCAGCTTCGGGCTGCGCTGCGCCGGCTGGCTCGACGGGCTGACCCATTCGATTCGACGACTGGAGCTCGCGGCGGCGGCGCTGCCGCTGCAGTGGGGCGGCGCCGTCGGCACACAGGCCGCACAGAGCGACGCGCTCGGCGCACAGCAGACCGCCGCGCTGAGCACCGATCTCGCCGCCCGCCTGGGGCTGTGCCCGATGCCGCGCCCCTGGCACACCCAGCGCCAGGTGATCCTTGACCTCGGCTCGGCCCTCGCCGGCCTGCTCGCCGCGCTGGGGAAGCTTGCTGGAGACGTGCTCACCCTGCAGCGCCCCGAGATCGCTGAGCTGCGGGAGCCGGCAGCGCCCGGCCGGGGAGGATCTTCTGCGATGCCGCAGAAGCAGAACCCGGTGCTCTCGACCCTGATCCGTTCCGCCTCCCTGGCCGGTCCCGCCCAGCTGAGCACGCTCTACCTCGCGGCCGCGGCGGCGGAGGATGAACGCCCAGCGGGGTCCTGGCACGCCGAATGGCCGAGCCTGATCGAGCTGACCCGGCTCAGCGGCGGCGCCGCCGCCCGGGCCGCCGAGCTGTTCGAAGGTCTCGTGGTGCGCCCCGATGCTATGGCGGCGAATCTGCGGCTCAGCGGCGACGCCGTGCTCAGCGAGCGTGTGATGGCCCGGCTGGGCGGCTCCTTCCCCGGCGGCAGGCCGGCGCTGCAGGATCTGGTGCGACGCAGCGCCGTCGAAGCTGTGCCGCTGCGAGGTCTGCTGCAGGAGAGCCTCGGTACCGCGATCACCGCGGCGGAGCTCGATCAGCTGCTCGACCCGCACCAGTACCTGGGCCGGGCGCAGGAGTTCATCGATGCCGCAGTCAGCGACTTCCATCGGCACGACGGTACTCAGCACGACACCACCCACCCGGACACCGCTCACCCCGACACCACTCACCCCGACACCACCCGGACCGCCGCGCCGTCGGAAGGACCCATCGATCATGCCTGAGCCCACCCTGCCTGAGCCCACCCTGCCTGAGCCCCCCGAGCCTGAGCCCACCGAGCCCGGGTCCGCCCTGAGGCTCGTCCCGCAGCTGCTCTGCGGGTCGGTGGAGGACCTGCGCAGCGGAACCCGCCCGGTCCTGGTGCTGGGGCCCTCCCTGGGGACCAGCGTCGCGGTCCTGTGGGAGGGCGCCCTGGAGCATCTGCAGCAGAGCTTCACCGTCATCGGCTGGGACCTGCCGGGGCACGGGGCCGCCGCGCCCTACACCGCGCCCTTCGAGATCGCCGACCTCGCCGACGCGGTGGAGGAGCTTCTCGCGCAGCTCACGAAGACCCACGGGATGCCGGAGGATCTCCCGGTCTACGCCGCCGGGGTCTCGATCGCGGGCACCGTCAGCCTGACCCTGGCGCTGCGCCCGCAGACCCGGTTCACCCGGCTGGTCGCGCTGTGCACGGCCGCGAAGATCGGTGACCCGCAGATGTGGAGCGAGCGCGCCGAACTGGTCGCCCAGGCGGGGACGCCCACCATGGTCGAAGGATCGGCCCAGCGCTGGTTCGCCCCGGGGTTCATGGCCCGTCAGCCTGCCGTGGTCACCGGGCTGCTGCGCTCGCTGCAGCACACCGATCGACACTCCTATGCCCAGGCCTGCCGGGCACTGGGGCGCTATGACCTGACTGCCGAGCTTGCCGGCGTCGTCCGACCGCTTCTGGTGATCAGCGGGGCGCAGGACCCGGTGTGCCCACCCTCGGCGGTCCAGGACCTCGCCGCCGCCCCACATACAAGGACCGCAGTGCTGGACGGCGTCGCTCACCAGGCGCCGGCCGAAGCCCCTGAGGCCACCGCACGACTGCTCAAGGAGTTCCTCAATGACTGATCCCAGCTACCAGGAGGGCATGAAGGTGCGCCGTGAGGTGCTCTCCGATGCCCATGTGGACCGCGCCGAGGCGAAGAAGGACAGCTTCACCGAGGACTTCCAGGAACTGATCACCAACTACGCCTGGGGATCGATCTGGACCCGTCCCGGTCTGGACCGGCCCACACGCTCGGTGATCACGCTCACCGCGCTGATCGCCGGCGGCTACTGGGAAGAGCTGGAGATGCACATCCGCGCGGCGCTGCGCAACGGGCTCACCGAGGACCAGATCAAAGAGGTCTTCCTGCAGTGCGCGATCTACTGCTCGGTCCCCGCCGCGAACACCGCATTCAGCATCGGCCGTCGGGTTCTGGAGGAAGAGCGCAGCGGCGCCTGAATGAGCTGACGGGACCGGCTCAGCGCCGCGACATGTACAGGTTGAACGCCTTGGCCAGCAGCGGATTGACCGGGTAGTCCCATTCGCCGAGGGTCTGGACCACATCGGCGCCCATGGTCGTCTTGAACCGGGTCAGCCCGGCCAGCGGGTACTCCGGGTCCAATGAGGGGCTGAGTCCGCCGAGGTCATACCACCGGCAGCCTGCGGCGAGCGAGTCTTCGATCTGGCGCAGCTGCAGCGCGCGGGGCGCATAGCGCTTGCGCTCCTCGGAGGATGACGCGCCATAGACGTACCAGGCGAACTGGCCCTGCCGGACATAGATGGCCGCAGCCAGGAGCTGATCCTGGAAATGCGCCAGGTAGAGCGTGCATTCGCTCAGCGGTGAGGCGTTGAGCTCGCGGTACATGTCTTGGAAGTAGGAGAGCGGCCGGCCGGTGAAGTCATCACGGTCGGCGGTCTCGGAGTAGAGCGCGTGCCAGGCGGCGAGGTCGGACTCGCCGCCGACGCTCACCTCGAGCTCGGAGCGGGTGGACTTCTTGGTCTGGCGGCGCGAGGACTGATCCATCCGGGCCAGCACGTCCTCGATGGGCAAGACGGCGCCGGCGTCGTCGGTGAGCGGGATGCGGGCCTGGAACTGCGGCTGTCCGGCCTCGAAGTCGGTGCTCGGCGCGGGTGCCTTGAAGCCCAGCGCGCGCAGCTCTCGCTGCCACTTCTCGGCCTGAGCGGCACCGGCCGGATCAATCTCGAGCGGGTCAAGCTCCTCGATGCTGGTGTTCTCCCCGGCGGCCAGGGCGCGACGGACCTCCTTGGCCTCCCAGCGACGCAGCACCGAGGGCAGGCCCATGCGGATCAGGAAGGCTCCGGAGGTCTTCAGGTAGGCGATCAGCGGCGGGAGCAGCAGCTCAAGGTCGACGACGACCGGGTCCATGACCGGGCCCTCAGCGAGATAGGCGAGCCGCTTGTTCCCGAGCAGCGGCACAGCGGCGGGGACCGGGAGTCGACGGAAGAGCACCAGCGTCGCGGCCACCGGCGCGGAGTCCGGCCCGGCGTCGGCGTCGAAGACTCCGAGGCTCTGGGCCTGCCACTCCTGCTTCACCGCGGGCCAGCGCGGGTTCTGCAGGAACGACGCGGTCTGATGATCAGCGAGGAAGCGGGTGTGCTCCTCGGGGCTGATCGGGCGGACCTGGTACACGGCGGCGACGCCTGAATCTCTATGCTCCATCACGCCTCAAGGGTACCGTCTGGTTCCTGCGCCGCTGGGAGATCAGGTTCAGGCCCGGTTGTGCTCCGTCACCCATACGCGGCGCCGCTGCGCAAGGGCGGCGGCACAATCTGCCCTCGGCGCAGAGGTTTGCACTCGGTAGGGGAGAGTGCTAAAAATTGGTTTAGCACTCTCGTGTCGAGACTGCTAGAGGAACCTGAGCAGGTGAGGCCATACAGAAGTTCCCGGTGACGCGGGAACGGCCGTCCGTCGCGGGCACCTGGAATGGTTCGACCCAGCAGACGCGAACACGTCTGAAAGTCACACACCACGGCTTGAGATCAGCCGAGTCCAGGAAGGACACGCGCCACTATGGCAAAGACTATTGCATTCGATGAAGAGGCACGCCGCGGCCTCGAGCGCGGACTGAACGTCCTCGCCGATGCCGTCAAGGTCACCTTGGGTCCCCGCGGCCGCAACGTCGTGCTGGAGAAGTCCTGGGGTGCCCCCACGATCACCAACGACGGCGTCTCCATCGCCAAAGAGATCACGCTTGAGGACCCCTACGAGAAGATCGGCGCTGAGCTGGTCAAGGAGGTCGCCAAGAAGACCGACGACGTCGCTGGCGACGGCACCACCACCGCCACCGTCCTCGCACAGGCCCTGGTCAAAGAAGGCCTGCGCAACGTCGCCGCCGGCGCCGATCCGATGGCGCTCAAGCGCGGCATCGACATCGCCGTGGAGTCGGTCACCGCGGAGCTGTTCAAGTCCGCCAAGGAGATCGAGACCACGGAGCAGATCGCTGCCACCGCCTCCATCTCCGCCGGTGACCCGCAGATCGGCGCACTGATCGCTCAGGCGCTGGACAAGGTCGGCAAGGAAGGCGTCATCACCGTCGAGGAGTCCAACACCTTCGGTCTGGAGCTCGAGCTCACCGAGGGCATGCGCTTCGACAAGGGCTACCTCTCCGGCTACTTCGTCACCGACGCCGAGCGCCAGGAAGCAGTCCTGGAAGATCCCTACATCCTGATCGCGAACTCCAAGATCTCCTCGGTCAAGGACGTCATCGGCGTCCTGGAGCAGGTCATGCAGTCGGGCAAGCCGCTGCTGGTCATCGCAGAGGACGTCGAGGGTGAGGCCCTGGCCGCACTGGTGGTCAACAAGCTCAAGGGCACCTTCAAGTCCGTGGCCGTCAAGGCCCCCGGCTTCGGTGACCGCCGCAAGGCCATGCTCGCCGACATCGCCATCCTCACCGGTGGCCAGGTCATCGCCGAAGAGGTCGGCCTGAAGCTGGAGAACACCACTCTGGAGCTGCTCGGCACCGCCCGCAAGGTCGTGGTGACCAAGGACGAGACCACCATCGTCGAAGGTGCCGGCGAGGCCGACGAGATCGCCGGCCGCGTGTCCCAGATCAAGGCCGAGATCGAGAACTCCGACTCGGACTACGATCGCGAGAAGCTTCAGGAGCGTCTGGCCAAGCTCGCCGGAGGCGTGGCAGTCATCAAGGCCGGCGCCGCCACCGAGGTCGAGCTCAAGGAGCGCAAGCACCGCATCGAAGATGCCGTGCGCAACGCCAAGGCCGCTGTGGATGAGGGAATCGTCGCCGGCGGCGGCGTGGCCCTGATCCAGGCCGGCGCCCGCGCCTTCGCGACCCTGCAGCTCAGCGGAGACGAGGCCACCGGCGCGAACATCGTGAAGTTCGCCGTGGAGGCCCCGCTGAAGCAGATCGCCATCAACGCCGGCATGGAGGCCGGAGTGGTGGCCGAGAAGGTCCGCGGACTCCCCGATGGCCATGGCCTCAACGCCGCCACCGGTGTCTACGAGAACCTGCTCGAAGCAGGCGTCAACGATCCGGTGAAGGTGACCCGCTCTGCACTGCAGAACGCCGCCTCCATCGCCTCGCTGTTCCTCACCACCGAGGCCGTCGTCGCCGACAAGCCGGAGAAGCACTCCGCCGGCGCCGGCGCCGAGGGCATGGACCCGATGGGCGGCATGGGCGGCATGATGTGATCAGCTGACCCGCTGATTCCTCGCGCCCCGCCGCTAGGGGAGAACCCCGTCGCAGACTGGTCTGCGGCGGGGTTCTCTGTTCAGCGGAGCCTCCATCATGGACGCTCGCGCTGGACGCTTGCGATGGGCACGGCGAGGTCGTGGACGCAGGCTCCGTGGACGCAGGCTCAGTGGAGGCAGACTCAGTGCCCGAACATCCGGGTGTTCGCCGACTCGGTCTCCTCATACTGGGTGGAGGCTGCCGCCATCGCCTGACGCACGCTGGCCAGCGACTGCTCCACCTGGGCCTGAGTGCCCCGCCATTGGGTCAGCACATCCTGGAACGCAGTGGAGGCTGCGCCCTTCCAGGACTCCTGGAGCTGGCGCAGCTGAGATTCCATCGAACTGACATCGGTCTGGATGCGGCCCAATGTGGCTTCCACGGTCTGGCTCTTGGCCAGCAGCTCCGCGGTGTCGATCTGAAGTATCGCCATGGTTCTCTCCTCGGGTGACCGGCACCGTCGGTGCAGATCGGGTGCGGGCGGGGCCCGGTGCCCTGCCCTGGTCCGAGCCACCGTACCCAGGGCCGCGGCGGCGCAGCGCCGCCGGAGAGAAGCTGTGGAACGCCCGAGCCCTTCCCGGGTGCCCGGCCGAACTGGGGAAGACCTCGGGGGTGCTCTCGGTGCCGGCTCCGAGGCTCACTCGGGGGTGTGATGCTCCCGAGCCGCCGCGCGCAGCTGGTCCAGCTCGTCTTCGTCGATGTCGGTCTCATGATCGCTCTGATCATCGAGGGCCACCATGGGCAGCCGCAGCGTCATGGTGGCTCCGCCGCCCTCGGTGCTGCTGTGGCGCACGGTGCCCTGGTGCTGCGCGGCGATGGCGGCGCAGATGGCCAGTCCAAGGCCGGTGCCACCGGTCTCGCGCTGCCGGGAGTTGTCCGCCCGGTAGAACCGCTCGAAGATCTTCGCGGCGTCCTCGGCAGCGATCCCTTCGCCGTGGTCGCGGACCTCCAACACGGCGTCGGTCTCACCGTCGGCACCCTCCTGGGTGCCCACCGCGATCTCCAGCGGAGTCCCCTGCGGCGTGTAGCGCAGCGCATTGGTCACCAGGTTCATCACGATCTGGCGGATCTTGCCCTCGTCGCCCACAGCAGGGGCCGCTGCCGGGGAGCCGCCGTCGAGGCCGACGACCCGGGTCTCGCGATCGGGGGCGTTGACGGCCAGATCCATGATCGAGTCGTGGGCGATCAGGTTCAGGTCCAGCGGTGCCTTCTGCAGCGGCCGCTGCTCATCCAGGCGGGCAAGGGTCAGCATGTCCTCGACCAGCTGGCCCATCCGTTTGGCCTCGGACTCGATCCGGCCCATGGCCATGCCCACGGCCTCAGGGTTGTCGCTGACCCCGCCCTGGCGGTAGAGCTCGGAGAATCCACGGATGGTCACCAGCGGGGTGCGCAGCTCGTGGGAGGCATCCTGGATGAACCGACGCATATTCTCCTCCGAGGTGCTCTTGGCCTGGAAGGCGGTCTCGATCTGCTCCAGCATGACGTTGAGCGAGCGCGAGAGCCGGCCGATCTCGGTCTCCGGTGGAGCGGTGGTCTCGACGCGCTTGGAGAAGTCGCCGGCGGCGATCTCTGCGGCGGTCTTCTCCACGTGGAAGAGTGAGCGGAAGGCCCGGGTGACCAGTGCGTAGGCGATGGTGGAGGCGCCCAGGGTGGCCATCAGCCCGATGGTGGCCACCAGGAACGTCGCACGTTCCACCGAGGTCTCCACCTGTTCCAGCGGCAGGGCGACCGCCAGGCTGTCCTCTCCGTTCTCCAGCGGCATCACGTGCACGCGCCAGCCGCGGGAACCCTCCTGGGTGCCGGCCACATCGAGGACCTCGCCGTCCTGCCAGAGCTCGAAGACCTCGTCGAAGGTCATGCTGGGGATCTGTGGGATGTCGCCGCCGGAGCCGGCCGGTTGGGTGGAGGTGGCCTGCAGCAGCTCCCCCTCTGAGTCCATCAGGATCCCGTAGAAGCGCAGGATGGACTGGGTTTCACCGATCTCGGGGGCGCTGCGCCGGGTGAGGAACATCGAGACGTTGTTCGCGTTGGAGTAGATGTCCTCGTCGAGGTTGCGCAGCAGCTCCTGGCGGAACAGCGAGGCGGAGACGAAGGTGGTCACGAACAGGGTCAGCACCAGCAGTCCGGACATGATCAGCACCAGCTGGGTCCGCAGTGAAGCCTTGCGCCAGGTCTGGGTCACGGAGCTGAACGGGCGCATACCCAGACCTTACGTGCCGCAGGGGGTCAGGGTGGACACCCGCACAGCGTCACTCAGTCTGTTACAGGCCCTGCGAGCGCTGGCGGCGCTCCCAGGTCTGGAGCACATAGCCGACCCCGCGCTTGGTCTGGATCATCGGGGCGCCCTCGGAGCCGGACTCGATCTTCCGGCGCAGGTAGGAGATGTAGGACTCCACGATGGAGGCGTCGCCGTTGAAGTTGTACTCCCAGACGTGATCGAGGATCTGCTGCTTGGAGAGCACTCGATTGGGGTTCATCATCAGGTAGCGCAGCAGCTTGAACTCGGTGGGGGAGAGCTCCACCATCTCGCCTCCGCGGCGGACCTCGTGGGCGTCGTCGTCGAGCTCGAGGTTGTCCACCACGATCACGGCGTCCTCGTCCTCGAACGGCGCGGTGCGGCGCAGCACGGCCCGGATCCTCGCGACGACCTCATCGAGCGAGAAGGGTTTCGTGACGTAGTCGTCGCCGCCCACGGTGAGGCCGGTGATCTTGTCATCGGTGTCATCGCGTGCGGTGAGGAAGAGCACAGGGAAGTGCTTGCCGGCGGCGCGCAGCCGTCGGGTGACGGTGAAGCCGTCCATATCGGGCAGCATCACGTCCAGGACCGCAAGGTCGGGCTGGAAGGTCTCTGCGGTCTCCAGCGCCTCACGACCGTTTCCGGCCGCGGCGACCTCGAATCCGGCGAACCGCAGCGAGGTGGCCAGCAGTTCTCGGATATTGGGCTCGTCATCGACGACGAGGAGCTTGGCTTCAGGAGTCTTATCAGTCACCTGGTCAGTCTGCTCCCGGTATCTGGGAGATCGCTGGACACTTCCTGTTTGTTGAGTGGTGCTTCGGTTCTGTATCGCAGGCTGAGGGCTCGGTGGGTTCAGACGATGTCTTCGGCGTCGAGGATCGAGTACCCGTAACCCTGCTCGGAGAGGAACCGCTGGCGGCGGGCCGCATACTCCATGTCCACGGTGTCGCGGGTGACCACCGAGTAGAAGTGCGCCCGCTTGGGATCCTCGCCCTCGACGGCATTGCCGGGACGCAGCAGCCGTCCAAGGCGCTGCGCCTCCTCCTGGCGGGACCCGAAGGTGCCGGAGACCTGGATCGCCACGGAGGCCTGGGGCAGGTCGATGGAGAAGTTCGCGATCTTCGAGACCACCAGGACCTCCAGCTCGCCGGCGCGGAAGGCGTCGAACTGCTTCTGCCGGGCGGCCACGGAGGCCGATCCGGTGAGCACCGGAGCCCCCAGCTGCTCGCCGAGGCGTTGAAGCTGCTCCACGAACTGGCCGATCACCAGGACCTGCTCGCCCAGATACCTGTGGCGGGCCACCAGCCGGGCGACCACGGCGTCCTTGACCTCGGCCCCGGCAGCCAGCCGGTGCCTTTCCTTGTCTGCGGCGGAGGCATATTCCATCCGCAGGCTGCGCGGCATGTCGGTGCGCACCTCGATGCAGGTCGCAGGGGCGATCCAGCCCTGGGCCTCCATCTGCTTCCAAGGCGTGTCATAGCGTTTGGGTCCGATCAGCGAGAACACCTCGCGCTCCCGGCCGTCCTCGCGGACCAGCGTCGCTGTCAGGCCGAGCCGGCGGCGGGCCTGGAGGTCCGCGGTCATCCGGAAGATCGGGGCCGGCAGCAGGTGGACCTCGTCGTAGATGATCAGTCCCCAGTCGTGGCCGTTGAGCAGCTCCAGGTGGGTGAAGAGCTCGTTGCGCCGGGCCGCGAGCACCTGGTAGGTGGCGATGGTGACCGGACGGACCTCTTTCTTGGCACCAGAGTATTCGCCGATCTCCTCCTCGGTGAGCGAGGTGCGCTTGAGCAGCTCCGCCTTCCACTGCCGGGCGGAGACGGTGGAGTTCACCAGGATCAGCGTGATCGTTCCGGAGGTGGCCATCGCGGCGGCCCCGACCAGCGTCTTGCCGGCACCGCAGGGCAGCACGACGACGCCGGAGCCGGCCTGCCAGAAGTTGTCCACCGCCTCCTGCTGATATCCGCGCAGCGCCCAGCCCTCCTGGCGCAGCGCTATCGGGTGGGCGGTGCCGTCGACGAACCCGGCCAGGTCCTCGGCGGGCCAGCCGAGCCGCAGCAGCTGCTGCTTGAGCTCGCCGCGGGCCTGTCCGTGCACCGCCACGGTGTTCTCATCGATCTCGGGCCCGAGCAGCGAGGTCAGCGTCTTGGCGTGGCGCACCTCGCTCAGGATGCCGGGTTCCTGGCTGCGCAGCACCAGTCCATGGACCGGGTCCTTCTCCAGGCGCAGCCGCCCGTAGCGGCTCATCGTCTCGGCGATGTCCACCAGCAGCGCGTGCGGCACTGGGAATCGGGAGTGGTTGAGCAGGGTGTCGACCACGTATTCGGCGTCGAACCCGGCGGCGCGAGCATTCCAGAGCCCCAGCGGGGTGATCCGGTAGGTGTGGATGTGCTCCGGTGCGCGCTCGAGATCCGCGAAGGCCGCAACGGCTCGCCGGGCGGCATCGGCCGCGGGGTGATCGACCTCCAGCAGCACGGTCTTGTCCGACTGCACGATCAGCGGTCCATCAGCCATTGCTCTCCTCTAGGTTGCCTGGGTGCTCTGCAGATGCCTGCATGGAGCCCCCTTGCGGTGGGGTCTCTTGCGACGTGGTCTCCTCGACGGCGGCGATGCGGTGCAGCATCACCGTGGCATCGCCCTGATCGTCTCGCACCCGGATCCTGACCCGCCCGGCGTTCATCCCGGTGGGCACTCCGGTGAGCCGGTGCGTGCTGCCCTGCGGGGAGACCCGGATCAGCGTCAGCTCGCGCCGGCCGGCCAGTGCCGAGCGCAGCGTGCCGATCACGTCCTGGGTCGCGGCGGAGTCCGAGGACGACGACGGCGCAGCCCGCCCGGCCTGCCGCAGCGCGGCAGCAGTGGCGCGTAGCAGGTTCTCATCCTGCTCGCCCGGCTCCGCGCTGGTGATCCGCACCGGAGACTGCTCCCAGGGGGAGGTCTCCAGCGCCCAGGACGCGGTGTGCTCGGCCGATGTGCCCGCGGGCTCGCGGCGGTGACTCTCGGGTTCCGCCTCGGTGTGGCGCGCGGTGTTGAAGCCGGCCTCGGTCAGCGCCTGTTCCATCGCCTTAACGGGGGCTCGGCAGATCAGGATGTCCTCGGCCAGGACCTGCAGTCCGAGTCCGTCGAGCACCGGATGTGCCAGCATCGCCGCACGCTGGTCCGCGTCGGTGACCCGCAGCCAGGCGCCGGCCTCTCCGATCTGCACGCCGCGCCAGGTGCGCGCAGCATCTTCGACCTGGGTCCGCAGCGCGGCTGGCACCTCGGTGAGGCTGTGCGACTCGAGCCAGGTCAGCATCCCTGCCCCGGTCCATCCCCGGGTGAGGCCGCGGTGCAGCGATTCGGGGCTGAACCGGAAGGTCGGCACGGCCCCGTGTCCCTCGCGCTGGGCGAAATCGGCCAGCGCCGCGGCGCTGTCGGGGGAGAGCGCGCCGGTGGCGATCGCGGTCAGGTCCGACTGGACCAGGATGGTGTCCACCTGGGCAGGCATGGTGGATGCCAGCCGCTCGCCGAGGCGAGCTCAGACCCGGTCGCCAGCGCGCGCCGGCGCTCGGCGCGGGGTCTTGGCGCACAGCCTCCCGCGGCAGCGAACCCTCGAGCAGCGCATCCCCTGCGGTGCTCAGCGTCCCCACGGCGAAGAGGCCCAGCCGTTCGGCCTCGCGCATCAGCCAGGGCAGAAGGTGCATGCGCGCGCGCTCAGCAGCGGCCGCCGCGCGGCGAGTCGGCGTGGCAGCGCGCCGGTCAACGCGTCGGGGCCCGGCAGGTCATCCTCGGGCAGGTTCAGCGCGTAGAGCTGTCCCTCAGGTCCGGAGGGCTCCTCGATGAGCCCTCTTGCGGTCTCCAGCAGCGCGCGCCGCAGCTGCTCGGCGTCCCCGCGCTGGCGGTCCAGGCCCAGCGTCGGGGCGATCCGACTGCTGGGGTGGGGTCCGCGCAGGAGCATCGGCGCGCGGGGTGCCAACAGCCATCCGGAGACCAGCAGCTGGTGCTGATGCTGGCGCGCCGCGGCTCCCCATTGCTGCGCGAACCGCCCCGGGGACCAGGACTGCCCGTCGGCGAGCTCGATGAGTCCGCAGGCGGCCGTCAGCTCCAAGAGCCAACCGATCTCTCCGACGCTGGCATCGGTGCCGGTCAGAGCCCCGAGGGTGCCCGCGCTTGTGCGGCCTCGGGCGGAGCTCGAGGAGACGGGAGGTCCCCAGCGCGCGGAGGCTGCGGCGATTCGGCGCAGTTCGCGCATGCCGACCCCACCGGTGCGCAGTGTGGTGGCGGGGGAGGCGGCGAGCAGCGCAAGCAGCTCCGCGACGTCGTCGAGCAGCTCGGTGATGGCGGCCAGCGACGCGTTCTCGATCACGGCGGCCGAGGCGCTGGCCGGACTGGGCCTCGGCGCGGAGTCAGCCGCGAGGGTGCCGGCGAGCTCCGGAAGATGCGCGGTGAGCGAATCGATGATGTGCGGAAGCCGAGCCGGTGTCGCCAGGCTCTGCGCCGAACCGATCTCGCTGAAGAAGAGTCCCGCGGCGTGCAGAGCCTCCACGGCGGCAGGGTCTGGTTCCTGCCCCGGGTCTGCCTGCGCCAGGTCTGGAGCCTGCGCCGCGGCGCGGGCGAGGGTCACGGCGGCGCCGAGCGTCGCGGCATCCAGGCGCTGCAGATGGGTGCGGATGCTGGCCTCAGACCCCACCCGCACGGCCAGCGTGGTCAGATCCTGCGGGCTGGGCGCCAGCAGGTCAGGGCGAAGCCGCAGCAGCCTCGCCAGGCGGTCTTCGTCCCAGGTCTCAAGGCGCGCAAGCAGGGCTTCCAGGCTGAGCAGGGACACTTCAGCCGATGCCGGTGCCGCGGCGGCGCCGGTTCACCGAGAGCAGCAGAAACGCGATCAGCAGCGCGAACCCCAGCGGAAAGCCCCAGAGAGCTGCGACATAGAACGCCGGGTGCGGATCGGTCTCCATGAAGTACAGGCTCAGGATGACCAGCAGGGCGATCCCGGACAGTGCGGTGATGAGCACCCCGGACCAGAGCAGCGCCTGGGCCGGACGGGAGCCGCTGCGCCGGTGCGCGCCATGAGCGGCGCTCGTCGTGGAGGACATGCGGCGATTCTACCGCGCAGCTCCGGGAGTCCGGCGCCCAAGTTCGGGCTCCAGCACGGACGGCGGTACTCTAGAGGCCTTGATCATCAGTATCCGTCTCCAGCGATTCATGAGGTAAGCGCACCGTGCCAACCGGGAAAGTGAAGTGGTTCGACGCCGAGAAGGGCTTCGGGTTCCTGACTTCAGATGACGGCCAAGAGGTCTTCCTGCACTCTTCTGCCCTGCCGGCGGGAGTGCCCAGCGTCAAAGCGGGCGCACGCATGGAGTACGGCATCGCCGACGGCAGGCGCGGCAAGCAGGCGCTGTCGGTGCGGCTGCTCGAGGAGGCTCCCTCCGTGGCCCGCGCCACCCGCAAGCCTGCCGACGAGATGGCCGAGCTGGTCCAGGATCTGGTCAACGTCTTGGAGAACTCAACTGGAGCGCTGCGCAACGGGCACTACCCGCAGACCGCGCAGTCGAAGAAGATCGCTGCGATGCTGCGCCGCGTGGCCGATGAGTTTGACGCCTGATCATGACTGAACAGACCCCCGAGCCGGCCACCGGCGAGCAGTCCGGTCCCGAGCAGTCCAGTGCAGATCACACCGCCGCCAAGCAGTCCAGCGCGGTGAAGACCAGGCCCGAGCCGGCGGCCCGGACGCGCCGTCCCGGCAAGCCGAAGCTGGATGCGCTCCTGGCTGAGGCCGTCGACCTCGCCCACGACGCGCTCTACGAGATCGCCGACCCCGAGCAGGTGGGAGCTCACCTCGGGGTCACCGCCGAGGGGGACCGGCTGCTCACGCACCGCTTCGCCGCGGAGAAATCTGGATACCGAGGCTGGGAGTGGTTCGTCACCGTGGCCCGCGCACCCCGTGCCAAGCTGGTCACCGTCTGCGAGATCGGTCTGCTTCCGGGCGAGGACGCGCTCATCGCTCCCGAATGGGTGCCCTGGCTGGAGCGTATGAACGACGAGGAGCGGCAGGCTCACAAGGCGGAGCAGGCCGAAGCCGACGAGGCCTGAGCCTGCCCCGCTTCGATGAATCGGGTCAGTGACCCAGCACGTGGTCGATGCAGTGAAGCAGCCGAGTCACGTCCTCGGGCTCGATGGCGGTGAACGTCGCGATGCGCAGCTGATTGCGACCGAGCTTGCGGTACGGCTCGACGTCGACGATCCCGTGGGCGCGCAGCGTCTTGGCCACTTCGGCGGCATCCACCTCTTCGGCGAAGTCCACCGTGGTGATCACATTCGAGCGCTCCGCCGGATCTGCGACGAAGGGCTGGGCCAGCTCATGGGCTTCGGCCCAGGCGTAGACCCGCCCCGCGGAATCTGCCGTGCGGGCGGCGGCGAAGTCCATTCCGCCGAGCTCGTTGAGCCAGCGGACCTGCTCATTGAGCGTGACCAGCGTCGCCAGGGCCGGGGTGTTATAGGTCTGGTTCTTGCGTGAGTTCTCGATCGCCGTGCTCAGCTGCAGGAATTCCGGAACCCAGCGGGCGGCCGCAAGCTTCTCGGCGCGCTCCAGGGCCGCTGGAGACATCATGGCCAGCCACAGCCCGCCGTCGGAGGCGAAGTTCTTCTGCGGACCGAAGTAATACGCATCGGTCTCGGTGACGTCTACCGCCAGCCCGCCGGCGGCGGAGGTCCCGTCGATGAGCACCAGTGCGCCGTCGTCGGCCCCCTGGACCCGTTTGACCGGGGCCGCGACTCCGGTGGAGGTCTCATTATGCGGCCAGGCGTAGGCATCCACGCCCGGCTCCGCCACCGGCGCGGGCAGGGTCCCCGCCGCGGAGGTGAGGATGCTGGAGGCGTCGAGGAAGGGGGCGGTGTCCGTGGCCTTGGCGAACTTGGAGCCGAACTCGCCGAAAGACAGGTGCTGAGCCCGCTTCTCCACCAGGCAGAAGGATGCGATGTCCCAGAAGGCTGTGGAGCCGCCCACGCCGAGGATCAGCTCATAGCCCGCCGGGGCGCCGAAGAAGGTGTGCAGCCCCTCACGCACCTCACCGACCAGCTTCTTGACCGGGGCCTGCCGGTGGGAGGTGCCCAGCAGCTCCCGGCCGGCCGCTGAGAGCGCCTCGACCTGCGCGGAACGCACCTTGGAGGGCCCGGCGCCGAAGCGGCCGTCCTGCGGAAGCATCTCGTGCGGAATGGTGACGCGCTGGGACATGGGAGACTCCTAGATCGGTGAGCGGCGGTGGGCCCAGGAGCTGGCCTGGGCGGTCGCATCGGTCAGCGTCGTTGCCGAGGGGTTCCGGTGCGGAACTATGCTGTACAGCAGCTGCTTCCACCAGGACGAACAGCGCCGAGGCTCACGTTATCAAGGCTCGGCGCAGGAGAGTGAGTCACACGTGACCGATCTGATCGACACCACCGAGATGTATCTGCGCACGATCCTTGATCTCGAGGAAGAGGGGATCGTGCCGCTGCGTGCCCGGATCGCCGAGCGGCTCGAGCACTCCGGGCCCACGGTGTCCCAGACGGTGGCGCGCATGGAGCGTGACGGGCTGCTGGTGCTCACCACGGACCGTCGACTGCAGTTCACCGAGTCCGGCCGAGACCTCGCGGTGCAGGTGATGCGCAAGCATCGACTGGCCGAACGCCTGCTCTCCGACGTGATCGGACTGGAATGGCAGTACATCCACGAAGAGGCCTGCCGCTGGGAGCACGTGATGAGCGAGCGAGTGGAACGTCGACTGGTGGAGATCCTGCAGTCACCGGTGGAATCGCCCTACGGCAATCCCATCCCTGGCCTCGACCAGCTCGGGGTGGTGCTCTCGGAGCAGCCCCCGGTGCCGACGAAGATCACTATGCGCCACGCGGCCGAGGCAGATCCGGAAGGGCGAGACGATTCGCTGTGGATCGTCAAGCGCCTGGCGGAGTCGATCCAGATGGAGCCCGAGGTCCTGGAGCAGCTGCTCGAGGCGGGACTGCGCCCCGGCGGGGCCCTGCGGCTGCGAGGGGTGAATCAGGCCTACGTCATGCTGGAGGTCGTGATCGCGCCCGACGAGCAGCTGGAGGTCGAGCTGCCGCTGGAAGTCGCCCAGCACCTGTTCGTGGAAGTGTCATCGACCTCCTGAACGCCCTCCCGGGGCCTTCCAACACGGCAATGTCACGGTGAGATGACGCACATTGTCACGAAATGACATACGCCGCTTGGACTCGTCGTGTCCTGTCGAGGATCCCGATATTCGTCTCTGACAAGGGATTATAAAGAATTTCGAGGCATCCCTCAGGTGTGGCGACCTGTGTCTCATGCCGGGTCCTCAGTAGTTTTCTGCACCGACCGTGACCTGAGCGTGACAATTTTATCGATCTGTTATAACGTCGTACTCGTGTTCGCGGCCGATGTCCGAAGTCGCAGCGCCTCCGTCAGATCTTCTCCTGCCGCTGACCGGAGCACGAAAACTACCGCAAGGCAGGGTGCGGGGCATCGCGGTCGATCGAGACCTGAAGAACGTGAGCTTCCCGGCTTGCACTTCACTGAGGCGGCCCCGCAACTACAGGGAGAGGTTTCCAGAAAAGTGACAGACATGACTTTCGTCTCACGCCGTGACCGGCGCCGCCAGGCCAAGCCTTCACTGGCCAAGGCCGTGGCATCCAACGCCGGCACCTTCGGGCGCGGCGCGGCAGCTGCCGTCGCAGCATCCGGCCTGGTGATCTCCTCGGGAGTCGCCGCGAACGCCGGCACCGACATCCAGACCCCCGAGGTCACCACCCTGGACGTGAACGCCTCCGGCCTCAGCGTGGAGCGCGCCAGCACCACCTCCGCCGTCACGGTGTTCGCAGCCCAGGACGCCAAGCTTTCCTTCGACCGTCCCGTCGTGACCTCCACTCCGGCACCTGAGCCTGCACCGGCTCCCGCTCCGGCACCTGAGCCTGCACCGGCTCCTGAGCCCGCACCGGCACCTGAGCCTGCACCGGCACCCGAGCCCGAGACCCAGCAGGCGCAGTCCAACACCGGTCAGCAGTCCCAGGGCAACACCCAGGTCGCCTCCACGTCTTCCGCACAGAACGACGCCCCGGCATCCTCCAGCGGCGGCAACGGCTCGATCGTGGGCGCAGCCTACGCCGGCCTCGGCAACCCCTACTCCTTCGGTGGCACCTCACCTACTTCGGGTTGGGACTGCTCCGGCTTCATCAACTGGGCCTACAACCAGGCTGGCGTCTCGGTTCCCCGCAGCACCTACGCCATGATGGGTTCCATGCGCCAGGTCTCCTCGCCCTCCCCGGGCGACATCGTCATCCAGAACGGCGGCAGCCACGCTGCGATCTACGTCGGCAACGGCCAGCTCATCGGCGCGAACAACCCTCGCGTGGGCACCATCCAGTACCCGCTGGACTCCCCGTACTGGTCCAACACGATGTACCTCAGCGCCAACTGACGCTTCTGCCGCCTAGGCGGTGCAACACACCTCGGCCGCAGGGCGCGATCCTCATCGGGATCGCGCCCTGCGGCGTTCGTGTCCCCGGACGCCACGTCATCAAGTGGGCATCATGCTCGCCACGGTCTATATTGAGCCTGTACAGGCAGAGCAGAACGCTGTGGAACCCTGTGAGGACCGCGCCGAGAAGCGCGCTGAGGCGCACCGACCGGCAGCACGACGAGCAGGGGTGAACGCACGGGAGCCCCGATATGCGAACACTGGTGCTCAACGCAGGCTACGAGCCGCTGAGCGTGGTCACCTCACGCCGCGCCGCCGTGCTGGTCATGCACGGCAAGGCCAGCGTGCTTGCCGAGGACCACGCTCCGATCACCACCCCCTCCTCGCTGGTCCCACGTCCGGCGGTGATCCTGTTGCACCATTACGTCAGAGTCTCCCGCCGGCGACCTGCGGCGCCGTCACGAAGAAGCATCCTGCGCCGCGACGGTCGTCAGTGCACCTACTGCGCCCGGCCCGCCGCCACGGTGGACCATGTGATTCCGCGGGCCCGCGGCGGAGACTCCAGCTGGGAGAACCTGGTCGCCTGCTGTGGGACCTGCAACGCGCGCAAGGGCAGCAAGACCCTGGATGAGCTCGGCTGGACCCTGGGCATCACGCCCCAGGCACCCCCTCATCACGTCTGGATGCCGGTGGAGCTCGACGCACCCCGGGACGCTTGGATGCCATTCCTGAGCCATGCCTCCTCGCACTGAGCTTCGCCCCGGCGCAGCCGCGGCCGCGGGGTCTGCGATCTCCGCGATCCTGCTCGCCGGAGGACGCGGGAGCAGACTGGGCGGGGTGGACAAGGCTCTGCTCCGTCGCGGAGCTCAGACTCAGATCGAACGTTGGATCCAGGAGCTCCAGGGTCGAGACATCGCCACCGTGGTGGTGGGCCCACCGGCACTGGAACCGCTGATCCCTGGCTCGGTCCCGCTGGTGCGCGAGGCCCCCGGCTTCGCGGGGCCGGCCGCGGGAGTCCTCGCCGGAGCCGCCGCGCTGCAACGCCTCGGGCCAGACCCGGAGTCCGTTGGCAGCGCCGGGTCTGCCAAGAGTGAAGGTGCAGGCGCTGTCCCTACCCGATGGACCCTGCTGCTGGCGGTCGACCTGACCGAGCCTGCCGCTCTTCTGGACTGGCTCCTCGGCGAGCTCGAGAAGCCCGACGTCGAGAAGACCCATTCCGAGAAGCTCGACGTCGACGCGCCCATCGCGGTGCTGCCCCGTGATGCTTCGGGTCGGCAGCAATACCTCAGCAGCGCCGTGCCCACCGACTGGCTTCTCGGCCGGGTCGCAGCGCTCTCACCCTCCGAGGCCGAGGACCGTCCGCTCCGATGGTTGCTGCAAGGCCTGGAGGAGGCCGCGACGCTGCGCCGGCCGGTGGCCCCGCCCGAAGTCAGCGAGGACGTGGACACGCTTCATGACGCCCAGCGGCTCGGAATGCGCCTGCCCTGAGGTGCTCGGTTGTGAGACTCTGGGAGCAGTGTCAATCAAGGAGTCGCCATGTCGGCAGAAGCAGCGCAATCGCATGAGTCCATCGAGCTCTGGATCAAGGAGCTCGCGCATCACCTCGAGGTCGACGGCATCGAGATCGACATCGACGCCGTCCTGGCCCTGGCCGGCCAGGCGGCGCACACCGTGGTCCGCCCTGCGGCGCCGGTGACCACCTACCTCATCGGCTACGTCGCCGGGTTGGCCGAGGCCACCGGGCAGGCAGATTTCCAGACCGCCTCCCGCGCCGCCTCCCGGGTCGCGGCACAGCTGCTCGAACGCCGATCCGGAGCTGTGGGTTGACACAGCCCCGCACCGCGATGATCACTTTGACGCAGGCTCGGGAGCGAGCGGCCGCCGCTGGTCCGCTGGCCGCTGACCGGCTGAGCCTCCAGGAGGCCATAGGCGGCGTGCTGCTGGACCCGGTCCGGGCGCTGCAGGACATCCCGCATGCCTCAACCTCCGCCATGGACGGATGGGCACTGGCCGCAGACCCGCTGCGAAGCTCGACCGGGGGGCCCGAGTGGGCGCTGCGCCCCGAGCAGGCACAGAGCCCCGCAGACCGACCGGCCCCGCTGCTGCCAGGAGAAGCCACCGAGGTGCTCACCGGCTCCGTGGTCCCAACGGGAACCCATGCGGTGCTGCGCACCGAGCACGGGATCACCGACGGGCCTCGGCTCCGCGCCCTGAGCACCAGCCCCGACACCGCCCCGCAGCGTAATGTCCGCCCCGCCGGTGCGGAATGCCGCGCCGAAGACCAGTTGGTGCCAGCTGGGGCGGTGCTCACCCCGGCGCGAGCCGCCGTCGCCGCCGTCGCCGGACATGACCACGTCACGGTCATCCGCCGCCCACGCGTGCACCTGGTGCTCACCGGCGCGGAGGTCACCACCAGCGGGATGCCGGCACCCGGTGAGGTGCGTGACGTCTTCGGTCTGGCGCTGCCACAGATGCTCCACGAGATGGGAGCCGCCGCGGTGACAACCCAGCGGCTCGGCGACGATCCCGAGACACTTGCCGCCACACTCCGGCAGATCTCCGAGGTCGGGAGCGTCGACCTGATCGTCACCAGCGGCGGCACCGCGCACTCCCGCGCGGATGCGCTGCGACCGGCCCTGCACGCCCTCGGCGCCGAGCTCACCGTGGACTCCGTGGATATGCGTCCAGGTCACCCGGTCCTTCTGGCTCGACTGTCCCGCCGCAAGGAGCCCCTGTACCTGCTCGGTCTGCCCGGGAACCCGTTGGCCGGATTCTCCGCGCTGACCGCGCTGGGAGTGCCGCTGCTGCGTGCACTGCGCGGAATCCCCGCCGCGGAGCGCACGCCCACCGTGCGCCTCACCGCGGGAGCCCGGCTCCCGGCGGCGCGGCGCGGCGTCCGGCTGTTGCCCGTGCGGCGCGGCCCCAAGGGCGTGCTGCCCGCCGGCCACAGTCGCTCTCACATGATGCGCGGCCTGGCCCAGTCAGAGGCACTGGCGATCGTGCCCGAAGGCGGACTGGCACCCGGGGATCCGGTGGACTGCCTCTTGGTGCCTGGACAACGAGGAGAAGATTTCGAATGGGACGACTGACCGATCGCCGGCGCGTGATCACCCTGCGTGCGGGCGGCACCCGCAGCAAGGTCGACCTGCTCGCTGTGGAAGAGCCGCTGGAGCTGCGCCTGGCCGGGGAGTCCTTCACCGTGACCATGCGCACCCCCGGGCATGACTTCGAACTGGTCGCCGGGTTCCTGGTCGCCGAGGGGATCATCAGCTCCCAGGACCACCTGCGCAGCCTGCGCTACTGCGCCGGCACCGACGAGCAGGGGAATCAGACCTATAACGTCATCGACGCCGAGCTCGATCCCGCTCTGGCCCCGACCTCGCTGCTGCGCACCCGCAATGTCCTGACCACCTCCGCCTGCGGGATCTGCGGAACCACCTCCATCGACGCGGTGGAGAAGACCCTGCCGCCACGCATGCCCGAGATGCTGCAGCTCAACCAGGAGACGCTGCTCGCGCTGCCAGAGCTGATGCGCGAGAGCCAGGCGCTGTTCGGCAAGACCGGGGGAGTCCATGCCGCCGGGCTGTTCGACGCTGCGGGCACGCTGCTGTGCCTGCGGGAGGATGTCGGGCGGCACAACGCCGTGGATAAGGTGGTCGGATGGGCCCTGACTCAGGGCCGGCTCCCGCTGAGCGGCACCGTGCTGCAGGTCTCCGGGCGGGCTTCCTTCGAGCTCGTGCAGAAGGCGGCCCTGGCCGGGATCGAGATGCTCAGCGCGGTGGGGGCGCCGTCCTCGTTGGCGGTGGACCTCGCCGACCGCTCCGGGCTGACCTTGGCCGGGTTCTCCCGCGGCGGGTCCATCAACCTCTACACCCACTTCCAACGCGTCGAGATGCCGGACGAGCAGCCATGACCACGGCGCGCAGGCCGGATCACGAGCCCTCATCGAGACCGGTAGTGACCCCAGCCGATTATTAGCGTAGGCTGACGGAGTACTACAAGGGCTTCTACACCTATGCGGTCGCCCAAGTGGTCACCGCAATCGACCGGCCAGGTTGACTGCGGAACATGCATCGTGAGATCGATGCGTAGCAAGAGCAAGTATATTAAGGAAACATCATGGCTACAGGCACAGTTAAATGGTTCAACGCTGAAAAGGGCTATGGTTTCATTGCCCCCGAAGACGGTTCAGACGATGTCTTCGTGCACTTCAGCGCGATCACCACTTCCGGCTTCCGTTCCCTCGAGGAGAACCAGAAGGTTGAGTTCGAGACCGCCCGCGGCCCCAAGGGTCTTCAGGCTGAGAACGTCAACCCCCTCTGAGCTTCACTAAGTTCGCTGAGGATGGCTGCATAGCCTTCTGAAGCTGAGCATCTCGGGTTCGATGAACAGAACCTCACAGAGACCGGCCCCCTGAACTCGCATCAGCGAGATCAGGGGGCCGGTCTTCTTGCATGCCCGGGGTCTGCGCGGTCGACGGCGAGCAGGCCGGCGTCTCCGATGCGCTTCTGTGCACTAGATCACAGGGGCATGGCAGACTTGAGCCATGACCTCGCTGTTCACCGCCCCGGCACCTTCCCGCAGCTATGACCCGAGTCTGGCGCACCGCCGGTCCCAGACCACGCTCACCCTCAGCGACGCCACCGGGGCCCCGCTCGCCGACCGGGACGTGTTGGTGCGCCAGCGTGACCACGCCTTCGGGTTCGGCTGCATCGGGTTCGAGCTGATCGACTGGATCAATGGACGCTCCCAGGATGCCGCCGCGGACGCCGCGGTCGCCCAGCGCTGGCTGGCGCTGTTCAACAGGGCCACGCTGCCCTTCTACTGGGGCCGGTTCGAAGCGGTCCGCGGCGAACCGAAGACCGCCGAGCTGCTGGCGGCCGCGCGATGGTTCAAGGACCGCGGCATCGGAGTCAAGGGCCATCCGCTGCTCTGGCACACGCTGAGCCCGCCGTGGCTGATGGAGCTGGAGGTCGAGGAGATCGACCAGGCGCTGCGTGATCGGATCCGCCGCGAGGTCCGGGACTTCGCCGGGGTGATCGACACCTGGGACGCGATCAACGAGGCCGTCATCATGCCGGTGTTCCCCGTGGAGCCGAACGGGGTGACCACACTGGCCCGCCAGAAGGGGCGAGTGGCGATGATGCGGCTGGCCTTCGAGGAGGCGCGGGCGGCCAACCCGAACATCACGCTGCTGCTCAATGACTTCGACATGTCCACCGCCTACGAGTGCCTCATCGAGGCGGCCCTGGAGGCAGGGATCCAGATCGACCGGCTAGGTCTGCAGTCTCATATGCACCAGGGCACCTGGGGGGAGGAGCAGACGCTGCGCGTGCTGGAGCGCTTCTCCCGCTACAACATCCCGATCCACTTCACCGAGACCACGATCCTCTCCGGCACCCCCGTGCCCGCCGACATCTCTGACCTCAACGACTGGCTGGTCTCGCCCGAAGCGTGGCCCTCCACCGAGGAGGGCGAGGCGCGCCAGGCCGAAGAGGTCGAGGCCCACTACCGCCGTCTGCTGGGGCATCCGTCTGTGGAGTCACTGACCTACTGGGGTCTGCCGGACAAGGACATGTGGCTCAATGCGCCCGGCGGTCTGCTCCGCCGGGACGGCACCCCCAAACCGGCCTATGACAGGCTGCACCAGCTGATCAAGGGGGAGTGGTGGATGCCCGAGACGCCGCTGCGCACGGACGAGGCAGGGCGCCTGCAGTTCGAAGGGTTCCTCGGCGACTACGAGGTCGAACTCGACGGCGCCATCGCCCCGCTGACGATCCACGCGCCGGGTGCGGCGCACCTGGGTCTGCGCCTGCCACTCGCCTGAATCACCTGCGCCCAGGTCTGCGCGGGTCAGTTCTTCAGGGTCGCGTCTTCCAGCGCCGGGTAATCGGTGTAGCCGCGCTCGCCGCCCACGTAGAACGTGGTGGGATCGGGCTGGTTCTCCTCCAGCCCCAGCTCCCAGCGCCGGGCCAGGTCCGGGTTGGCGATGGCGGAGCGGCCCACGCCCACCGCCTCGGCCAGATCCTGCTCCACCAGCCGGACGGCCTCGTCCCGCGTGGTCTGCACGCCGAAGCCGGAGTTGGCGATCAGCGGGGCGCCGGAGACCGTGCGGATCAGCTGCACGATCTCGCTCGCGGGGTCCGCGTTGAGCACATCGATGTGGTTGAGCCCGAGTGGGGCGAAGCCTTCGGCCATCGAACGGTAGGTGGCCAGCGCGTCCTGGTGGTCCTCTTCCATCGCCCCCTGGATGTTGTGCTGCGGGGAGAGTCGGATGCCGGTGCGGTCCGCGCCGATCGCCTCAGACACCGAGGCCGCGACCTCCACCGAGAGCCGGGCCCGGTTCTCCGGGGATCCGCCGTAGCCATCGGTGCGGGTGTTGGAGCCCGGGGCGGTGAACTCGTGGAGCAGGTAGCCGTTGGCACCGTGGAGCTGCACCCCGTCGAAGCCCGCCTCGATGGCGTTGCGCGAGGCCTGGGTGAAGTCGGCGATGGTCTGTGCGACCTCCTCGGCGCTCAGCGCATGCGGCACCGGGTGCGGCGCCTTGCCCTCAGGCGTGCGGATCTCGCCAGGGGCGGCGAGAGCGCTGGGCGCAACGACGCGGCCGGTGCCCGAGATCAGCTCATGACCGATCCGCCCGCCATGCATGATCTGGGCGATGATCTTGCCCCCGGCGGCGTGCACCGACTCGGTGACCTTACGCCAGCCGGCGACCTGCTCGGCGGTCTCCAGGCCGGGCTGCCCGATCCAGGTGCGGCCCTCCATCACCGGGAAGGTGCCCTCGGTGACGATCAGGCCGAGCGACGCGCGCTGGGTGTAGTACTGGACCATCATCTGGTTGGGCACCCCGTCCTCGCCGGCGCGGATGCGGGTCAGCGGAGCCATCACAAGCCGGTTGCGCAGCTCGATGGCACCGAGGGAGAGCGGCGAGAAGAGCTGATCCTGCACCTGGCTGGCCTGGGCGGAAGAAGTCATGAAGAAGGTCCTTGTCTGCGAGGTTCTCGGCGCGGCTCGTTCCAGAGCCGCCCGATCTGTTCTTCCCAGAGCAACCGCGAGCGGAGGGCTTCGATTCCTGATCCGGGGCAAGGTCACATTCGACGGCGATATCCTGGGCCCATGGATCCCTGCCCCCCCCCGGCGGCCCTATCGATCCCGCCGCTAACAGGCGGTGGCCAGGCTGCAGGCGGCGCTGAGCGATGCCGGGATCGAGGCCGGTGATCACAGCATCGACGTGCTGACCGGCTTTGCCCTGGAGTCGAACGGTGGCGTCGTGACCATTCCGGCCAGACCGGGCCATGCGTGGAGGGGCCTGAAGATGGCACGCCCGGAGGAATGGCTCCTGGCCTACCGGCTGATGGGGCGAGCCGAGCGGGCAGAGGCGCTGCAGCGCCATCTCGGCCTCTGATCTGGGACGCCCCGGGAGGGATCGACCCTGTGACACGTGATTCGAGGAAAGGTGCATCTCTGGTGCCGTCAGGACATGCGAGAGGGCCGGTCATCAGGGCCGGCCCTCTCACCAGATCTACAGCAGCACACCAGCACCCACGCTGTTGCGTGACTCAGCCTCGAGTCGTGTAGTCCGTGTGTTCGTCTCCCAAGCCCTGCTGGTAGTTCTTGACCAGACGTAGTTCGCCTTCGAGTCTCTTGATCGACTCTTCCAGCGACCGAAGCTTGTGCAGGACCTCATCCTGGAAATTGGTCTCGGACATGTCGCTCTCCTCTAGGTAGCCCCGGTCCTGAGCGGGCCGGCTAGGTCTACTGTAGATGTGTTCTGCGACACTGCACCCGCTCGGAGGTCTCCGGATGGTCTGCGTGCCACCGGTGAGGAATCCTGGCCAGGCGAACCCTTGACCGACAAGCTGTGCCGTCGTCTTTGACGTCCAGGGTGGAGCCGGCCACCTGAATCAGAGGCGAAGAGCGGTCAACTCGGTGACACAAGGCGCTGATCAGTGGTTCTTCTGGTCCCCCCGGCAGGATTCGAACCTGCGACACCCGCTTTAGGAGAGCGGTGCTCTATCCCCTGAGCTACGGAGGGCTGCGCGGTGAGGATCACCGGCGGATGCCGTGAGTCCAGCGCGGCACCGCACCATCCTACCTGCGGCGCCGGGTCTCTGCGGCTGGCCTGGGCCTAGGGTCGTTCCAAGCCCCGGCGGAACAGGCTCATCACTACGGCACTGATCACCACGGCCCCCAGAATGATCAACAGCGCCCAGCTGGCCATGGTGAATCCCGAGGCGACCGCCACGAGGCCCTCATCCAGCGGCTGCATGGTGAGGATCCGGTCGATCAGGAAGTTCTCGATGATGTCCAGCGCCGCGAAGAGCACCGCGCCGGTGAGCACGAACCAGCGGAAGACTCCGCGGCGCATGACCAGCCCGACCACGGCCCAGCTGCAGAGCAGGAAGGACAGTGGGAACAGGATGCCTGCGGTGCGGTGCAAGAAGCTGAGCTGACCGGTGGCGTCGGAGTCCATGACGTTGCGCAGCCGCTCGATGTCATCCACCGAATAGCCGAACAGGCGGCTGTCCGGCATCGAGAAGCCGCCGGCGAAATAGTTCATCTGTGGCAGCGCCATAGAGGGTGCAGATAGGCGAAGAGGAAGACCGTCAGCCCCCAGGAGCGCGTAGAGCAGCAGGTGGCGGGTTGGAGTCGGTGCCCTCACCGGCGCGCTGACTGGCCGCACTGAGGTACCCGTCCTGGACGTCGTCGCGACGCTTCGGCGTCACGGAGAGGTCTCGACCCTCGCGGCGTGCCTGACGAAATGCCCGAAGCCCGCCCGGAGCTCCAGGGGCTCCTGAGGATTCCTGCTCCGTGACCTCACGTGCAGGGTTGCCCCGCACCTTCTTGCGCCGCTTGGACATGACCCTCCTGGATAGATCCGCTTCACCTCCAGTCTGGCAGAGGTTCGCCCGCCCTCGCGCCGAGTCGGTGTCAGCTCCGACGCTTAGGACTGGGGGCCACCATGGATTTCCTCTTCACCCCGCCGAAAGCCACGTCCGCCGATCGTCCGCGCCGGCCCACCGGCCCCAGCGCTGCAGCCAGCTCCGCCGCCCAGGACGACGGCGGCCCCGCTGTGCTGCAGCAGGACCAGGCGCCTGCCGCGCCGCCCCCGCCGATGCGGTGGCCGAGCTGAACCCGGAGCAGCAGGCGGCCGTGCTGCACTCGGGCTCCCCGCTGCTGATCGTCGCCGGAGCCGGCTCCGGCAAGACCCGGGTGCTGACCCGCCGGGTGGTGCACCTGCTGCGCAGCGGGTCCGCCCGCCCGCACGAGATCCTGGCGATCACCTTCACCAATAAGGCCGCCCGAGAGATGAAGGACCGCATCGCGGAGATGATCGGGCCGCCTGCTGAGCGCATGTGGATCTCCACCTTCCACTCCTCCTGTGTACGGATCCTGCGCGCGGAGGCCGCCCATCTGGGGCGCCGCACCACATTCACGATCTATGACAGCGCCGATTCGCTGCGGCTGATCACCACCATCGCGAAGTCCCACGACCTGGACCCGAAGCGGTTCGCCCCGCGGGCGCTGAAGAACAAGATCTCCGCGCTGAAGAACGAACTCATCGACGCCGACCAGTTCCAGTCCACCGCGGCCCACGAGCCGTTCTCCGAGGCGGTCGCCACCGTCTACCGGGAGTACAGCGAACGGCTTCGCGCGGCCAACGCCTACGATTTCGACGACCTGCTCGCCGAGACCGTCTACATGTTTGACGCCTTCCCGCGGATCCTGGACAGCTACCGCCGGCGATTCCGCCACGTGCTGGTCGATGAGTACCAGGACACCAACCACGCCCAGTATCGACTGGTCCGCCAGCTCACCGGCCCCACCAGTCCTGCCGGCTCCACCGAGACCACCGCGGACGCCATGGCCCAGGTGCCCACGCCCGGGGCGGAGCTGACCGTGGTGGGTGACTCGGACCAGTCCATCTACGCCTTCCGCGGCGCCGATATCCGCAACATCGCGGAGTTCGCGCGTGACTACCCCGACGCCACCACGATCAAGCTGGAGCAGAACTACCGCTCCACGCAGACCATCCTCAACGCCGCGAACGCGGTGATCTCGCAGAACCCGAACCGGACCGAGAAGAAGCTCTGGACCGCGCTCGGCGAGGGCTCTCCGGTCGTGCTTCACGTGGCCCCCTCGGAGAACGATGAGGCCGAGTGGATCGCGCGCACCATCGACTCGCTCGGTGACGAGCACGGGATCAGGCCCTCCGACGTCGCCGTGTTCTACCGGACCAACGCGCAGTCGCGCTCGCTGGAGGAGCGGCTGATCAACCGCGGCATCCCGTATCGGGTCATCGGCGGCACCCGGTTCTACGACCGCAAAGAGATCAAGGACGCGCTGGCCTACCTGCGGGTGGTCAACAACCCCGACGACGACGTCAACCTGCGCCGGATCCTCAACGAGCCCAAACGCGGGATCGGGGAGCGCGCCGAGGGTGCCGTGGCCACGCTGGCCACCCGGGACCGCACCACCTTCCTGGAGGCCCTGCGCCGAGCCGAGGAGGCCCCCGGGATCGCGACCCGCTCGCTGAAGGCGATCGCCTCCTTCGTGCGGATGATCGATGACCTGATCCAGCTCAACCAGGACGGCCGGCCCTCGGTGGTGCTCGAAGCCGTGTTGGAACAGTCCGGCATGCTCGAGGCGCTGCGCCAGTCCAAGGACCTCCAGGACGAGTCCCGGGCGGACAACCTCGGCGAGCTGGTGGCGGTGGTCAAGGAGTATGAGACCGAGGCCGCCGCGGCTGACTCGGCCAGAGACACCGCCGGGGACACCGCCGGGGGAGTCGTCCAGGGTGATGACTTCCTCGAGACCGAGGCCGGGTCCACGGCGCAGGGCGAGGCAGGTCTCGCCGGGGCAGAGCCGCAGGAGGGCCCCGGCGCACTGGCGAACTTCCTGGAGCAGGTCTCCCTGGTCGCCGACGCGACGCGATCCCCTCGGCCGGTGACGAGGAGTCCCAGCGGCTAGCTGTGGAGCAGGGACAGGTCACCCTGATGACCCTGCACACCGCGAAGGGCCTCGAGTTCCCGGTGGTCTTCCTCACCGGCATGGAACACGGGATCTTCCCGCATTCGCGGTCGATGTCAGATCCCGAGGAGCTCGCCGAGGAGCGCCGGCTGGCCTACGTGGGTCTGACCCGCGCCCGGCAGCGGCTCTACCTCTCACGAGCCGAGTCCCGGCACCTGTGGGGCCAGCACCAGTTCAACCCGCCGAGCCAGTTCCTCGGAGAGATCCCCGAGGAGCTCATCGAGGTCAGCACCGGGTCCTCCACCTCCTCGCGCGGCCCCCGATTCGGCTCCCCAGGGTTCGGCGGTTCCATCCAGGGTGGCGCGGGCAGCCTCAGCGGCGGCTGGGGCTCGGGGTCGAATTCCTACGGCGCCGGTGCACCGCGGTCCGGCGCGACCATCTACGGCGCGGCCGACAGCTCGAAGACCTCCTCCTCGCTGCCCGGGGCCACCCGTGGCGCGGCGCCGAGCCAGGTGGATCCGGATCGTGAGATCCCCAGTCTGAGCCCCGGAGACCGGGTCAGCCACAAGCGCTTCGGGGTCGGTGAGGTGCTCGCGGTCGAAGGAACCGGCGCCAAGACCGTGGCCAAGGTGAGCTTCGCCGGGTCCGAGAAGCGACTCCTCCTGCGATATGCTCCACTGGAGAAGGTCAGCTGAGCGCTGCGCGTGAAGCGCGCCGCGCCGTCGGCCTTCACATGTAGAGATGACTTCGACGTAGAAGGACACACACGTGGACCTGTATGAGTACCAGGCGCGCGATCTCTTCGAGGCACACGGTGTTCCCGTGCTGGCCGGAATCGTGGCGCAGACCCCGGAAGAAGCGAAGGCGGCCGCCGAGAAGATCGGTGGCGTCGTCGTCGTCAAGGCTCAGGTAAAGGTCGGAGGCCGCGGCAAAGCCGGCGGCGTCAAACTTGCCAAGAGCGCCGATGAAGCGCAGCAGCATGCTGAAGCCATTCTGGGCATGGACATCAAGGGGCACACCGTGCACCGCGTGATGATCGCCCAGGGTGCAGACATTGCAGATGAGTACTACTTCTCGATCCTGCTGGACCGCGCCAACCGCGACTACCTCGTCATGTGCTCCAAGGAGGGCGGCGTGGAGATCGAGCAGCTCGCCGTCGAGCGCCCCGAGGCGCTGGCCCGGGTGAGCGTCGATCCGAACACCGGCATCGATGCGGCCAAGGCCAAGGAGATCGCTGAGCAGGCCGGATTCCCTGAAGACCAGCACGAGCAGCTGAGCCACGCGTTCATCCAGCTGTGGAACGTCTTCTCCAAGGAGGACGCCACCCTGGTCGAGGTGAACCCGCTGGTGAAGACCGGCGACGGGCAGATCATCGCGCTCGACGGCAAGGTCACCATCGACGAGAACGCCGAGTTCCGTCAGCCGGCACACGCGGAGCTCGTCGACGAGCAGACCGAGGACCCGCTGGAGGCCAAGGCCAAGGCCAACGATCTGAACTACGTCAAGCTTGACGGTCAGGTCGGCATCATCGGCAACGGCGCCGGTCTGGTCATGTCCACCCTGGACGTCGTGGCCTACGCAGGCGAGGCCCACGGCGGCGTGAAGCCCGCGAACTTCCTCGACATCGGCGGCGGCGCCTCGGCCGAGGTCATGGCCAACGGCCTTGACGTCATCCTCGGTGACGAGCAGGTCGAGTCCGTGTTCGTCAACGTCTTCGGCGGCATCACCTCCTGCGACGCTGTGGCCAACGGCATCGTGAAGGCCCTGGAGATCCTCGGGGACTCCGCCACCAAGCCGCTCGTGGTCCGCCTCGACGGCAACAACGTGGAGGAGGGACGCCGCATTCTCGAAGCGGCGAACCACCCGCTGGTCACCACCGCTGACACCATGGACGCCGGCGCCGACAAGGCCGCCGAACTTGCGCACTCCGCGCGGACTGACAAGTAAGGACCTGCTCACACAATGTCTATCTACCTGAACAAGGACTCCAAGGTCATCGTCCAGGGCATCACCGGCGGCGAGGGCACCAAGCACACCGCCCTGATGCTCAAAGCAGGCACCAACATCGTCGGTGGAGTGAATGCTCGCAAGGCCGGCACCGCCGTGTCCCACAAGGACAAGGCCGGCAATGATGTCGAGCTGCCCGTGTTCGCCTCCGTGGCCGAGGCCATGGAGAAGACCGGCGCCGACGTCTCGGTGGCCTTCGTGCCGCCGAAGTTCGCCAAGGACGCCGCCGTGGAGGCCATCGAAGCCGGCATCGGCCTGCTCGTGGTCATCACCGAGGGCATCCCGGTGCAGGACTCCGCGGAGTTCTTCAACCTCTCGCTGACCAAGACCGGTGCCGACGGCAAGCCCGTCACCCGGATCATCGGCCCGAACTGCCCCGGCATCATCACCCCGGGTCAGGCGCTGGCAGGCATCACCCCGTCCAACATCACCGAAGCCGGGCCCATCGGTCTGGTCTCGAAGTCCGGGACGCTGACCTACCAGATGATGTACGAGCTTCGCGACATCGGCTTCTCCACCTCCATCGGCATCGGCGGTGACCCAGTCATCGGCACCACCCACATCGATGCGCTGGAGGCCTTTGAGAACGATCCGGAGACCAAGGCCATCGTGATGATCGGCGAGATCGGCGGCGACGCTGAAGAGCGCGCAGCCGACTACATCAAGGCTCATGTCACCAAACCCGTCGTGGGCTACGTGGCTGGCTTCACCGCACCCGAGGGCAAGACCATGGGCCACGCCGGCGCCATCGTCTCCGGCGGCTCGGGCACGGCTGAAGGCAAGAAGGAGGCACTGGAGGCCGCAGGGGTGAAGGTCGGCAAGACGCCGTCCGAGACCGCTGCGCTGCTTCGCGAGGTCTTCAAGGGCTGAGGCCTGATCCACACCGCAGTGCGGGGCCGTTCCTGATCATCAGGGGCGGCCCCGTCCTCGTCTGTGCGCCCTGCCGGAGCGGGCCAGGTGTCGACCCCGGCCTCAGCCGCCCTCGGAGCCCTCGCCCAGCTCCCGCTCGGGATGCTCGCCGAACTGGAAATGCCGGCCGCTGATCTCCTCGGGACGGATCCGCACGAAGAAGTCCTTGATGGTCGGGACCCAGGGCTTCAGGTTCAGCTCCTCGGCCGCCTCCCGTTCGGCGGAGGTCTCCAGGCGGGTGGCCGTGCCGCGCAGCACCACGGACCAGGCCTGATCGGAGAGGATCCCATCGGCCTCGAAGACCACGCTCTCATTGACCGCCATCTCGGCGAGCTTCGAGCCCGGCGCGGTGCGCAGCACGATCGAGCGGTCCTGGACCGCGCAGTTGACCGGGAAGATATCGGCCCGCCCGCCCACCACGGTCACCAGGCGGCCATGCGCAACGCGTTCCAACAGACTCCAGCACTGGTCCTCGCTCAGTACCAGGACCGGTTCGCCCTCAGGGTGTTCAAACATCGTCGCCGCCTTCCAGCCGGTGATGCACCTCACTGTGCACCACCGAGTCTAGACCGTGTCCACAGCGCGCAGCAGAGTCGGCCGGGACCGGATCAGGCCATGGATCCAGCGCTGAGGAGCCCATTGATCAGACCACGGTGACCCCGAGGAGCGAACCCAGGAGATACGTCACTGCGGCTGCCCCGAGGCCGATGCCCAGCTGGCGCAGCCCGCGCTTGACCGGTGAGGCCCCGGAGAGCAGCCCCACGATGGCGCCGGTGCCCAGCAGCGCGACCCCGACCAGCGCACTGGCGATGATGATCGCGGAGGCCCCTTCGGCTCCCAGGAGATACGGCAGCACCGGAATGGTCGCCCCGACCGCGAAGAAGACGAAGCTGGACCCTGCGGCGTGCCAGGCCGAACCGACGGCGGCGTGGGCATCGGCGGGCTCCCCCGGATCGTGGGAGAGCTCGGGCTTGCAGTCACAGGCGAAGACGTCGAGCCGCTCGAGCGCACGGTGCTCGGCGTCGGCCTCGCTCATGCCGCGGGCCCGATAGACCAGGATCAGCTCGTTGTGGTCGAAATCGAGGTCCGGAGCGGCGCGCAGGGTGACCTGAGTGGGTCGGGTGGCGTCGAGCAGCTCGCGCTGGCTGCGCACCGAGACGTACTCACCGGCGGCCATCGAGAGCGCCCCGGCCAGCAGCCCCGCGATACCGGTGAGCAGGATGACGCCGGTCCCGACGCCGGTCCCGCCCATGCCCACGATCAGGGCCAGGTTCGAGACCAGGCCGTCGTTGGCGCCGAAGACCGCCGCGCGGAACCCCCCGGAGAGCTTCTCCCGGCCGCGGGTGGCCAGGGCCCGGACGACCTCCTCATGAATGGCCTCATCGGCGGCCATCCGGGCGGTCGCGTCGTCGTCGTCGTCATAGGGTGAGCCGCCCTCGGCGCGCTGGGCCAGCGCCAGGATGAACACCGACCCGAAGATCCGCGCCATCCAGCCCAGCAGCACCCGGTGGGCCGAGGGGGCGGGCAGCCGTTCGGCGTCGGGTCCCAAGAGCTCCCGCCAATGCAGCTCATGGCGCTTCTCCGCAGCGGCCAGGCCAAGCAGGATCTGGCGCTCCTCACCGCGCTTGCGCTCCGCGAGAGCGGTATAGAGCCGCCCCTCGGCCTGCTCATCGGCGAGGTATCTACGCCACCGGCGGATCTGCCGCGGGGTCGGGGCGGGGTTCTGCGTGTGTGACGCACTCGGGTCAGCCGAGTGGTCTGCGGGATCGGGGGAGCTCATTGAGCTCAGTCTTCCCGATCTTCGGTCGCCGCGGACCTCGCGACCGCCTGTGACGAAGTTCAGGAATGGCTAAACCGACGACGCCGCGCGCTGGCCTCACCGATCAGTCGACGGGCGAGGGCGGAGTCCACTCCGGGGCCCAGCCCCAGATAGTCCGGTGCCAGATGGTCGGGGGTGCGCCCGGCGGGCTCAGCATCACGGCCGAAGGCCAGATAGGTGCCGCCGGCGCGGCGGAGGATGAGCATCCCGGCTGCGATGTCCCAGGGCTTGGTGTCCACGCCGAGCACCACATCGTTCCATCCGGCGGCCGCATGGCAGAGCTCCAGCGCCCCGGAGACCACCCGGCGCACCGTGGAGAAACCCGTGACCATCTCGCCGAAGGCCTCCAGCGCAGGGGCTCCCTCTCGGGCCAGGACCTCCGCGGAGGGGTAGCTGGTCATCAGGTTCAGCTGGGCGCCGGAACGTGTGGCGCTGCCGCTGGTGGACCCCAGCCGGGTCTCGTGGCGCTGGGCCGAGCTGAGATAGGCGCCGTCGTCGTCGGCGGAGAAGCTGAGCTGGTTGACCGGGTCGTGGACCACCCCGGCGATGACCTCCCCGGCGAACACCGCGGCGATGGAGATCGAGAACATCGCGAAGCCGTGCGCGAAGTTGCTGGTCCCGTCGATGGGGTCGACGATCCATTCCAGCGCGCCGCGCCCGCGGGCACCGGATTCCTCGCCGGTGATCCAAGAGTCCGGGACCGCTGCGGTCAGCGCGGCGGCCAGGGCATCTTCGGTGGCCCCGTCATGGACCGTGACCAGATCATGGGTGCTGGTCTTGGTGGTGACCGCCATCCCCGGCTGCCGGGGGTCGGCGCGGAAGGCCTGCACCAGGGGCGCCCCGGCCGCCTGTGCGGCCTGAAGGGCGATCCCGCGGAGCTGGCGCGGGTCAGGGTGGGAGGCGATGGTGTGCGGCACGGGTTCACCCTACCCACCCGTGGGCTGCGGCAGTGGCCCAGCACACCAGCCGGTATGATCGAGCCGATGACGAACTCAGAGCCCACTGAGGTTATTCAGGACAATGCCGCCGTGCGGTCCCACTATCGCGATCGCACCCGGAACCGGGTGATGAAGGCCGAGGACGGCTGGCACCAGTTCCGTCTCGGCCTGGCACGCAGGCGTGGACTCAACGTCACGATGCTCGCGATGACCGGCTACGGCTGCCGACGCTGGGTCCGCGTGTTCTCCCGGGTGGTGATGGCCCCGGACTCCGATTTCGAGAACGGACTCCGTGTGGCCAAGGTCATCGCCGATGGGGTCCGTGGCTGGCGCAACTTCGTCTCGGCCCCGGTGCCCTTCGCGGAGATCACGGTGGAGATCGCCGGTCGTGAGTTCGAGGTGGTCGCTGACCGCGGCGGGATCGTGGACGCGGTGATCGAAGTGGACCTGGAGCCCGGCTGGCAGCAGGTCACGCTGCACGCCCCGGGCAGCGAGTCCACCACCGCCGAGGTGCACATCATTGATGACTCCACCGTGACCGGGGTGGTCTGCGACATCGATGACACCGTGGTGGTCACCACGCTGCCCCGACCGCTGCTCGCGGCGTGGAACTCCTTCGTGCTCGATGAGCACGCCCGCACCCCGACCCCCGGCATGGCGGTGATGATGGAGCGGCTGATGGGCAGCTTCCCCGGCTCCCCGGTCATCTACATCTCCACCGGCGCCTGGAACGTGGCGCAGACGCTGACCCGGTTCCTGACCCGGAATCTCTACCCGCGGGGGCCGCTGCTGCTCACCGACTGGGGCCCGACGGCGGACCGCTGGTTCCGCTCCGGGCAGCAGCATAAGGCGGAGCAGCTGGAACGGCTGGCCCAGGACTTCCCCGAGATGTCCTGGGTGCTGATCGGTGACGACGGTCAGCACGATCCCAGCATCTACGCCGACTTCGTCCGCCGCCACCCGGAACATGTCACTGCGGTGATCATCCGTGAACTGACCTACTCCGAGGCGATGCTGGCCGGTGGCCGCGCCGAGGACCCGGTGGGCAACGATCTGCTCAACTACGGCGACCCGACCGAACCGGCCGACGCGGTCCAGCTCGCCGGTGATCGGCGGATCCCCTGGATCTATGGTCCCGACGGCAAGGACATCGCGGCGAAGCTCTCCCAGCACGGTCTGCTCCGCAGCTGAGGCGGTTCCACAGTTGAGACGGTTCCACAGGTGAGCCTGCTCGGCCGCCTCGCAGATTCAACTGCAGAGCCTCAGCTGCAGGGCCTCAGCTGGTCGAGCTGGCTTCGGCAGCGGCCCCGGCCGAGGACGCGAAGCGTCGCGGCCGGGGGTGCATCGTGCGGACCCGCCGGTTGACCTCCACGGCGCGGGCATAATGCCCGATCAGCTCGTTGGACAGCGCCTCCCAGGTGCGGTCCTGCACGCTCTCGTGTGCGCGCCGCCCGAAGTCCCGGCGAGCCGCATCGTCGCCGATCAGGTGTTCCACCGCCGAGCGCAGACCGGTCAGGTCACCAGGCCGGTAGAGCCAGCCGGTGCGTCCGACGTCGACCAGGTCCAGCGGACCGCCCCGACCTACCGCGACCACCGGCACCCCGGCGGCCATGGCCTCCTGGATGGTCTGGCAGAAGGTCTCGGCCTCCCCGGGGTGGACGAAGACATCCAGGCTCGCCACATGGGCGCCCAGCTCCTCGCCGGACTGGAAGCCGGCGAAATGCGCGCGAGGCAGCGCCCGGCGCAGCGCGTCCTCCTGCGGCCCCGAGCCGATGATCACCAGGCGGGTGCCCGGCAGCGCATCGAGCACCGCCAGATCCTGCACCTGCTTCTCCGAGGCCAGCCGCCCGACGAATCCGATCAGCTTCTCGTCGGGGGCTGAACCGCTCCCGCCGGGCGCGGCCGCCCAGCCGCTGATCTGGGCCCGCAGCGCCTGACTGCGCCGTTCCGGGGAGAATCGTCGGGTGTCCACGCCCCGGCGCCAGGTCTTCAGCCGCTTGATGCCGCGCCGGGTGAGCTGCTCGCGGCAGAAGGAGGACGGCACCAGGGTCAGCGTGGACGCCGAATGCATCCGATCCACGTGCTGCCAGAGCAGCTCCGCCGCCCAGGGAAGCCCATAGCGCGCCGCGTAGGTCGGGACCTCGGTCTGATAGATCGACACGGTGGGCACCCCCAGCGCGCCCGCCGCCTGGATCGCTCGCCAGCCCAGCACGAAGGGCGAGGCCACATGGACCACATCGGGACGGATCTGTTCGAGCAGATGGCGGATCCGGGTCACGAAGCCCGCCGCGACCCGAACCTTCGGGTAGTCCGGCAGCGGCAGCGAGGGCACCCGGATCACCGGGAAGCCTTCACAGAGCTCCCTGACCGGGCTGCCGGGCTCGGTGCGAGCCACTGCGTCGAACATGGTGTCGGAGGGGGCGATGACGGTGACGTCATCGCCGCGGCGACGTAGGTGGGCGAGTACATGAAGCACGGAGTTCGTCACGCCGTTCATGTGGGGCAGGAATGATTCAGTCACCACGACAACTCTCACGCCCTCAGGCTAGGCAGGCCGGGCCAGCGTGGGTCGTCGTCCTCGTGACCGCACCGTGAACGCTGCTCAAACGTTTTCCTGCCCAGCGGATAAGGTGACCAGGTGGAAGTCCTGATACCGCTCGCCGTCGTCGGCCTGGTCCTGCTCGCCGCCGTCATCCAGCGTCTGGTGGGGCTCGGCTTCGGGATGGTCATGGCCCCCTTCCTCGTCGTGCTCATCGGAGCCCACGAGGGCGTGATGCTGGTGAACTTCCTGAGCATCTTCGCGCCGATGCTGGTGCTGCCGCGGATCTGGAGCGACATCGAATGGCGCAAGGTGCTCTGGCTGGGCCTGCCCGCGCTCGCGGTGATGCCCGCCGCCGCCTGGATCTCGGTGAACTCCTCGGCCGGTCCGCTCTACGTGGTGGTCGCGGCCCTGGTGATCATCGGTCTGATCACCTCGATGCTGCTGAGCCGGATCACCTTCGAGGCCGACGGCGCCGCCACCAGGGTGATCGCGGGGATCGGATCCGGAGCCGGCACCGTCATCGCCGGGGTCGGCGGCCCCGCGGTGACGATCTACGCGGTCCTCTCGCGCTGGCCGATCATGTCGATGATCGCCACGCTGCAGCCGATCTGGATCATGCTCTCGCTGGGCTCCTTCGGGATCAAGTGGTCCTTCGACGACGGCGCGCTGCCCGGTCTGCCCTGGTGGGCCTGGGCCGGATCGGTGGTGGCGATCGTGCTGGGGATCGTGATCGGGGAGTGGCTGCAGCGCCGCATCGACGAGGCGCTGGTCCGTCGGCTTGTGCTGATCCTGGCGTTCATCGGCTCGATCATGGCACTGATCACAGGTCTGCGACTGATGATCGGCTGAGGCCTGTTGCTCCAGCCGAAGACCAGGACCTGCTGGCACGATAGGACCGATGGCCACCACCGACACCGAATCCAGCACCGCCGCGAATCCCGCTGCGAAGTCCCCGTTGCGCGCCCGGCGCCGATTCAGCCTGCCCACCCCTCCGCTGTGGCTCATCGGGCTGGTCGAAGCTGCGCAGATCCTACTGATCACGGTCCTGCTGGTGGGCCTGCCGGTGCTGGTGATGAGCCTCGCGGGCGGATTCTCCGGTTTCAACCTGGACTTCGTGGTCTCCCTGGCGGCGCAGCTCTGGCTGGTGCTGCACGGGACACCGGTCGAGCTGGTGGTCACCCTCGACCCCGGCGCCCTGGGCGGGGCCCTCGACGTCCCGGGCGGAGGCTGGTTCCACCTGGTGCCGCTGGGCTTGACCCTGATCCCGCTCTGGCTGGGATGGCGGGCCGGCGGACGGATCGCCCGCGGCTCCTACTCCGATCAGCTCTGGCAGGGTCTGCTTCCGCTGGTCCTGGGCTATGCGGCCGGGGCGGCCGGCATCGCCTGGGTGGCGCAGGCGGAGGCCTTCCAGGTGATGCCCTGGCTGGCAGCGCTCTGCGCGGCAGTGCTGATGAGTCTGGCGGCGCTCGCCGGATGCTACGCCGAGGCGCGCAGCGCCGCACGGATGATCGGCACAGACCTCGAGGCCCGGATCGACGAGCTCTCGCAGCGGCTGCGCTGGGCCGGCTCCTACGCCTGGGCTGTGACCCGGGCTGGACTGGTCGGCTTCGTCGCCGCCTGCGGGCTGGCGGCGCTGCTGCTGGCCGGGCAGCTGGGCGTGCAGTGGATGCAGATCGCCAATGTCTATGAACAGCTGAACCCGGGGATCGTCGGGGTGCTGGGGCTGACCATTCTGCACCTGGGCCTGGCGCCGAACCTGATCCTGTGGGCCCTGGCCTACTCCACCGGGTCCGGCTTCGCGCTCGGCTCTGGCTCGGTGGTCTCCCCGCTGGGCACCGATCTGGGCGCGGTGCCAGCAGTGCCGGTGCTGGCCGCGCTGCCGGTGGAGGCCCACGCCTACGGGATCTTCGTGCTGGGTCTGCCGGTGCTCGCGGGTGTGGTCGCCGGCTGGTGGCTGCTGCGCGAGGGGGAGAACCACCTGGACGACTGGTTCACGCTGCGGATCTCCTGGCGCCCGCTGGCCGGGGTCCTCTCCACCCTCGCGCTCGGGATCCTCACTGGGCTGGTCACCGCGCTGCTCGCCGTGGGGCCGCTGTGGCTCTCACACATCTCCCTGGGAGTGGGACGAATGACCGATATCGGCCCCAATGCGCTGCTCAGCGCCGGGATGCTCGGAGTCTGGGTCGCGCTCGGGGTGATCCTGGGCTACAGCGTCTCGCTGCTGGGGCAGCGGCTCCGCCGCCGCTTCACCGGCTGAGCGGGACTCGCGTCGAGCGGATCTCAGCGTCCGAAGCCCGGGATCGAGCTCATCATTCCATCCTCGTACTCGAGCAGGCAGCGCTCCATCGAGCGTTCGGTCAGTGCGCTGGCCTGGCAGTCGTCGAACTCCGCCGTGGCCTGCCAGAAGATGGCCTGCGAGCCGGCGGTGAAGGTGAAGACTCCACAGCACAGCAGCGCCGCGATCGCACTGATGTGCATCATCAGCGGCAGCCGCTTGCGGAAGCATTGGACGAGCAGGATGATCCCGCCGGCGAAGCCGACCAGGCCGGCGACCACGGCGAGCAGTCTCCACGGCAGCGGCAGCTGCAGACCCAGATAACTCAGCAGCAGCGCCAGCACGAGCCATCCGGTGAACCGGCCGTAGAAGCGGAACGTCGACTCATCAAGGTCAGTGGCGCGGCTCCGGCCTGGTGATGGGGTGCTCATGGTCCACCACCCTATCCGGGTCCCCGCCCGGGGCGGGACTGCTGAGCCGCAGAACCCGCAGTAGGCTGGCGGTCATGCGAATAGTGGTCCTGGTCTCCGGTTCGGGGACGAATCTCCAAGCTGTCATCGATGCGGTGCAGGGCGGTGAGCTGGACCTCGAGATCGCCGCCGTGGGCTCCGACGTCCCAGACTGCGGCGGGCTGGTCCGCGCCCAGGCCGCGCAGATCCCGACCTTCGCGGTGCCGCTGGTCAAGGGCGGAGACCGCTCCGCGTGGAACATCGACCTGGCCGAAGCCGTCCGGTCCCACACTCCAGATCTGGTGGTCTCCAGCGGTTTCATGCGGATCCTGGGTGGGGAGTTCCTCGACGGCGTGGGGGCCGCGATCATCAACACCCATCCGGCGCTGCTGCCCAGCTTCCCCGGCGCACACGCGGTGCGCGATGCCCTGGCCCACGGGGTCAGGATCACCGGCTGCACCGTGCATCAGGTCGACGCCGGCGTCGACACCGGGCCGATCCTGGCGCAGGAGGCCGTGCGGGTCCGGGAGGACGATGACCAGGACTCGCTGCATGAACGGATCAAGGCCGAGGAGCGACGGCTGCTGGTGGACACGCTGCGAGCGATCGCCTCCGGCAGGATCACCGTGGGGTAGATCCGCCATAGGGGTTGTCCTGCGGGCTCTGCGGGGGCGGGCCCTGCTGAGGCGGAGCCTGCTGGTAGGGGTTGGCCTGATAGGGGCCCGACTGCTGCTGCGCCCAGCCCTGAGTACTCGGTGGCCCAGGCTGACCGGGCCCTCCATAGGGGCTTCCCGGTCGGGAGTGGTCCTTGAAGGCCTTGCGATCGCGCACATAGGTGTTGCTGGGGGGCAGCCAGAGTGCTACCAGCGCGGCGAGGCTCAGTCCGGTCACGATCAGGAACCCGCCGCCGAAGAGGATCAGGAACACGCTGCCGGCCAGGAAGATCGTCGCGAGGATCCGTCCGACGTTGCCGGTCATGGTGCCCACGAAGGCGAAGACCGTGTAGAGCGCAGCCAGGATGATCCCGCCCAGGATCGCCATGACCCCGAACCCGAGCATCAGGTCCTCGACGCTGAGCTCTTCGGCGCCGGGCCCCTGCTGGGTCTGAGACTCTTCCACCACCTGGGACCAGAAGGGATCCACGTCCTGGGGATCCATGGAGGTGAAGTCGAGGAAGCTCAGAACGCTCAGGGTGAGTGCCGCGGCGCCGGCCAAAAGCATCAGCACCATGGCCAGGATCAGCGTCAGCGGTCGCTTCGGCTTCCTGGTGGGAGCGGCTGCCGGGCCGAGGTCGCTCTGGCGCCCGGGGCCGGGTTGGCCGTAGCCGGGCTGAGGCTGGCTCTGCGGCTGTCCATAGCCGTACGGTCCCGCGCCAGGCTGGCCGGAGCCCGATTGGCCGTAGCTCGGGGGCTGGCCATACCCGGCAGACTCGCCATACCCGGCAGACCGGCCGTAGCCCGAGGACGGAACCTGGCCCTGATGTGGCGCCTGGCCTGGGGGAGATCCCAGGTCGGGAGAAGACCCCGGGTCTGGCTGCGGGTTCGGGACCGAGCCCTCGGGTCGGCGCTGACCCCAACGGGGCTGCTCCGGCGGGCGACTCTCTTCGGGTGTGCTGCTCATGCTGTGCCTCCTCTGCGTCCGGTCCTGGGCAGCGCGCTCACGGCGCCCGCAGGACGCGCGACGCTGCCACGGTCCGATCTCAGCACTACTGTATCGGCGGCCGGGTTCGCGCCCCACCCTGGGAGCTCTCAGAAGTGCGGCCTCCGCGCAGATCTCTGCAAGACTGTGCCCCATGACACCTCGGGATATGACGGATTCGTCCACAGCACCTCGTATCGGCTCCACGGTGCACCTGGTCCGACACGGTGAGGTTCACAATCCAGACAAGGTGCTCTATGGACGGCTGCCCGGATTCGGACTCTCTGAGCTGGGGCGGCAGATGGCGGACGGGATCGCCGACTACTTCCAGGAGCGTGCCGAGGCGGGCCGGGAGGTCCATATGCTGGCCGCCTCACCGCTGCAGCGGGCCCAGGAGACGGTGGCACCGATCTCCGCACGACTGGGACTGAGCGTCACAGTGGAAGATCGGGTGCTGGAGGCCGAGAATGCCTTCGAGGGCCTGGCCCAGGTCAAGCAGCAGCTGAAGAACCCGCGCTGGTGGCCGCTGCTGGTCAATCCGCTGCGTCCCTCCTGGGGTGAGCCGTATAAGGCCCAGGTCGCCCGGGTGCTCGCCGCCGTGAAGGACCTCTCCGAGGAGGCCGTCGCCACCCACGGTGAGGGCGCCGAGGTCGTCGTCGTGTCCCACCAGCTGCCGATCTGGGTGACCCGGCTCTGGGCCGAAGGCCGCCCGCTCTTCCACGACCCGCGTGACCGGGAATGCTCGCTGACCTCGGTGACCTCCCTGCACATCGGAGCCGACGGTGTGGAATCGGTGAGCTATGCCGAGCCCAACCATGAGCTCCTCAAAGACGCCGCCAACCTCCCCGGCGCATGACGCCCGCCGACCTCAGCGACTGAGCTCAGCGCCGGACCTCGGCGTCGTCCCGGAGTCCGACGTGGCGTCGGATCGGTCCATCGATCCCGTTGTGTGACTTCTGGCCCGGGGGTACTTCTACGGACTGTAGAATTGGTGCTCGGCTGACCCTGACTCCCTCTTCAGATCTGGACACCGCAGCGCATGACCCTCCACGACAAGCCAATCTCCCGTACATCCCTCCGACGCGCGCTCGCCGCGGTGGGACTGGCCTCTGCCCTGGCGCTGGCCGGATGCAGCTCCGCCAATGACGAGCTGAGTCAGCGAGCGCAGAATGACGGGACCAACTACGTCGCCGGTGACGGATCGGTCCAGGAGCTGGCCCCGCAAGACCGCGGCGAGCCGGTGCAGTTCGAATCCACGCTCTTCGACGGCACAGCCGTGGGTCCAGAGCGCTGGGAGGGGGAGGTCACCGTGATCAACTTCTGGTATGCCGCCTGCGCCCCCTGCCGCGTGGAAGCGCCCGATCTGGCCGACCTGCACGAGGAGTTCAGGGAGGAAGGTGTGCAGTTCTACGGGGTCAACACTCGAGACACGCAGCCCACGGCTGAGGCCTTCGAGCGCACCTTCGGCATCGAGTACCCCTCTATGGAGGACCGCACCGGCGAGGTCATGCTCGCCATGACCGACTACGTCCCGCCCTCCGCCGTGCCCACCACACTGGTCCTGGATAAGCAGGGTCGTGTCTCCGCACGGATCCTGGGGATCGCCGAGCCCGGCACGCTGCGCGCCCTGATCGACACCGCCCTGGACGAGGAGTCCGACTCCGCCTCCAACGCCGAGGACTCCAACGCCTCGGCCTCCGGCGACGCTGCCCGGGCCTCCGCAGCGGCCGCCAGCCTCGACGCTCCCACCATGGAGCCAGCGCGACGGTGACGGACACACTGGCCCTCGCGGCGCCGCTGGCCGGCACCGCCGACAACCGCTTCGCCGAGATCGTCTTCGACGGCTCGCTGCTGATCTCTGCCCCGGTGGCGCTGCTCGCCGGGCTGGTCTCCTTCCTCTCACCCTGCGTGCTGCCGCTGGTGCCCGGCTACCTGGGCTATGTCACCGGACTCTCCGGAGTGGAGCTGCATGAGCGGCGTCGCTCCCGGATGGTGCTCGGCGCCTCGCTCTTCGTGCTGGGCTTCTCCGTGGTCTTCGTGCTCATCGGCGTGGTCTTCACCCAGGCCATGGTCTGGCTCCGGGTGGAGGGAGGCTGGCTGACCCAGGTGCTGGGCGGCGTCGTCGTCATCATGGGGCTGGTCTTCATGGGGGCCTTCACCTTCTTCCAGCGCGAGCGCAAGATCGAACGTCGCCCGCCCGACGGCCTGCTCGGAGCGCCGCTGCTCGGTGCCACCTTCGGCATCGGCTGGGCGCCGTGCATCGGCCCGACCCTGGCCGCCGTGCTCGCCCTGGCCACCCCGATGGGCGGAGACCCCGGCCGCGGCGTCTTCTTGATGTTCATCTACTGTCTGGGACTGGGCATCCCGTTCATCCTGATCAGCCTGGGGCTCAAGCGCGGGATGACCACTCTGGCGTTCTTCACCAGGCATAAGGTCGCCGTGATGCGCTTCGGCGGCGCCGTGCTGATCCTGGTCGGGCTGCTGATGCTCTCCGGGATCTGGAACACCTGGGTCTTTGCTCTGCAGGACTGGTTCGCCAATGAAGTGAGGCTGCCCATCTGATGGCCGAAAAACGTGAGAACACCTACATGCCGGCTGGGCACCGTGACGCGCCCGAGGCCGCCGAGAACGACCCGCGCAGCCCTGGCGGCGACAAGGCTCAGGTGAGCCCCCCGGCGCTGGGGGTCAAGGGCATGATCCGTTGGGCATGGACCCAGCTGACCTCGATGCGCACCGCCCTGATGCTGCTTCTGCTGCTCGCCGTGGCCGCCGTGCCCGGCTCGATCTTCCCGCAGCGGGTACAGGACTCCTTCGCGGTGGCCACCTGGATCGAGGACAACCCCGGGGTCGGTGAGGTGCTGGACTTCCTGCAGTTCTTCGACGTCTACTCCTCCATCTGGTTCTCCGCGATCTACCTGCTGCTGTTCATCTCGCTCATCGGCTGCATCCTGCCGCGCGCGAAGAAGCACTGGCAACAGGCCACCTCCGCCCCGCCGCGGACTCCACGCCGGCTCGAGCGGCTCCCCGAATCCGGAGCGCTGGAGCTGCAGTCTGAAGCCGCCGGGGACGCCCAGGACGGTCCTGCCGCGGAGGCGGCCCTGCAGGACGCCGCGGCGATCCTCAAATCCCGCCGCTACCGGGTCGAGGTCCGCGAGACCTCGGTGGGCGCCGAGAAGGGCTACCTCAAGGAGACCGGCAACCTGCTCTTCCACGTGGCGCTGGTCGGCGTGCTGATCTGCGTGGCACTGGGCTCGATGTTCAGCTACCGGGGGCAGAAGGTCCTGGTGGAGGACGAGAGCTTCGTCAACGCCCTGGTCGCCTATGACAACTTCTACCCCGGGGCATACTTCAGCGAAGACCAGATGCAGCCCTTCTCGGTTCGGCTCGACGCCTTCGAGCGGGTCTTCGATCGGGAGTCGACCACGCACTTCGGTCAGGCGCTGGACTTCACCGCCGACGTCACCACCCGGCTCGGCGCCGACGGTGAGCCGCAGACCGAGGAGCTCAAGGTCAACCAGCCGCTGACCATGGACGGTGCCCGGGTCTTCCTGGTCGGCAACGGCTACGCCCCGGAGGTCACGGTGCGCGACGGCGACGGCGAGGTGGCCTTCTCCGGACCCGTGGTCACCCGTCCGGAGGACGAGGTCTACACCTCCATGGCCGTGATCAAGGCCCCCGACGCCGCACCCGAGCAGCTCGGCTTCGTCGGGCTGTTCCTGCCCACCTCCCAGGACGCCGGGGACGGGCTGGCCGTCTCGGTGGACCCCGAGCTGGGCAACCCCGAGCTGCAGCTGAACTCCTACTACGGCGACCTCGGTCTCGATGACGGGCTCGCCCAGAACGTCTACGTGCTGGACACCGAGTCCCTCGAGACGTTGAACTCCCGAGAGCTCGACGCCGGCGGCATCGTGCTCTCCCCAGGCGAGACCTACGATCTCCCCGAAGACATGGGCTCGATCAGCTTCGACGGGGTCCAGGACTACATCGCCATCGACATCCACTACAACCCAGCGCAGCAGGGAGTGCTGATCTTCGCGCTGACCGCCCTGGGCGGTCTGGTGCTCTCGCTGTTCCTGCGCCGTCGTCGCGCCTGGGTGACCGTGGAGACCACGCCGGCCGGACGCACCCTGGTGCGCTACGGCCTGCTCTCCCGCGGTGAGGACTTCCGGCTGCGAGATGAGAACATTGCCCTACGTGCCCAGTTCGAGAAGAAGTGGCCGGTGCGCGCCCCAGAGAAGGAATCCTGATGCAATCCATCAATATGGAACTGGCTCAGTACAGCGAGCTGTTCATGCTGATCGCCGCGTTCATCTACACCGGCGCGTTCATGCTCTTCGCCGTCGACATGATCCGCAGCTCCGCGACCATCCGCCGGGTGGAGGCCGAGCTCGCCGCGGAGAACGCCGCCGAGCGTGAGCTGGTGGGGGCAGGGTCTGCCTCCGGCGCGGTCGCCGCCGAGGGCGCCGACGCGGCAGCCGGGCCCGGCCCGGACCAGCCGATGGCAGCCCCCGCCGATGAGCTGGTCGACGAGGAGATGGCCTACCTGGGCACCTCCCGTCCGTTCGCCAATGTCGCGGTCGCCCTGACCGTGTTGGGCGTCGCCGCCCACGCCTTCGCCGTGGCCGCCCGCGGCATCGCCGCGAACCGGGTTCCCTGGGCGAACATGTACGAGTTCCTGGCCACCGGCGGCCTGGTGGTCGCCGCGGTGTACCTGCTGGTGCTCACCCGCAAGGACGTCCGCTTCCTGGGGACCTTCGCGCTGGGTCTGGTGGTCACCATGATGGCCGCGGCCACGATCGGGTTCCCCACCCCGGTGGCCCACGTCCAGCCCGCACTGCAGAGCCCCTGGATCGCGATCCATGTCTCGCTCGCGGTGCTGGCGATCTCGTTGTTCACCCTGACCTTCGCGATGAACGTGCTGCAGCTCATCCAGCACCGCCGCGAACTGGCCCAGGCCGCCGGGGAGACCACCCGGGGCAGCGGCTGGCAGTTCCTGCGGCTGGTGCCCTCCGCGACCTCGCTGGAGAACTGGGCCTACCGGATGAACGCCGTGGGCTTCGTGTTCTGGACCCTGGGCCCGCTGATCACCGGCGCGATCTGGGCCGAAGAGGCCTGGGGCCGGTACTGGGGCTGGGACGTCAAAGAGGTCTGGACCTTCGTGATCTGGGTGGTCTACGCCGGCTACCTCCACGCTCGCGCCACCCGCGGCTGGACCGGCAACCGCGCCGCCTGGCTCTCGATCATCGGCTACGGCTGCATCATCTTCAACTACGCCGTGGTCAACATCTACTTCCCCGGGCTGCACTCCTACGCCGGTCTGCCGGAGTAGCCCGCCCGGTCTGACTACCGGGGAGACTCGGTGGCCGGGCCGGGGTCCTCGGCGCTGCGCTGCTGCGCGCGGAGCTGCTCCTGGGTGAGGTGGAAGTCCTCCGCCAGGGCGTCTTCCGCCTGGTTGTCGTCGAGCTCCGTGCTGCCCAGTTTCCGGTCTCCGCCGAAGCGCCGCGCCAGCTCCTGGCCTGCCTCAAGACGAAGCCGGTTGAAGAACAGATAGCCCAGCGCCCAGGACACGACCAGCCCGATGACCAGGGCGAAGAAGATCGTATATTGGCCCAGATCCAGCAGCAGGCAGGCGGCGAAGACGATGAAGAAGGCACCGAGGCGGAGCAGGGAATATTTCAGCACAGACATGACCCCAGTCTAGGTCTGCTCGCTGGTGAATCCGAGCTCACGGATCAACTACGCTGGAGAGATGATCAGGTTAATTATCGGCTTGGGAATCGTGGGGCTGGGGCTGTTGATCTACAGCCTGGTCGAATGCCTGCAGACCCCACGGCATCGGATCCGGGTCATGCCGAAGGTGGCATGGATCGCGGTGATCGTGCTGCTGCCGATCATCGGCGCCAGCCTCTGGCTGGGCTTCGGACGTGTGCGCTCCCCGAAGCGGGGCGGGCAGGCCCCGCGCCGGCCCCGTTCACCCGATGACGACCCCGATTTCCTGCGCCAGGTGGAGATCCAGCGGCGCCAGCGTCAGCGCGCGGAGGAACAGCGCCAGCGCGAGGCGGAGGCCCGCCGCAAGGAGCGAGAGCTCAACGACCGCAGCAAGGATGAGCGGGAGAAGGAGCTCGGCGACGCAGCCGATGCGGCCGCGGCCGGCGAGGGCTCCTCCGGGACCACGCCGAAGCCCGGCTCCCAGGACGGCGACGCGAGCAACGGTCGCCCCAGCAATGGTCGCCCCACGACTGGGGAGACTGGTGAGAGCCGGAAGAAGTCCTCAGATGACGACGGCGACGACGCCGGCCCTCGGCCGGCATCGCGGAGCTGAAGCCCAGAGTCGAGCTGCTGCGTTGAGCTGCTGCGCCGAGGTTCAGGGCTGAGGTTCAGAGCCGAGCTTCAGAGCCGCAGTTCAGGGCTGAGGTCTTGCGCCGGAGTGCTGCGCCGGAAGGTCATCCGGCCGGAAGCCAGTGGGGGCGACCTCAGCTGAGGATGAGCGCCGCCGAGTAGGTCAGCGCGAAGGCCATGCCGATCAGGCTGGTCAGTTGCAGCACCTTGATCAGCGCGGGCCCCTTCTTCTCGGGTGAGAGTATGATCCGCGCCGGCCCCAGCGCCAGCGGCCAGGCCAGCAGCACCAGCAGGAACCACCAGCTGTGCACCAGGAGTGCCAGCGGCAGCAGCAGGGCGACGCCCACCATGGCGACATAGCCGAACCGGGCACGGCGTTCCCCGAGCCGGACGGCCAGCGTCACCTTCCCGGCCTCCCGATCCGTGGGGATGTCCCGAACGTTGTTGGCCATGAGCAGCGCCGCGGCGACCAGTCCCGATCCGACGGCGCCGATCCCGGCGCCCACGCTCAGCTCGCTCGCCATCGCCCAGGTGGTGCCCAGGGTGGCCACCAGTCCGAAGAAGACGAAGACCATGATCTCGCCGAGTCCGCGGTAGCCGTAGGGCCGAGATCCGCCGGTGTACCACCAGGCGGCCAGCACGCAGGCGGCTCCCACGGCGAGCATCCACCACTGTGCGCTCAGGATCACGATGATCAGCCCGGCGAGCGTGGCCAGCCCGAAGCTGAGGAAGGCGGCGTCCTTGACCTGCCGGGGCTCGGCCGCCTTGGATCCGGTCAGGCGCATCGGGCCCACGCGCACATCATCGGTGCCGCGGATGCCGTCGGAGTAGTCATTGGCGTAGTTGACGCCGACCTGCAGCGCCAGCGCCACCACCAGAGCGAGCGCGGCGATCAGCAGATCGAAGCTCTCGATGGCGTGCGCGGCGGCGGAGCCGATGATCACCGGAGCCACCGCCAGCGGCAGGGTCCGCGGCCGCGCTCCCGCGACCCATTCCTTCACAGTTGCCACATCGTGTCCTCTCGTTGCTGTCTTCTTACGCGTTGAAGCGCGGTTCTGTCGGTATTTGATTCCTCGATAGTCCCGTGTCGGGCCGCTGCACGGGCTCCCGACGGCGTCCCCCGGGTCTTCGAGCGCCATCCCGGTCTTCGGCGGACGCCGCGGCAGATCGACTCAGGACGGCGGCGCACCGAGCAGCCGCAGCAGCGTCTGCGGTCCGGTTTGCCGCTGACCAGCAGCGGCAGCTCAGGGAGGATCAGCACTCGCTTGGGCGTCGCCGCCCGGCCCAGGGAGCCCCGGACCAGCTGCTGCAGCTCTTGCTGGATCACCTCGGCACCGGGCCTTCCCGTGAGCACGACGGCGGCGCTGATCGTCTGTCCCCAGTCGGGGTCCGGGACGGGGCCGACGAAGGCCTCACGGACCTGCGGATGCTCCAGCAGGACCGAGCGGACGCGTTCGGCGGAGACCTTGATCCCACCGGTGTTGATCACGTCGTCGGCGCGGCCCGCGATGCGCAGCATCTGACCCGAGGCGTCGGTGCGGACCTCGCCGAGATCATCGGTGAGGAAGCGAGGCTGCCCGGACTCGGGGCTGATGTCGAAGTGCGCCGCGGTCAGGTCCGCGTCCTCGAGGTAGCCTGCGGCGACCATGGGCCCGGAGATCTGAACCCGTCCTGGGCCTGGGTGCTCCGAGCCTTGCGTCTCAAGCCGCACACCGGGCAACGGCCGGCCGTCATAGACGCAGCCGCCACAGGTCTCGCTCATCCCGTAGGTGCGCACCACGGTCAACCCGTGTGTGGCTGCGCGTTCGAGCAGCTCCGGGGCGGCGGCGCCGCCGCCCAGCAGGATGGCGTCGAAGCGAACCAACGCCGTGGTGAGCGCCGCATCCTGAGGGACGTGGTCCAGCAGGCGCTGCAGCTGGGTGGGGACCAGGGAGACGTACCGGCGCTCTGCCGTGAGTCGACTCGCGGCATCGGTGAAGGCCGTCGGGTCGGTGGTGTGCTGCAGCAGCGGCTCCGGGGCGGTGCCGGCGGCGAGGCTGCGGGCGAGCACGGCGAGCCCGGCCACATAGCTGGGCTGCAGCGTGAGCAGCCACTGCCCTTGCCCGCCGAGCGCCTCCGCGGTGGCTGCGACCGAGGAGTGAAGGGCGGCAGCGGGAAGCAGCGTCTGCTTCGGGGTGCCGGTGGATCCGGAGGTGCGCACAATCACCGCCGCGAGCTCGGGCGGGACATCGTGACGTGAGGTCCAGCTGGGAATGCCGGTCGCGGCGGCGGGTTGAAACTCCAGCGGGGGAGCGGCGGGCTCAGCGCCGGTGGAAAGGTCGGCGGGCTGTGCGTCTTTGTGCAGGTTGGTTCCGATGTTCGCGGGCGAACCCAGGGCGGCGTCCAGCGCGCTCAGTGCTGCAGTGACCCATGAGTCGTTCGGCGGGGCGGTCTCAGGCACCTGCGCTGCCGCCGTCGTCCTGCTTGTCTCGGTCATCTCGTCTGCGCTGCTCCAGCTCTTCCAGGCGAGCCTCGAGCATGTCCAGGCGCCAGCGGTCCTCTGCAGACATATTGTCCTCGGACTTGGTGGGGATCTTCGGTGCCTCGAGTTCGCCCTTGTTCTCCTTCTCCAGCTTCTTCAGCCTTTTGCGCAGCGCCTCGATCTCTTCCTCCGCGTCCGAGCCCCAGGGCAGGGGTCGTCCGGTGGCCATGCTCACGATCTGGGTGACGCCGAAGACGACGATGGCGATTATGGCGATCCACGCGAACCAAGGCAACATGGGCCAAGATTAGCAACTGTGCTCCTCAGCTTGGCAGAGCTGGGAGCTCTCAGGCGTGCACGGGGCTCGGGAGCTAGCCTCGAGCCTGCCGCCACCAGCGGCCGTACGGGTCCCCGGCGGCGACCTCGCTCCGGTGCCCCTGGGGCTGGGCCGGGTCTTCCTCGCCTCCTGGTTGACCTGCGGGCTTGTTGAACTTACTGCGCAGGGCGACCACCACGCCGAGGACGGTGGCGACCGTGGCGAAGCCGCCCACCGTCTGGTCCTCCGCGCCCAGCACGCTCAGGGTGAATCCGCTCATTCCGAGCAGGAGCACGATGGCTGTCCAGAACTTCTTGCTGGTCTCTCCCATCGGGGGAGTCTATTGATTGCAAAAGACTGCCGCTACCCATAGTGATTCTATTGGGTCGATTGGGTCCATGGGCGACGCCGGATTGCGTAGTCTGTGTGAGCAGTGAAGTCACCAGAAATACTATTCCAGCGGCAAAGATAGAGAATGCGAGTGCGAGCAGAGTCGCCTCCCCCGATGTCCCCGGGCAGCCTGCCGAGCTGTCGTCAATCTCCGGGCACGACCGCCACGGTTTGAGGAATACCACGAAGCCACCGATCATTCCGGTGAGGGTCAACGGGATGCCCGTCACCGCGTAGGCGCGTCTCGCGCAGCTGTTTGTCGCGCAGCGATTTGTCGCATGCCGATGCCAGGTCCCACGGCTTTGGACGGAAATAGCGATGGGACATGGCATGTGCATGCGACGGATCCGTGCGGAGGGGATCAGGTACGGAGGGGTCAGGTGCGGAGGGGATCAGGTACGGAGGGGGCCAGCTGCGGATCATGACGCGCGGGGTGCGGCAGATTTCAGAGGAAGTACTCCTCAGGGGGTGACGGGGGCCTGCTGGTCGGACACAATGCAGGTACCCGATCGAGACGCCAGACGCTCTAGGACGCGCCGGATGGTGCGAGGCAAGGAAGTGGCCCAGTGACGCTGACGAGCAGGCCCGACATCGCCCACGAGCTGGTCCATGAGCTGACCCGTGCGGGAGTCTCGCAGGTGGACGCCTCCGTGCTGGCCCGGAGCATGTACTCCTCCGACGCGAGCCTGTACCGGGTGGTGCCGGAGGTGGTCGTCCGGCCTCAGCACGTCGAGGAGCTCCACGCCATCCACGAGGTCTCACGCTCAGCGGGAGTGCCGGTCACCATGCGCGGAGCCGGCACCTCGATCGCCGGCAACGCCGTGGGCGAGGGGATCGTCGTCGACACCCGGGACCTGAAACGGATCATCTCCATCGACCCGGACGCCCGGACCGCCAGGGTCCAGCCGGGGGTGGTGCACGCGGATCTGCAGCGAGCGGCGGCGAGGCATGGTCTGCGCTTCGGCCCCGACCCTTCGACTCATTCCCGGTGCACCATCGGCGGAATGATCGGCAATAATGCCTGCGGGTCACGCGCGCTGGGGTACGGGCGCACCGCGGACAACGTCGAGGCGGCCACCGTGCTCTTCGGCAACGGCGAGCTGGGCAGCTTCGATTCGCGCAGCGGATCGGCCCGGGGGGCGACGGCGGAGCACCTGCTCGGGCTCGCTGGGCGCAATCTCGGACATGTCCGCACGCGATTCGGGCAGTTCAGCCGCCAGGTCTCCGGCTACAGCCTCGAGCATCTGCTGCCGGAGAACCGCGGGCGGATCGAACGGTTCCTGGTCGGCAGCGAGGGCACCCTGGCCTCGGTGCTCGAGGCTGAGGTGCGGCTGGTCCGTGACGACCCGCACCGGCTCCTGCTGGTGCTCGGATATGGCACGGTCAGCGAGGCCGCCGACGCGGTCCCGCACATCCTCGACGCGGTCCACGGCGAGTTCGGCCCGAACAGCCTGATCGCCTGCGAAGGGATGGACTCCCGGCTGGTGGCGCTGGTCCGCTCGGCAGGCAAGCCGGTGCCGCAGCTTCCCCGAGGCCAGAGCTGGCTCTTTGTCGAAGCCGCAGGAGATGCGGCGAATGCGGTCATCGAGACGGTCAAGTCCGCCTCCGCCGCGCTCGATACCCGTTTCATCGAAAGTCCCGCCGAGGCGGCCGCGCTGTGGAAGATCCGGGAGGACGGCGCCGGACTGGCCGGGATCAGTCTGTCCACCCCGGCGCATTCGGGGTGGGAGGACTCTGCCGTGCCGCCGAAGCACCTAGGGGCCTGGATGCGCGACTTCGAGGCGCTGCTGAAGGAATTCGGACTGCAGGGCTACCCCTATGGCCATTTCGGCGACGGGTGTATCCATTGCCGCATCGACTTCCCGTTTCACCATGGAGATCCTTCCAGCACCGGGGTGTTCCGGGAGTTCATGCTGGCCGGCGCCGAACGACTCGCGGTCTACGGCGGATCGCTCTCCGGCGAGCACGGCGACGGCCGAGTGCGCTCAGAGCTGCTGCCGTTCATGTACGACGAGACTTCCCTGGATCTCTTCGCCCAGGCCAAGCGGATCTGTGACCCCGAGAACCTGCTGAACCCTGGGATCATCACCGGCCCGGAGCTCCAGGGCGCCCGAGCCGGTCACCCTGGAGGCACCGGAGCGCAGGTCAACACCGAGGACATCCGCCCCACCCGACCGAAGCAGACGCTGCCCTGGCCCGGGCTGCTGATGCCGCACGACGACGGCGACTACGGTGCCGCGGTGCACCGTTGCTCCGGCGTCGGGCGTTGTGTGGCGCCCAAGACCACCGGGGTCATGTGTCCCTCCTATCTGGCGACCACCCAGGAGAAGGACTCCACACGGGGGAGGGCTCGGGTGCTTCAGGAAGCCATGGACGGGACGTTGGTGCACGGCCTCAGCGACCCCGCGGTGCACGAGGCCCTGGACCTGTGCCTGTCCTGCAAGGGCTGCGCCTCCGACTGCCCGGTCGGGGTGGACATGGCCGCCTATAAGGCGGAGGCGCTGCACCAGAAGTACGACCGGGACTCCGAGGGTCGTCCACGGCGCCGGCTCCGTCCGCGCAGCCACTACGTCCTGGGACGGCTCCCGGTCTGGGCGAAGCTCGCCGCCCCGGTGGCGCCGCTGGCAAACCTGATGATGACCCTGACCCCGCTCGCTGCGGCGGCGAAATGGGTGGCCGGGATCGATCAGCGCCGGTCGGTGCCGAAGTTCGCATCCCGGACGCTGCGCCGAGCTGCGGGGAGGCTGAACACCGCCAGCTCCTCCAGCGCGGTCGAAGCGGCCACTGGGAACAGCGGGCAGCCCGATGTGTGGGTCTGGGCGGATTCCTTCACCAACCACTTCTTCCCCCAGTCCGGTCTGGCCGCGATCGAATACCTGCAGGCCCAGGGGCTCGAGGTTCGGTTGATCCAGAAGGAGGGCTGCTGCGGGCTGCCGTGGATCTCGACGGGTCAGCTTGACCAGGCTCGGCGGAGGATCACCCAGGCCGTGGAGGTGCTCGCGCCCTATATCAGCTCGGGCGTGCCGGTGATCGGTCTGGAGCCCAGCTGTCTGGCCACGCTGCGCAGCGACGCGCTTGAGCTCTCCGACAGCGAAGAGGCCAGGATCGTGGCCGCGGGAGTGCTCACCTTTGCTGAGCTGCTCACCCGTCTGGAGGAGGAGGACCGGGTGCGACTGCCCGACCTCACCGGGGTCGACGTCGTGGCCCAGCCGCACTGCCACCAATCAGCCATCATCGGGTGGGAGGCCGACCAGGCGCTGCTGAAGAAGGCCGGCGCCGAGGTCACCAAGGTCGCCGGATGCTGCGGGCTCGCCGGGAACTTCGGCGTGGAGAAGGGCCACTATGAGACCTCCGTCGCGGTGGCCGAGACCTATCTCATGCCAGCCGTGCGGGACCAGCGGAAGCGTGGCGGGGACACCGTGGTGCTGGCGGACGGTATGTCCTGCCGGATCCAGCTTGACGACCTCGCCGATGTCCCCGCGATGCACCTGGCGGAGCTGTTGAACCTGCGCACCTGAAGTCTGAGTCATCACCTCACACAGGGTCTCGATGGCATCGAGTCCGGTGCCGTGGACACCTTCCGAGGCCTGACGCCGCGTCCCAGATGTTCGCTCTGAGGGCGGAGTCGAACTGGACCGTCGCCTCGGCGTGCCCCCGTCCGGTCTGGGGCAGGGGCATGAATCGTGGTTCCATCGGTGTGCTGTGACCCTTGGTCTAGATGCTGGCAGGCACCTCGCGTAGCATTCAATCCACGGACCAGTTCCGTTGCAGGCAGCTTGAGACCACCCACTGTGGGCGCATTGCCTGAAGCCCGTCACGAACTCTGTCGCCCCGAGAAGAAGGGACCGTCGCCGTGAAGATTGCGACCACCGAAGATACCTGTGTTGCGGCCGGGCAATGTGTGCGCTCAGCACCGAACGTGTTCGCACAGCGTGCCGACGACGGCAAAGTGGAGCTGCTCAGGGAGAGTCCTCCCGAAGCAGAACACGACCTCGTCCGAGAAGCTGCGGACTTCTGCCCCTCGGCGTCCATCCACATAGAGGAGTAGAACCCAGAGTCCTGTGGGCCCAGCAGATCCATCTCGACGCTCGCGATGGGGGCAGCCTCGGGTGACATGGTGTGCCAGATCGATCTGGCCGCAGGCACATCGAGCAGACTAGGGTGAGGCCATGTCTCCGCCTCAATCCGGTCCTTGGCATCGCCTGGGAGCGATGTCGGTCCATGCCTATACCGCACTGGGTGTGGTCCTTGCGCTGCTGATGGTGCACATGTCCTATGCCGGTGAAGTCGAGATCGTGCTGTGGCTCTTCCTCGCCGCAATGATCATCGACGGCTCTGACGGCTTTCTGGCACGCCGCTTCCGCGTCAAGGAGGTGGTGCCGGGCTTCGACGGTGCGCTGCTGGACAACATCATCGACTACATCACCTACGCCTTTGCGCCGATGGTGCTCCTGTGGAGCGCAGGCTATCTGCCGGGCGGCTGGCTCGGCGGCGTGGTGGCCTCCATCCCGCTGCTTGCCTCCTGCTATCAGTTCTGCCGCAGCGACGCGAAGACCGACGACCACTTCTTCGTCGGATTCCCCAGCTACTGGAACATCGCGGCGTTCTACCTCATCGTGCTCGGGGCGAGCACTGCCGCGACCACCACCACGCTGCTTGCCCTGACAGTGCTCATCTTCGTTCCGATCAAGTACGTCTACCCCTCCCGCACCGAGACCGCGTGGTGGTTGACCATGACGCTGACCACGCTGTGGTTGGGCCTGTACGCGCTGATTCTTGTGCAGTACCCCGCACCGAGCCTGTGGCTGATCGTCTTGTCCGGCGGCTACATGCTCTACTACGCAGCCCTGAGCCTGCGCCTGACGTTGAATCGACGGAATCAGATCAGGGACGCGGCCGGCTCAGCCATCGCTGCGGACGGCTCCTCCGCTGTGGTCGGCGATGAGGCTGTTCGGCAGTGCCCGCACTGCGCGGCGGAAGTCTGAGCGAGGCCGCGGTCCTCGCCTGGCATGAGGGGTTCCGAACGGGGACAGAGGTCCCATTCTCGTCCCGGGCGACCACGACGGTGATGCGATTCGTCGTCTGGGTCGGATGCCCGTTCCGCAGTGGTGACGGTTCGTGGTTCAACGCGCAGTCCGCGGCCCCACCCGTAACGTTGCACCTCCGAACTCCCTGAAACCTCGGCCTGACCAGAGACGCAATCACACCGGGGGCAGTGCATGACGTATCCCATATCTGTATCGTGAGTCACAATGGCGGAAGTAGGACCACTGCACGACAAGTCAAGGCTCAGAAGGGATGCTCATGACTCGCTCCAATCCACCCGTGGAGGAAGCTGACGAGAACGATCTCGAAGTTGACAAGCCCAAAGACTGGGCGGCCGGAATGCCGGGCGTCTACCACTCGATGCAGCCGGCGCTCAAGCACATGGGTGCCGAGCGGACCGCTCGCACGCTGCTCGCGATGAACCAGAAACAAGGGTTCGACTGCATGAGCTGCGCCTGGCCGGACCCATCCGGGCACCGGAGCAAGTTCGAGTACTGCGAGAACGGGGCCAAGGCAGTCACCTGGGAGGCCACCCCGGTGACGGTGGCCTCCGAGTTCTGGGCCGAACATTCGATCAGCGAGCTGCGTGAGCGCTCCGAGTACTGGCTGGGGATGCAGGGCCGACTCACAGAACCCGTCTACAAGGCAGCCGGTGACGACCACTATCGGCCGGTCGACTGGGACACGGCGATCAAGATCGTTTCTGACAAGCTCAAGGGTCTTTCCTCTCCCGATGAAGCTGCGTTCTACACCAGCGGCCGCGCCTCCAACGAGGCGGCGTTCGCCTATCAGTTGTTCATCCGTGGCTTCGGAACCAACAACATGCCCGACTGTTCAAACATGTGCCATGAGTCCTCCGGTGTGGCGATGAGCGAGACCATCGGAGTCGGCAAAGCCACGGTCGCCTACGACGACTTCCTCACCACGGACCTGATGATCCTCATCGGGCAGAATCCGGGAACCAACCACCCGCGCATGCTCAGCGCCATGGAGCAGCAGAAGAAGAACGGCGGCCAGATCGTCGCGGTCAATCCCCTGCCCGAGGCGGGTCTGCGCCGGTTCAAGAACCCGCAGAAGCCCAACGGGGTCGTCGGCCGAGGCACCGAACTCGCCGATCAGTTCCTGCAGATCCGCGCCGGAGGCGACATGGCCCTGCTTCAAGCTGTGTCCAAGCGGGTGCTTGAAGCCGAGGACGCGAGCCCCGGCAGCGTGCTCGACCATGAATTCATCGCCGAGCACTGCGAGGGGCTGGACGCGCTGCGCGAACACCTCTCGCACCTGGAAGAAGAGACCGTGCTGGAGGCGACCGGGCTGCGTGCGGCGGAGATCGACGAACTCACCGATCGGTATATCAATGCTGAATCGGTCATCATCACCTGGGCGATGGGGGTCACGCAGCAGAAGAATGGTGTCGGCACGATCAAGGAGATCATCAACCTGCTCCTGCTGAGGGGAAACTTCGGCCGACCGGGAGCGGGCGCCTCGCCGATTCGCGGGCACTCCAACGTCCAAGGTGACCGCACGATGGGCATCTGGGAGCAGATGCCCGACTCGTTCCTGGACGCGCTCGGCAAAGAGTTCTCCTTCGAGCCTCCGCGCGAGCACGGTGTCGATTCGGTCGACGCCGTGCGTGGCATGCGCGATGGAGACATCAAGTTCTTCCTCAGCCTGGGAGGCAACTTCGCGGCCGCGATGTCTGACACGGCAGCCACCGAGGCGGCGATGCAGAATCTGGAGATGAACGTCCAGATCTCCACCAAGCTGAATCGATCCCACACCGTGGTGGGTCAGGAAGCGCTCATCCTGCCGACTATGGGCCGCACCGAGATCGATGTTCAGGCCTCCGGGCCGCAGTTCGTCTCGGTCGAGGACACCGTCAGCGCCGTGCACTCCTCCGAAGGCCGGGTCGAACCGGTAGCGCCGAACCTGCTCTCCGAGGTCGCCATCGTCAGCCGTATCGCCCACGCGACCCTGGGCAGCCGGATTGCAGCCGACTGGGAAGGATTCGAGGACAACTACGATCTCATCCGCGACCACATCTCCCATGTCGTGCCGGGGTGTGAGAACTACAATCAGCGCATCCGAGAGAAGGACGGCTTCCTGTTGGCGAACGGGCCGCGGGACTTCCGCAGGTTCGACACCCCGAGCGGCAAGGCCGTGATGACGGTGAACGAGCTGGACCTCATCGACTGCCCGCCGAATCGTCTGATTCTGCAGACCATGCGTTCACATGACCAGTTCAACACCACCATCTACGGCTACAACGACCGGTACCGCGGGATCAAGAAGGGCCGACACGTGCTCTTCGTGAACCCTGAGGATCTGGTGCAGCTGGGCTTCAGCGATGGTGACCTGGTGGATGTGCATGGAGAATACGCCGACGGCAAGGACCGCGTGCTGCGCAAGTTCCGGGCGGTGGCCTATCCCACGGCCCGGGGCTCCGCCGCTGTGTACTACCCGGAGGGCAACGTTCTGGTGCCGCTCGATGACACCGTGGTCGGCAGCAACACTCCGGTCTCGAAGGGCGTCATCATTCGACTCGAGCCGGCCGGGGACGGCCCCGCCGGGGGCAGCAGCGAGGAGAACAAGCAGGAGAACATGCCTGCCACCGTCTGATCCCTGGAGAGCCGACCTCGCAGCCTGAGGTCGGCTCTCCACTCGGGTGAGAGGTCCCCCCACAAGGCGTGGATCACAAAGGCCGGGCTGCTCCAGCAGGAGCAGCCCGGCCTTTGTGTGCCCGATCCAGGCGACGGGAAGCGTGTGGACTCAATTGGTGAACAGCTGAGCTCCGTTGATGATCGTGTAGATGAACCCATAGGCGATCGGGGTTCCGACGATGACCCAGGCGACAGCAACGGGGACCGGGGGCGGTCCGGCAGGTGTCACAGTCGTGTCGCGACCGGGATCCTCCTGCGGCTTCCGGGTGTCGACGCTGTCGGATGAGGGTGAGTGCTCCACGGAGAATTTTTCCTTGACGGGGCGAACCAGCAGGTTGGCGATGAAGCCGACCGCGAGCAGCCCGACCATCGTGTACAGCGCGGGGCGGTAGTCCGAGGCGGTCAACGTGCCGGGCTCGCCGCCGGCGGCGTCGAGGAAGCTGTTGACGATCAGCGGTCCGGCGATACCGGCGCAGGCCCAGGCGGTGAGCAGGCGGCCGTGGATGGCCCCGACCTGCAGAGTGCCGAACAGGTCACGAAGGTAGGCGGGAATCGTGGCGAAGCCGCCTCCGTAGAAGGACAGGATCACACCTGCCAGGACGACGAACAGCGCCATGGAGACGTTCCCCCAGGCGGCCAGGGAGAAGTACAGCAGGGCTCCGAGACCCAGGTAGACCATGTAGATCTGTTTGCGCCCGATCTTGTCCGAGGTCGACGCCCAGATGAACCGTCCCAAGGTGTTGGTCAGGGACAAGAAGGCGACGAATCCGGCGGCAGCGGCCGCTGCGATCACGGTGCTGCCATCATCACCGCGGAAGAAGTCTCGGACAAAGGCGTTGGCCTGCTCAAGGATGCCGATTCCCGCGGTGACGTTCACGAACAAGACAATCCACAGCAGCCAGAACTGCGGGGTCCTGATCGCCATATTTGCCGTCACGTTGCGTTGAGAGATCATCGAGGACTTCTTGGAATTCGAGGGCTCGAAGCCACTCGGAGCCCAGCCCGCTTCGGGAACGCGGACGATCCAGGCGGCGAAGAGCATCATCACCAGATACAGGCCAGCCAATGTGAGGAAGAGAAAGCCCACGGACTGTCCGGAGTGCACTTCGCCGCTCTCCGGAGCTCCGCCGTTGTAGAGGTTCATGAAGAACGTCGAGAGCGGGGAGGCGACCATCGCGCCGACGCCGAATCCCATGATTGCCATACCGGTGCCCATGCCGGGGCGGTCCGGGAACCATTTGATCAACGTCGAGACCGGAGCGATGTAGCCGATGCCGAGCCCGATGCCGCCGATGACGCCATAGCCGAGGTAGACCACCCACAGCTGAGATGTGAAGATGCCCACCGAGCCGATCACGAAGCCGGAGACCCAGAAGACGGTGGAGGCCAGGATGGCGCGGCGAGGGCCGTTGCGGTCCACCCACGTGCCGAACAAGGCCGCTGAAAGGCCGAGCATCACGATCGCCAACGAGAAGATGATGCCGATCGCGGTGTGGCTGGCGTCGAAATGCACCTGGATCGCGTCGCGGTACACGCTGCTGGCGTAGACCTGCCCGATGCACATGTGGATAGCCAGCGCCGCAGGCGGGACGAGCCAGCGACTGAAGCCGGGTTGAGCCGTGACTCTCTGTACGGGACGAGAGCGGGCGGGCGCTGCTGTGGTCATGGCTGATCGACTCCTTGATCTCGGGTAATGCAGATCACACGCTAGCACCCGGGTCCACTCCCGCCGGACGCGCAGACCTCAGGCAGCGCGAGATCTCGAGCTCTGACCGGCATGTGAACCACTCTGGGCGGCTCCATCCTCGCCTGAGGGTCGAACTTCTGGGGCTCCTTCCGCGTGGTGCATCCCCATCGACCTATCCGGTGTCTCCAGCCCGGTCATCGTCTACGGTCGCGGAGCTTCGTCGGGATGCCCCGCGGGCTTCTCCGATTGAGCATCGTTCAGGAGGTGGTCAGGGAGACGACTGCCGGGGGCGCGGCTCCGGATCTCCAGCAGGGTGCGGGTATGCGTCCAGAGCTCACGGTCCTCCTCCGTGACTGGCTCCCACGGAGGAACGGGGACAGAGGTCCCGTTCTCGTCGCGGGCGACCATGATGGTGATGCAATTCGTGGTCTGGGTGAGTTCCCCGCCCTTGGGGTCTCCTGAGCGGACCTCCACGGCGATATGCATGCCCTTGTTGCCGGTGTAGATCAGTCGGGCCTCCACCTCGACGAGGTCCCCGATGTGCACCGGACGTGTGAAGCGGATCCCGCCGGAGAACACCGCCACAGTGTCTCGGCCGCAATAGCGGGAGGAGCAGAGGTAGGCGGCGGTGTCGATCCACTCCATGACCACGCCTCCGTGGACCTTGCCGCCCCAGTTCACGTCCGTGGGTTCTGCCAGGAAACGCAGCGTGACGCGTTCGGCGGTGCCTGCGTCCGTGTAGCGCTGGCTCTTCAACGCCGCCGTGATGGCGTCGCGGATGGGGATCCTGGACATGGCGTAGTCGTGGTCGCGCTTCTGCTCCGGGGTGTGGGGGACGAGTTCCGGCACCGGCGTGGCGTAGCCGTCCGCGTCCACCGCCACGAAGATGACGAGGCAACGGGCGCGCTCCTCGAGGTGGCCCGTCTTGGGGTCGCCCGAGCGGACCGTCGTTTGGATATGCATCGAGGTCCGGCCGGTGTAGAGCACGGTGCCGGTGACCTCCACCATCTCGCCGACCTGGACCGGATCGTGGAAGTGGATGTTGCCGACGTAGGCGGTCACGCAGTAGCTGCCGGACCAGCCGGTGGCCGCAGCGAAGGCCGCCTTGTCCACCCATTCCAGGACCCGACCGGCGTCGACGGTCCCGGCCTTGCCGCGGTCCGTGGGCGCGGCAAGGAATCGCAGGGTGACCTCGTGACGCTGGCCGCTGCCGCTCGTCCGGGTGGCCATCTCTGAGGGGTCCGCTCCGACCCGCACCGAGCCGGGGTGCGAATCTGTTCCGTCGGGGTTGAGGCTGGGATTGGAGCTCATCTCAGGCCGGTCTCCTGTCCGCGCAGCAGCGCATTGAAGGCCATGACTCCCTCGTCCATAGGCCTGATCTGGAGTCTATTCGTTGCCGGTTCGATCGTCTCCGGTCCTCGACGCCCGGCGTGCTCCCAGCAGCGTCAGGAGGCACCGGTATGCAGAAATGACCTGAATCAGTAGTAGTACGGGAACTCGGACCAGTCGGGCTCGCGCTTGGCCAGGAAGGCGTCGCGGCCCTCCACCGCCTCATCGGTCATGTAGCCCATCCGAGTGGCCTCTCCGGCGAACACCTGCTGGCCGGCGAGGCCGTCGTCGGGGGCGTTGAAGGCGAACTTCAGCATCCGGATGGCCTGCGGGGACTGCCGGGCGATGTCGGTGGCGTAGCCCAGTGCGACCTCTTCGAGACGCTCGTGGTCCACGGCCTCGTTGACCGCGCCCACGGCGACCATCTCTTCGGCGGAATGCTCCCGAGCCAGGAAGAAGATCTCCCGGGCCTTCTTCTGGCCCACCTGGCGGGCCAGCAGGGCCGAGCCGTAGCCGGCGTCGAAGGAGCCCACGGTGGCGTCGGTCTGCTTGAACTTTCCGTGCTGCAGCGAGGCGATGCTCAGATCGGCCACCACGTGCAGCGAGTGCCCGCCGCCGGCCGCCCAGCCGTTGACCACGGCGATCACCACCTTGGGCATGGTGCGGATCAGCCGCTGCACCTCCAGGATGTGCAGCCGGCCGGCGCGCGCCGGGTCGATGGTCTCGGCGGTGTCGCCCTCGGCGTAGCGGTATCCGTCGCGGCCGCGGATCCGCTGATCCCCGCCGGAGCAGAAGCTGTGCCCGCCGTCCTTGGCGGAGGGGCCGTTGCCGGTGAGCAGCACGGCGCCCACATCGGGGGTCATCCGGGCGTGGTCCAGCGCGCGGTAGAGCTCATCCACGGTGCCGGGCCGGAACGCGTTGCGCACCTCGGGGCGGTCGAAGGCGATGCGCACCGCCGGCAGATCAGCGGTGATCGTGCCGGCCTCGTCGCGCTGCACACGCCGGTGGTAGGTGACGTCGGTGAAGTCGAACCCTTCCACGGTGCGCCACTGCCAGGGGTCGAAGATGTCGGAGACCTTCGTGGGCAGGCTGGGGACGGTCGGGCTGCTGGGGGTATCTGATCCGGTCACAGGCCCGAGTCTACCGAGGAGCCGGGGTCGTCGTCGGGCTTCGGTTCGACCAGGTTCACGACCCTCTAGGATGTTTTTGGGACAGAGCAGATCTGGATAACCGTCAAAGCCGCTGATCAGGCGGTGCTGGAGAGGCAGAGCATGAGCGCGAGACGATTCACCGAGGAAGCCTGGGCGAGCACGGAGGAGATCCGTGCGCGGATCGAGACCCTGCCGTTCCTGGAACAGCTCGAGGCCGGGTCGCTGCCACGGGAGATCTTCGATAACTACATGGGCCAGGACGCGCTGTACCTCACCGAGTACGCCCGGGCGCTCGCCGCCTGTGCCACGCAGTCCACCGACCCGGAACACATCATGTTCTGGTCCCGGGCCGCGGCCGGAGCGATCGAGGAGGAGCGCGCGCTGCACTCGACCCACGTGGTCGACTTCTCCGCGGTGGATCCCTCACCGACCACCGTGGCCTACACCTCCTACGAGCTGGCCCTGATCTCGGCAGGTTCGCTGCCGGTGCTCGCGGCCTCGGTGCTGCCCTGCTTCTGGATCTACGACGACGTCGGCACCCGGCTCAAGGCCAGGGTCGAATCCCTCGAGGAGCACCCCTACGCGGACTGGATCAGCGCCTACGGAGACCCGGAGTTCCACGAGCTCACCGAGACGGCGAAACGGGTCGTCGATGAGCTGGCCGCGACGGCCAGCGAGCAGACCCGAGCCGCGATGCACGCCGCCTACCGCCGGGCGAGTCAGTACGAATGGATGTTCTGGGACTCGGCATACCGGCAGGAACGCTGGCCGGTCGGCTGAGCGGCCGAGCCGGGGAATTGACGAGCCGATGAGTCGCCGAGGTGCCGAGTTCTTGACCGAGGGGCCCGAAGATGCGTGAACTGCCCGGGCTCGACGCCCAGGACGAGGCGGCCATCGAGGAGCTTGCGACCTACTACCGGCATTTCGCCCAGGTGGAGGCGGCCGGGGTCTCACCCCGTTACGCCGACTGGGCCCTCGGGGTGGCGCAGGATGAGGAGCTGCTCTCGCGGCTGGCCCAGCTCCCAGCCGCCAAGCGGCAGGCCAACCTGCTCTTCGCCGCGGCCCGGCTGCATGGCGTCGAAGCCGCAGCGTGGCCGGAGGCGAACTCACTCATCGGCGCGCGCTGGTCACAGATCGAGGCCACCATCTGTGAACGCGCCACACAGACCAATGAACCCGGACGGATCGCCACGCTGAATCTGGCCTTCGCGCAGATCCAGGCGCAGGAGAAGGCCCCGCTGGCGCTGATCGAGGTCGGCGCTTCCGCGGGGCTCTGCCTATACCCCGACGCCTGGCCCGTGCGCTACCGCAGCGAGGACGCCACCGAGGTGCTGCTCAGCCCGGCGGAGGGCCAGCTGCGCAGCACCGTGGAGCTGACCTGTGAGCTCAGGGGGCTGAAAGCCCCGGAGGTGCTTTCACGGGTGGGTCATCGCGCGGGGATCGATCTGAACCCCCTGGACGTCACGGCGCAGGAAGATCTGCGCTGGCTGGAGGTGCTGATCTGGCCCGGCATGGAACACCGGATCCCGAGGCTCGCCGCCGGCGCGGCTCTGGTGGCCGCAGACCCGCCGGCGCTGCACACCGGTGACCTCAACGAGCGACTCGCCGAGGTCCTGGCCCAGGTGCCGGCCTCGATGACCCCGGTGGTCTTCCACACCGCGGTGCTGGCCTACCTGAGCCGGGCCGACCGGCTGCGGTTCCGCCGCCAGGTGGAGGCCGCGGGCGCCCGATGGGTCAGCAACGAAGGCCTGCAGGTGGTGGAGGGGATCGCGGAGCAGCTCCCGGACGAGACCGACACCGAATCAGGTTTCGTGCTCAGCCTCGACGGCGAGCCGCTCGCCCGCACCGCCCCGCATGGGCAGTCCGCCCGGGCGCTGCGACGCTGACCAGCTCCTGCCGCTGAGCTGATCTAACCGATGAACAGGTCCTGTCGATCAACGAGTCTCGCCGTGGACCTCAGCTGGGCTTCTGGACCAAGAAGATCATCTCGGGGGAGTCCTCGGTGAGCTCCTCGCGGTCCCAGTCGCCCCAGATCTGCACCTCGCGGAACCCGGCGGCGCTCAGCGTCTCGCGCAGCACTGGAAGCGGCCGGTAGCGCAGCGTCTCCTCGGCGAGGATCTCGCGGGAATCCGGCAGGAGATTATGCGCTCGGGCGGTGATCAGCGCACCCTCGGCGGGGTCCTCGGTGACCCGCACGATCTCCATCCAGGAGGTGAACTCGCCACCGTCGGGGTGCGGCTGGGTCTCCCGAGTGGACTCCGGATCCCAGGCGTCGAGCTCCAGCGCCGCCGGATTGCGCACCTCGAAGGCCAGGTGGCCGCCGGGCTTCAGCGCCCGGAAGGCATGGCCCAGCACGGCCTCCCAGTCGGCGCGAGCCAGGAAGTACTGCGCCACATGGCCCTCCATCACGGCCAGGTCCGCCGCCTGCGAGGTCAGCTGATCGGCGAAGCCGTGGATCCAGCGCGGCTGCGGGTTCAGCGTCGCCGCGGTACCGGCGCCGCTCCGGGAGCGGGCGACGTCGATCATCGCCGCCGAAGGGTCCACCCCGGTGACCTCGATGCCGTGCTCGGCCAGCAGGATCCCGAAGACCCCGGTGCCGCAGCCGATGTCGGCCACATGCTCGGCGCCGAGCTCCTCGGCCAGCTCGAGGTAGAACTCGTGGTCCCAGCCGCCGGAGTTCTCCACGTCATAGATCGCCACCAGCTCCGGGTCGCTCACCCAGGCGAAGGCCGGATCGACCTCGGGGACTGAGCGCTGGCCGGGACCGACCGGGCTGTCCGGGCTGTCCGAATCGCTGGAGATCGGCGCATCGGCAGCACTCATCGGCGCGGCTCGCTGGCGCTGAGATCCTGACTGGCGCTGAGATCCTGACCGGCACCGAGGTGATGCGCGATGAACGCGTAGTCCCAGGCCCGTTCCTTCCAGGTCTCGTACCGACCCGAGGCGCCGCCGTGGCCGCCGTCCATCTCGATCTTCATCACCACCGGGCTTCGCCGCGCTGGGCCTCGCGCAGCACCTGCACCCATTTCGCGGGCTCCACGTAGAGCACCCGGGTGTCGTTGAGGCTGGTCACCGCCGCGATCGCCGGGTAAGCCACCTCTCGCACATTCTCGTACGGCGCGTAGGACTTCATATAGCGGTAGACCTCGGGGTCGGTGATCGGGTTGCCCCACTCCTCCCACTCCAGCGCCGAGAGCGGCAGCTCCGGGTCCAGGATGGTGGTCAGGTTGTCCACGAAGGGCACCTGGGCCAGGATCGCGACGTACTTCTCCGGGGCGAGGTTGGCCACCGCGCCCATCAGCAGCCCGCCCGCGGAGCCGCCGAGCGCCGCGACCCGCGCCGGATCCGCCCATCCGGTGCTGATCAGGTGATCGGTGGCGGCGATGAAGTCGGTGAAGGTGTTGGCCTTCTTCAGCTTCTTGCCGTCCTCGTACCAGCCGCGGCCCAGCTCGCCGCCGCCGCGGACATGCGCGATCGCGAAGACGATCCCGCGATCCAGCAGCGAGAGCCGCGGGATCCCGAAGCTGGGATCCATGCTCATCTCATAGGAGCCGTAGCCATAGACCAGTGCGGGGTTCGTGCCGTCGGCGGAGACGTCCCGGTGGTGCAGCACCGTGACCGGGATCTCGATGGCCGAGCCGTCCGCGCGGGTGTCCCCGCTGGGAGCCCAGATCCGGGTGGCGCGGTAGGCGTCGAGGTCCACGTCGTTGACCGGGGTCTCCCGGCGCAGCACCGGCTCCGCGGTGCGATGCTCGATGTCATAGATCCGGGTCGGGGTCAGCCAGGACTCATACGCCACCCGGAACAGCGGCGCCTCATACTCCGCGGCGATCACCGCGCAGGTGTAGAGCTCCTCGTCGAAGGCCGGGCCGGGCAGCGTAGAGGTGGGCACCGGTTCGGCCCCGGCGAGTGCCGCGCGCAGCGCATCCAGGGAAAGCAGCTGGATGGACTCGATGGTGTCCCGGCGGGCGGCGACGATGATCTGCGCGGCTGTGACGCTCACGCCTTCAAGCTTGACCGTCTCCTCGTGCGGCAGCACCGGCTTGCCCAGGTCCAGCGGCTGGTCACCGCGCGGGTCCTGAGCGGTCAGCGCCGCGGCGGTGGTCACCGCCAGGGCGTTGTTCGGCCCGGACTGGTTGTGCGTGATCAGCAGCAGCCGCTCGCCGTCGACCTCGATCGGGTCGATGCTGTGCAGCAGCCTCCGCTCGGCGCCGATCAGGAGCACCGGCTCGGCCTGCGGGTCGGTGACATCCAGCAGCCGGGACTCGTCGTACTCGGAGTTCCCGGAGATGATCACCAGTTCGCGCTTGTCCGCGGAGAGCCCGACGCCGGTCCAGAGCTGCTCGTCGCTGATCTCCAGGATCAGCCGGTCCTGCTCGGCCGCGGTGCCCAGGGTGTGCATGTAGAGCCGGTAGGGCCGCCAGGCCGCATCGGCCACCATGTAGTAGGCCCGGGTTCCGGTGGGCTCCAGCACGGGCCCGCCGTGGACGTTGCTGATCTCCTCGGGATGGTTCTCCCCGGTCCTCAGGTCGCGGAAGCGCACGGTGTAGTGCTCGTCCCCGGAGGTGTCCTCGGAGTAGGCAAGCAGGGTCCCCTCGGCGTTCAGCGACATCCCGCCGAGCTGGTAGAACGGATGCTTCGCGGCCTCGGCGTTGGTGTCGAAGAAGGTCTGCTCGCCCTCCAGGGCGACGCCGGCCTCGACCTGCGGCGGGGTCCAGGACCCGGGCTCGCCGTCGTGGCGCTCGGCTTCGGTCGCGATCGCACTTGAATCTGCTGCGGGGGCGGCGGGGACCCGGCAGTACACCGGGTGCTGCTCACCCTCGATGGTGCGGGTGAAGTACCACCAGTCGCCCCGGCGGGAGGGCACCGAGAGGTCGGTCTCCACGGTACGGTGTCTGATCTCGTTGAAGATGCTCTCGCGCAGCGGCTTCTGCGCCGCGGTCACCGCCTCGGCGTAGGCGTTCTCGGCGTGCAGATGCGCCAGGACCTCGGGGGAGTCCTTCTCCCGCAGCCATTCGTAGTGATCCACGAAGGTGTCCCCGTGGTGGGTGCGTTCGGTGGGGACCTTCTTGGCCTGCGGGGCGGTGGATTCAGACATGCGGCCATTCAACCAGACTGCCGGTGCCCGGCTCACGCCGCGCAGCGGGCCCCGGGCTCACTCCCCGGCGCGCACCAGCCCGCATTCATAGGCGTAGACCACCATCTGGGTCCGGTCCCGCAGTGCCAGCTTGGTCAGGATCCGTGACACGTGGGTCTTCACGGTCTGCTCGGCCAGGAACAGGTCGGCAGCGATCTCCGCGTTCGATCGTCCTCGGGCGACGGCGGTCATCACCTCCTGCTCCCGCTCGGTGAGTTCCCCCAGCAGCCGCGACGGCACCGGGGTCGCCGTCGGACGGGCCGCGTAGTCGGCGATCAGGGTGCGGGTGATCTTCGGCGAGAGCAGCGCGTCACCCTCGGCCACGACCCGGACCGCCTGGACCAGCTCCTCGGGGGTGGCGTCCTTGAGCAGGAAGCCGCTGGCCCCGGCGCGCAGCGCGTCGAAGACGTACTCGTCGGCGTCGAAGGTGGTCAGCATCAGGATCCGCGGCGGAGTCCCGTCCATGCCGAGGATCTGCCGGGTGGCCTCCAGACCGTTGACCTTGGGCATCCGGATGTCCATCAGCACGACGTCGGGGGTGGTGCTGCGCACCACCTCCTCGATGCCCTCTCCATCGGCGGCGGTGCCGGTCACCGTGATGTCCACCTGGGCGTCGAGCAGGGCGGCGAAGCCGGCGCGGATCATCGACTGGTCATCGACGATGAGCACCCGGATCGAGGCAGGGGGGAGCGGGGCCGAGGGGTCGGCGGAGTCGGCGGCGGGCATGGTTCAACGCTACCCCGGTACCGCGCTCGCCGATGCCTATGGTGTGATGAGGTCACCATGCCCTTCAGCCCAGGATCCTCCACGTGCACAGCCCTGCCCCTGAATCCCTGACCCGACGGCTCGTGCGCGACAGCGCCTACGTGCTCCCAGGGCTGCCGATCGCGCTCTTCGGGGCCAGCCTGCTGCTGAGCCTGCTGGCGGTCTCCATCGCGACCGCGCCGCTGTGGGTGGGGGCCCTGGTGCTGCCGCTGACCCTGGTCACCGCCTCGGAGTTCGCGGAGCTCTCCCGGCGTCGGCTGCGAATCTGGGGCGCGCTGCTCGATCCGGTCGGCTACCGTCCCCGGGACCCAGGTCTGGCCGGTCGGCTCCGACCGGTGGCGGACCCGCGCCGCTGGCTGGACCTGATCTTTGAGATGATCCTCGCGCTGCCGGTGCGGCTGGTGACCTTCGTGGTGGCGGCCCTGTGGATCCTGATGGGCCCGGTCGGTCTCACCTACTTCTTCTGGTCTCGATTCATCCCCGGTGAACGTGGCCTGATCCGCCTCCTGGAGCTCATCGCGCCGGCGCTGGTGCCGGCCAGCGGATTCTGGCAGTACGTGCTGGACTCCGGGGTGTTCTTCCTCCTCGGCGTGGTCTTCCTGGTCACCCTGCCTGCCGTGATGCGCGGTCTGGCCGCGCTGGACGCGCTGCTGGCCACGAGCCTGCTCGGCGCCGGCGGCCGGGGTCGGCTGATCCCGCTGGAGCACCCGCAGGCGCATCCGCTGGAGCGCACGCTCTCTCGGGTCGCCGGCGGACGACCGGGGGGCCAGGTCGAGGACTCCTCGGCCACCTTCAGCTCCGCCGCCTGGTCCTGGATCGGGATCTGCTTCGCCGCGGTGGTGCTCTTCGCGGTGGCCTGGCCGCTGACCACCACGGTCTATGGGATCCACCCGGCCCTGGGCCTGGTGCTGACCCTCGCGCACTGCCTGAGCCTTGTGCTCACGCTGAAGTTCCCCTGGGCCGGCATCGGCGCCTCGGTGCTGGTCTCAGCCGGGCTGATGGGCGCCACCGCGGAGGCCGGGGTCGGGATCTGGCCCTGGCCGGTCACCGCCATGCTCATCCAGTGCGGGGTCATCCTGGTCGCGGCGCTGCGCGAGCCCTGGTACTGCGCGGCCAGCGGCTGGGCCGCCAGTGCGCTGCTCACCTTCGCGGCCATCGTCATGGCGGCTCCGCAGCTGCCCGACGGCGCGGTGAGCACCGGCATCGTGTTCTCCTCGGTCGGGGTCGGCGTCGCAGTGCTCGGAAGCCTGACCCGGCAGTGGATCCGCGACGCCGACCGGCTCGAGGTCTCCGAACGCACCAGCGCGCAGCAGAGCCGACGACGTCGGGAGCTGGAGGAGCGCAACCGGATCGCCCGCGAGCTCCACGACGTGGTCGCCCACTCGATGTCGGTGATCAGCGTGCAGGCCGCGACCGCCCGCTACCGGCTCAGCTCCATCACGCCCGAGGCGCAGCAGGAGTTCGAAGAGATCGCCCGATCCTCCCGCCAAGCACTGGGCGAGATGCGGATGCTGCTGGGCACGCTGCGCAGCGAGGAGGAGCCCCCCACCGGACCGACCCCGGGCCTCGCCGAGATCTACTCCCTGGTCGAAGCCACCCGCGCTTCGGGCACCCCGATCCGGGTCACCGGGCTTGACGTCGTCGAGGCGTCCTCCGCGGTCGGCCTCGCCGCCTACCGGATGGTCCAGGAGGGACTGAGCAACGCGCTGCGTCATGCGCCCTCCTCCACGATCGAGGTCAGCGCCGAGCTGCTCGGGGAACGGTCCGAGGCTTCGAGCTCAGCAGACACCGAGCACCTGCTGATCCAGGTGCGCAACACCGCTCCGCCGCACCCGGTCTCAGTGCCCGCCCCGGGCGCCGGGCTGGGACTGGAGGGCATCCGGGAGCGGGTCAGCGCGGTCGGGGGGACCGTGGAGACCGGAGAGACCCCGGACGGCGGGTACTTCATCCGGGCCTCCTTCCCGCTGTGAACCCCGCCCACCCCCTACCCGGGTAGGGGGTCAGGTTGGCTCCGCCGGGTGACGCGGCGCAGATCTCAGCTCGATAACGTGGAACCATGACAATCACTGAGACACGGTCGGAGGCCGCCCAGGGCCGCGCCGAGCGAGTGCGCCCAGCCGGTAACAAACAGGTCAACGAATTCTTCGAGCTCGCCCAGCGGGTCAAGGACGAGGGCCTGATGGACCGCGGCGCCTCCAGCTACGTGCTCCGGGTGATCGTGCTGACCCTGGCCTTCGCCGGCGCCTTCGTGGCGATGTTCACCCTCGGTGACAGCCTCTGGCAGCTCGGCCTCGCCGCGCTCTTCGGGATCCTGTTCACCCAGGTCGCCTTCCTCTCCCACGACGGCGCCCACCAGCAGGTGTTCCGCACCGGCAAGCGCAACGAGTGGTTCGGCCGGGTCACCGGCAACCTCATCGTGGGTCTGTCCTACGGCTGGTGGACCAAGAAGCACGGCAAGCACCACGCCAACCCCAACACCATCGGCAAGGACGGCGACATCGCCCCCGGCGCCTGGTCTTCGTCGCCGAGGACGCTGCGCAGCGCACCGGCTTCATGGGTTGGCTCGCCCGCCGGCAGGGCTGGATGTTCTTCCCGCTGCTGACCCTCTTCGCGATCGCACTGCACTACAACGCGCTCAAGACCATCTTCACCGCCAAGAAGCTCAAGCGCCGCAAGACCGAGCTGGCCATGCTGGCCGTGCGCCTGATCGGCTTCCCGGTGCTGATCTTCCTGGCCATGAGCCCCGGCCTGGCGCTGGGCTTCCTGGCCATCCAGCTGCTGGTCTTCGGCGTCTACATGGGTGGCAGCTTCGCCCCGAACCACAAGGGCATGCCGATCATCCCCAAGGACTCCGACATGGACTTCCTGCGCCGCCAGGTGCTGACCTCACGCAACATCAAGGGCGGCCGGGCCATGGACGTCGCCATGGGCGGACTGAACCTGCAGATCGAGCACCACCTCTTCCCGCGGATGCCCAGCCCCAACCTGCACAAGGTGAAGCCGATCGTCGAGGAGTTCTGCGCCGAGAAGGGCATCAGCTACACCGCCACCGGGCTGATCACGTCCTACGGCATGGTCGTGACCTACCTGAACCGTGTGGGTCTGGGCTACGCCGATCCGATGGACTGCCCGATCATGAACCAGTACCGCGCCCGCTGACCCGCTCCGGGTCACGCCGAACCCGTGATCACGGGGCGCTGCGCCCCGCGATCTCCCGCCCGGTCCACTTCTTGTGGACCGGGCGGTTCTGCGCGCGGGACGTGCGGGTCAGCGCGGAGGTCAGCGCGCGCGGGAGGTGCGGGTCAGGTGTCGGGTCTCGCTGGAGAACAGCGGGATCAGGACCGCGCTGAGCAGGAACGCCGGGGCGGAGGACAATGCGGCCCCCGCCATGAACAGCCACGGGCTGGGTGAGGCTGTGGCCTCTGCCAGGCCATGGCGCGCCACCGGTCCCAGCAGCGCGGCGAGCCCGATCGCCGTGCCGATCACTCCGAGCGTCAGGCAAAGGCCCGCCTGTCGGCCTCCCGGGATTCCAGGCTCGGCCGGCAGCGGCGCGAGCTGCGGGTCGCTGGCCTCCACGTGGTGCACCACGGCGCCGCCGAGCAGCGTCCAGGCCGCCACCACCAGATAGGCCGCCAACATGTCGCTGGGCAGGTGCCAGCCCTCGATGTAGATATAGCCGCCCCACCCGGCCGCCCAGACTCCGGCCAGGACGCCCCAGAAGGCGCGGTCTCGGGGCCGGCAGATCAGGAACACCGCCGCTGCGGCACCTGCGGCCATGGTCGTATGACCGCTGGGCAGGGAGTTCATCGGCCATTCCTGGCTCAGACTCACCAGCGCAGGACGCGAGGACCAGACCAGCTTGATCAGCTGCGTAGTGATGTTGGACCCCAGCGCCACCGCGGCCCCGCAGAGCAGGACCAGCCACCGCTGGTGGGATCCGCGCTGATGACCCAGCGCCAGGCATGCCAGCGCCGGGGGCAGCAGGATCCACACGGTGGCCCAGGTCCTGTGCGTATTCAGCTCAGGCAGTGGGTTCCAGGTGCCTGCGGCGGTGCGCTGCATCATCTGGTCCAGCAGCTGGCCCGGCCCGGTGCGGACCGCGCCGAGGTAGAGCACCCCGAAGAGCACCACACACAGCAGAAACCCGGCCACCCACCGCTCGAGGTGGAAGGCCGGGTTTCTCTGGTGTTGGGGCATGCGGCCATTCTGCCGCACGGCTTCAGCGACGGGGAGCTTGGACTCCGGTTGTGTTTCGACAGCAACGACCTAGCCGGCATCATTTCAACCCGCGCGGAATTCAGTCGTGAATGATTACTTTCGTGCCCAATTAGCTATGTGAGCGAGAATCAGCGAAATCTGAGGTGAACACCTTGATCCCTATGAACGAAGCGTGCTACGAATTAGATATGAATAAAAAGTCTATATTAAAGAGAACAGTTGCTTCTATCGGCGTCATGGGTGTTGCAGCAGCGGGAGGTCTCCTCGGCGCCGCGCCCGCATCGGCGAGCGTGGCCCTGCCGGCATCTTCCGTAGGTTGCCAGTCAATCTCGAATCCGCCGATGAACTGTGAAGTGCGCGAAATCGACGAGCAGCAGGCACGGAAGCAGCTGCAGTGCTACTCCGCCACAGGGATAGGCACGGTGTTCGGCGGCCCCAAGGCTGGCATCGCGGCTGGTCTGACCTGCGCCTCGGGTCACCTCTTCAGCTACTGAAAGAGTGACAACTTTGGCCCGGCCGAATTAGGAATCAGCCTCCGTGACTACGTCTCCAGGTAGTTGTCAATCTGAATACGGCCCGCATCGATTCTCTACCGCGTGGGGTACCTGAATTTGTCTGCGATGTCGACGGCAGATGGCGTCAGATCGTGACAGTCTAGAGTCGCCATTGCGATTCCGGAATCCGCGGCGATTGACGCTGCCGGTCACGACGCCCCAAAGATCCTCCCAGGCTGTGTGCGGATGGTGAGGCAGAATGGGGGAAACTCCGGTTTCACAGAAGGTGATCATGATGGACCACGCTCCCGAATCCGCGCACTTCCGCCGCCTGGAGGACCACGTCTTCCTCGCCGAACGGGGCGGCCCCCCGCCGCTCAACGTCGGGCTGATCCTGGGGGAGGACGCCGCCGTCCTCATCGACCCGGGACCGGCCGGGGGCGACCATACGGCTCTGCTGGCCGCGGTGCGTGAGCTCAGCTCCGCGGAACTGATCGTGGTCAACACCCACGGCCACCCCGACCACGTCGGGGCCAATGACTTTCTGCGCCGTCAGGGCGTGCATCGGATCCTCGCCCATGCAGACGCCGGCGTGGAGACCGCGACCGATCTGGTCGCCGCCGAACCGGTGACGCTGCCCCTGGGCGGCGGCGTCGAGGTGGTCCTGGAGCACCTCGGTCGCGGCCACACCCAGGGCGACCTGGTGGTCGGGGTCCGTGCCGAGGGCTCCACCGGGGTCGTGTTCTGCGGTGACCTGGTCCGGGAGGGTGATGACCCGGAGTTCCACGACTCCTACCCCAAGGAATGGGTCCGCGCGCTCGGTCGGCTGTGGTCCATGGCCGGAAGCTACAGCCGCTTCGTCCCCGGCCACGGCCACGAGGTCGACGCCGACTTCATCGCCTCGATGCGCCGGCGGATGCAGCAGGGCTACAACGTCTCCTCCCAGGCCATCCGGGAGTCGGTCAATGACGCCACCAAGGCGATCCCGATCGTGCCCTATGGCCCCGGGGAGTCCCGCGAGCTGATCACCCGGCTGCGCGGCCGCTGAGCTGCGCGGGTGAGCCGCCGCAGCTGGGGGCGGCTCAGATGCAGCTGTGGGCGTCCCGGATGCGGGTCGGGACGACTCAGACCCGGTAGAGCTCGCTGAACTCCGGCGGGATCGGGTAGCGCACCGTCTCACCCTTGGGGGAGGGGACCGGTGCGCCGCGCTGGCGCCGGCCGGTCTCGGCGCCGAAGAGGTTGATCCCTGCGGCGGCCATCAGGAAGCCCGGGCCGATGGAGAAGAACAGCCCGGCGAACCAGTGCCAGAGGCTGGGCTCCTCTCCGGCCAGCGCGATCCCGCTCCAGCCGCCGGAGAAGAGGAAGCACAGGACCGCCACCACGGTCAGGGTCACCCCGAGGAACCAGGCGAGGCCGGCCAGCGGCGCGGTCTCAGGCTCGTAGTCCACCACCGCGGTGTTCCACTCGGGGCCGGTGCGCATGACCAGCCAGCCGCCGATCAGGGCCCAGACCGCCACCACCAGGTAGGCCGCGATCACGTCGGCCGGGCGGTGCCAGGTCTCGGTGAAGGTATAGGCCCCGACCAGTCCGGCGTAGAAGGCGGCCAGCACGGCGACGAAGGGACGCTGCCGCGGGGAGCTGACCAGGAAGACCGCCACGGCCATCGAGGCCGCCAGGGTGGTGTGTCCGGAGGGCAGCGAGTTCCCGGTCCAGTAGGGGACGCCGTTGTCGAGGTCGGGGCGCTCGAGCCAGAGCGTCTTGAGCACCTGGGTGGAGAGGTTCGCTCCCACCACGGTGCCTGCCGCGATCAGCGCGGCCAGGAAGCGCTGCCGGGCCAGCACGATCACCAGGAAGATCACCGCGGGCAGCGCGATGATCACCGGACTCAGCCACCAGAGGTCGAAGCCCCGTTCGGAGAGCGAGGTCACCCGCTCCGCCGCGGCGTCGAGCATCGCGTACTCCACCCACTGCCCGGAGTTGGAGCGGACGAAGTATTCATAGACCGCGATGAAGACCGCGCAGCAGAGCAGGATTCCGATGATCCACAGGCCTGTGCGCCGGGCCGGGGGACGAAGTGCGCGGGCAGCTGACATGTGCATCAGTATCGCAGGTTCACCCCTGCCTAGACTGAACGTCATGGACGATCACCCCGCGGGCCGCGCAGGCCGCAACCTCAGCTGGCAGCTCCCCGAGGTGGAGGAGATCCTGGTTCAGGCGCACGTGGTCTCGCTGCCGCTGCGGACCCGCTTCCGCGGACAGACCCGGCGGGAGGCGATGCTGTTCCGCGGGCCTCTCGGCTGGGGAGAGTTCTCGCCGTTCCCGGAGTACCAGGCGGGCGAGTCCGCACAGTGGCTGCGCGCCGGGATCGAGGCCGGCTGGCAGGGTTGGGGCGAGCCGCTGCGCCGGCACATCCCGATCAACGCCACCATGCCGGCGGTGCCCCCCGAGCAGGTGGAATCCGTGCTGACCCGTTTCGGCGCCGTGGACTCCATCCCCGCGGTCAAGATCAAGGTGGCCGAGCCCGGGCAGACCCTTGAGGACGACGTCGCCCGGTTCCGCGAAGTCCGCAGGCTGGTTCCTCATGCCGGGCTGCGCGCCGACGCCAACGGCGGCTGGAGCCTCGCCGAAGCGGTGCCTGCGCTGGAGCGCCTGGCCGAGGTCGCCGGCGGGAACTTCGAGTACGCCGAACAGCCGGTCGCCGGGGTCGAGCCGCTGGCGCAGCTCCGGGAGGCGCTCGCCGACGCCGGCGTCAGCTCCTCGGGGTCGCCGCTGCGGATCGCCGCAGATGAGGCGGTGCGTAAGGCCGAGGATCCGCTCCGGGTGGCCAGGCTCGGCGCAGCAGACCTGATCGTGGTCAAGGTCCCCCCGCTCGGCGGGGTGGAGCGTGCGCTGCAGATCGTGGAGCAGGCAGGCCTCGATGCGGTGGTCTCCTCGGCGCTGGACACCTCGGTGGGCCTGGCCGCCGGGCTCGCGCTGGCCGCACGGCTGCCGCACCTGCCCTACGCCTGCGGACTCGGCACCGCCGCATTATTCGAACACGACGTGCTGGAGGATCCGTTGATCCCGTCCGCCGGGCTGTTGGCGGTCCCCGGTGCGGTGGAGCCCTCGCCGGAGATGCTGCGGCGGCACCGGGTCAGTCCCGAGCGTGAGCAGTGGTGGATCGCCCGACTGCGCGCCGCCCACCAGGTGCTCGCCGCAGAGCTTCTAGGATTGAGGGCATGACCACACCCAGGCGCCCGTTCCGCGAGTTCGACGACGCCTATGACGTGGAGTCCCTGCGGCTGGCCCGGCGAGTGATCCGCGGGCTGACCATGACCATGCGGCATATCGTGCTGGCCCCGGGCTCGCGCTCGGCACCGATGGCCTATGCCCTGCGTGAGGCCGAGGAGCTCGGCGCGATCACCGTGCACGTGCGCATCGATGAGCGCTCCGCGGCGTTCACCGCGCTCGGGATCGCGATGGCCACGAAGTCCCCGGCCGGGGTCGTGACCACCTCCGGCACCGCGGCGGGGAACCTGCTTCCGGCGATGATGGAGGCGGACCTCTCCGGGATCCCGTTGGTGGCGATCACCGCGGACCGGCCCGAGGAGATGCACGGCACCGGGGCGAACCAGACCACCTGGCAGCAGGGAATGTTCGCCGGTCGGGTGCGCGATGAGATCCATCTGGAACAGGGCGAGGCACGGCTGGAGCCGGAGTCGCGCGATGACATGCTTGCCGCCGAGACTCAGGTGGGGCTGCTGCTGCGCGTCGCGACCGGGCCCGCCCCCGGTCCGGTGCACCTGAACATCGGCTTCCGCGACCCCCTGGTCCCCGCCGCCCCGGGGGAGGGGCAGCGAGCCGGCGCCCAGCGCTGGGCCCGCACCCCCCTTCGTCCCGCGCCGCCGAGTCACCGACTCCGCCGAGCAGCTGCGCGCCGAGATCATCGGCAGCGAGATCCTGGGCGGCCCCGCCGCGCAGGGCCCCTCTGTCGCGCAGGGGTCCTCCGCCGGGACGCCCGCTGAGTCCCCAGCCGGTTCTCCCACCGGTTCTCCCGCCGATTCCGAGGCGAGCTCCGAATCGGGCGCTGCGACCGAGTCCTCGGCGAAGATGGCGGGGGAGTCCTCGGCGGAATCCCCTGCGGAGTCTGCGGCGGAGTCTCCGGCAGAGGCGGCGGCACGGTTCGAGGCCGAGCTGGGCACCGCACGCACCGTCTTCGTCATGGGCGCCGATGCCCCCGCCGAGGCCCGCGAGCTGGCTCGACGGCTCGGGCACCCGCTGCTCGCCGAGCCCAGCAGCGATGCGCGCTGGAGCGATCTGGGCACCATCCAGGGATACCGGCTGATCCTGCAGGCACCGGAGGGTTCCCCCGCCAGCGTCCTGGCGGGCAGCGTCGAGCGCGTCGTCGTCGCCGGCCGGCCCACGCTGACCCGGCCGGTCCAGCAGCTGATCCACCGGCAGGACGTGGAGGCTGTGCAGTACGCCCCCGGGGGAGAGGCCTGGTTCGACCACCGACTCGACCGCCGGCAGATCCACGATGTCCTCGCCCTGGCGCAGTTCGCCGCGATGGCGCCTCCGGGCTGGCAGGACTCCTGGACCGAGCGCGGGCTCGCGGCTCAGCGACTCATCGATGCCGCGCTCACCGAGCAGGAGGCCCTGGCCCAGGGCGAGCTCTCCTCGGTGCGGGTCGCGCAGTACGTGGCGGAGACGGTCAAGACCCCGCTGCTGCTGGGCTCCTCCTCGGTGATCCGCGACGTGGACCTCGCCGCAGTGCTCAACCGCACCGTCCTGGGCACCCGCGACGACGCGCGTCGGGTCTACGCGATGCGCGGCCTGGCCGGCATCGACGGCAACCTCTCGGCCGCCTCGGGGGTCGCGCTGGCTCGCAGCACCCGGGTCACCGCGCTGGTGGGGGACCTGACCTTCCTGCATGACATCAACGCGCTGCTGATCCCGTCCACCGAGCGCGAGCCCGACCTGGACATTGTGGTGGTCAACGACTCCGGCGGGGCGATCTTCGACCAGCTCGAGCACGGCGCGGTCGGTCGCCGGGAGGGCCAGGCCGAGGCGGTGGAGCGGTTCTTCGGCACACCACAGACCGTGGACATCGAGGCGCTCGCCGATGCCTATGGCCACGACTACCACTTCGCCGAGGACCTCGACTCGCTCGGGGAGGGGCTCTCCGGACTCGAGGACCGGGTCGGCATCCGGATCATCGAGGTGCGCACCGATCGGAGCGTGCTGCGTGACTTCCACGCCAGACTCCGCGCCGCCGCCGCTGAGCTCTAGCCCTCAGCCTCGACGCCGGCTCAGGGCTGGCGAACGCCGAGGGCGCCGAGCATCGGGCGCATCTTTGCCCAGGTCTCGGCGAGCTCCTCCTCGGGAACGGACCCGGCCACGATCCCGCAGCCCGCGAAGAGCCGGATCGCGGTGCCCTGCTCCTCCAAGATCCCGCCGCGCAATGCGATGCCGAAGTCGGCGTCGCCGTTCGCGTCGATCCAGCCCACCGGCCCCGAGAACGCCCCGCGGTCCAGCTCCTCCAGGGTGGAGATCAGCTCGGCGGCAGTGGCCGTGGGGGTGCCGCAGATCGCGGCGGTGGGGTGGGCTCGCTCAGCCACCAGCAGCGCCGGGGTCTGCGCGGTGAGCTGGCCGGTCACATCGGTGGAGAGGTGGAAGACGTTGGGCAGCTGCAGCACCGACGGGGGGTCCTGAGCCTGCAGATGCTGCGCCACCGGGGCGAGCTGATCCAACAGCGACTGCGCCGCCAGCCGGTGCTCGTCGCGCTGCTTGGGGTCCTCCAGCAGCATCTCCCGCGCCTGCTCCAATCCGGCTCGACCGTCCACGGTGCCGGCCAGCACCCGTGCGGAGAGCTGGCGGCCGCGGATCTTCACCAGCATCTCCGGGGTCGCCCCCAGCACGTCCCCGGCGAGGTAGGTCCAACAGTCGGCATAGTCCGCGGCCAGCGCGGCCAGCACCGGACCAGGGGCCAGCGGGGCGTCGGCGGCGACGACGACGTCGCGGGCCAGCACCAGCTTCTCCAGCCGGCGGTGCCCGATCGCGTGGACCCCGGCACGGACCGCGCGCAGATAGTGCTGCTCCGAATGGGTGCCCTGGATCAGCGAGGTGGCCGCGCTGCCGCTGGACCGACCCGCTGCCGCCCCGCGCTGCGAGGGGACCAGGCTCAGTCGGCGGCCCTGAAGCTGCAGCGAATGTTTCGCTAAGAGACCCTGGACCCGACGCAGCGTCGCGTCGTCGTCGTCAGCCTCGAAGGTCTCATCCAGCGCCGAGGCCCGGAACACCGCGGTGATCCACGCGGTGCCCTCGAAGGCACCCAGGGTCAGCTCGGGCAGGATCAGGTGCGAGTCCGCGGCCGAGGCCGAGGAGTAGGTGATCGAGGTCAGCGCCACCGGGCCGGCGCCGGGGATCCTGCGCAGCTCCTGGGGAAGCCGGGAGGCCCGGGCCAGCGGCGCCAGATGCTGCTCATGCCACTCGGCCAGCTCGGCGAAGCGCTCAGCGCCCCGGGTGCGGACGTGCGCGGCGGTGCCCAGACCGATCAGTCCCTCGCCGCGCAGCAGCCAGACGCCGCTGGGATCCAGGTCCGGCAGCAGGTCAGCCAGCGTGGTTGACTCCGGAAGATCCACCACCAGCGTGGTGGCGTCGAGGGAACCGGGGAGCGCTGTCATGGCTGGACAAGTCTAGGACATGGCGGCGGGGGTGATCCGCGCATGTGGGAGAATGCCAAGGTGAATCGCCCCAGCACCGGAAGCCGCGCCAGCCTCGCGAAGAAGCCCGAGGACGTCGCCTCGATGTTCGACGAGGTCGCCGACCGTTATGACCTCACCAACGACGTGCTCTCGCTGGGCCAGACCAGGCGCTGGCGCAAGCAGCTCGTCACCGCGCTCGACGTCGCCCCAGGTGAGCGGGTCCTGGACCTCGCCGCGGGCACCGGAAGCTCCACCGAGCCCTTCCACGACGCCGGTGCTGAGGCAGTGGCCTGCGACTTCTCCTCAGGCATGCTTCAGGTGGGCAAGCGGCGCCGCCCGGACATGACGTTCATCGCCGGGGACGCGATGAACCTGCCCTTCGCCGACGACACCTTCGAGGCCGTCACGATCTCCTTCGGACTGCGTAACATCGTGGACCCGCTGGCCGGGCTGCGCGAGATGCTCCGGGTCACCGCGCCCGGTGGACGGCTCGCCGTGATGGAGTTCTCCGACCCGGTGAACAAGGTCTTCAACACCGTCTACAACGAGTACCTGATGCGCGCGCTGCCGCCGGCCGCCCGGGCGGTGTCTTCTAACCCCGAGGCCTACGTGTATCTGGCCGAGTCCATCCGCGCCTGGCCCGACCAGGACCACCTGGCCGCGGAGATCTCCGCGGCCGGATACGACTCGGTGCGGTACCGGAACCTCAGCGGTGGAATCGTCGCGATTCATCACGCCACCAAGCCCAGCGCCCTCCCCGCCTCCTGACCCTGGATAGGCTAGACACCGATGACTGAATCCGCAGCTGATCCCCTGACCACGAAGCTTCCGGCCGGGTTCGACGTGCTGGCCGACGACGTGGCGCTCGCCACCGAGGTCGCCGAGGCCCTGACCCAGGTGGAGGAGGAGCTCCTCGGCTCCCTGGCCAGCGCCGACGAGCTGGTCAACGCCTCCGCACGCTACCTCGCCCAGGCCGGCGGCAAGCGGGTCCGCCCGCTGCTCACGGTGCTGACCTCGATGCTCGGCAACGGAATCGATGACCGGGTGCGCCGGGCTGCCGCGGTCATGGAGATGACCCACCTGGCCACGCTGTATCACGACGATGTGATGGACTCCGCGCCGGTGCGCCGCGGGGCGCCCGCCGCCCACCAGGTGTGGGGCAACTCCGTCGCGATCCTCACCGGAGACCTGATCCTCGCTCGGGCCTCACGGCTGATGTCGGAGCTCGGCGTGGAGGCCTCGGAGATCCAGGCCCAGACCTTCGAGCGCCTGGTCATGGGGCAGCTGCACGAGACCGTGGGCCCGCGGGAGGATGAGGACGCCTACGCCCACTACCTGCGCGTGATCGGGGACAAGACCGGCTCGCTCGTCGCGGCGGCCTCCCGGCTCGGCGCGCACTTCGGGGGCTGCTCGGCGCAGACCATCGGGATGCTCCAGGAGTACGGCGAAGCGGTCGGGGTGGCCTTCCAGCTCGCCGATGACGTCATCGACCTCACCGCAGACGCCGAGTCCTCCGGGAAGACCCCGGGGACCGATCTGCGCGAGGGCGTGCCCACGCTGCCGCTGCTGCTTCTGCGCCAGCAGGCCCAGGACGCCTCCGCACCGCAGGACCAGCAGGCCGCGGCCGCGCTGCTGAGCATGATCGACGCCGACCTCAGTTCCGACGAGGCGCTGGCGCAGGCGGTGGCCGCCGTCGTCGCCCATCCGGTGACCGAGCAGTCCTGGCAGGTGGCGCACAGCTGGGCCGAGCGGGCCAAGCAGGCGATCGCCGAGCTCCCGGAGTCCACCGTGAAGTCGGCGCTGATCGCCTTCGCCGATGCGGTGGTCGAGCGCGAGGGCTGAGTTCAGCCGCTCGATCTCCCCGCGAGCCTCAGCTGCCGCCGGCCAGCACCTGTTGCAGTGCCGCGCGCAGCTCCAGCGCCTTCTCTGCGCGCACCGCGACCTCGACCGGGTGCCGGACCTGCCGGTAGAGCATGTCATCGGCGTAGCGCGGGAACACATGCAGGTGGTAGTGCCACACGTGCTGGTTCCCGGCCGGCTCGTTGTGCTGCCGCACCGAGGTGCCCTCCGGGTCCCAGGCCAGCTTCATCGCCTTGGAGACCTCGCGGGACATGATCGCGATCTTTCCCAGCAGCGCGTCGTCGAGGTCGTAGAGCGCCTCGCGGTGCTGCACCGGGGAGATCATCGCGTGACCCTCGTGCGGACCGAACCCGTCACAGGCCATGAAGACCATCAGGTCATCATCCTGATAGACCAGGTCGCTGAGCTCGCACCGGTTCGCGGGGTCCTCCACCTCGCCGCGGGCCAGCCCGCAGAAAGGGCAGCTATACCCCGGCGGGGCGTGAGAGCTCCACAGATCCGCCAGATCCGAGACGCTCACGGCGACTCCTCCTCGAAGGAGAACTCCAGCAGGTCGAAGATGAACTCGCTGACCGTCGCGCCCTCGTCGTTCCACATGCCGGAGTTGCTGCTGCGCCGCACGATCAGCGGGTCCGGGACATCCAGGGTGTCCACGTCGACGCCCCAGGCCCAGCGCTCCTCCTCATCTTCGAGGAAGAGCAGGTGTCCGTCCTCGACGACGAGCTCATCGGGGTCGAAGAAGAAGTGGTAGGCCTCCATGATCTCCTCGCAGCGGCCCAGCGCCAGGTAGAACTCCTCGAGCACCTGGGGCAGCCGTGGTCGCGCCTTGAGGTCGTCCGGCAGCTCGGAATCGGCGATCATCTGGCGCAGCTCTTCGACGGTGAGCCCCTCGGCGGGGGTCCACTTGGCGTCGAGATAGGCGGGCACCAGGGAGCGGAACTTGTCGAGGAACATATCAGGCATAGCCTCAGTCTAGAAGACCGGGAACAGAGTCATTCGCCGCCGACGTTCACCCCAATACGGCATACTGTGCTGAGTTAATCAATCAGAAGGAACCCACCCGTGTCCCAGAATTCCTCGCAGCGGCCAGCAGACCGGGCGATCCGAATCGCCGTCATCGGCGCCGGCCCCGCAGGCGTCTATGCCTCCGACATCCTGGCCAAGGCGCAGAAGAAGAGCGACTTTGAGTTCAGCATCGACCTCTACGACCGGTATCCCGCGCCGTTCGGGCTGATCCGTTACGGCGTCGCCCCTGATCATCCGCGGATCAAGGGCATCGTGAAGGCGCTGCACAAGGTGTTGGACCGCGGCGACATCCGGCTGATCGGCAACGTCGAGATCGGCAAGGACCTCACTCTGGAGGACCTGCGTCGGCACTACGACGCCGTGATCTTCGCCACCGGCGCGATCAAGGACGCCGAGCTGGACATCCCCGGCATCGAGCTGCAGGGCAGCTTCGGCGCCGCCGACTTCGTCTCCTGGTACGACGGCCACCCTGACTATCCCCGCGAGTGGCCGCTTACCGCGGAACGCGTGGCAGTGATCGGCAACGGCAACGTCGCTCTGGACGTGGCCCGGGTGCTCTCCAAGCACGCCGAGGACATGCTCACCACCGAGATCCCGGAGAACGTCTACAACGGGCTCAAGACCTCACCGGTCACCGATGTCCACGTCTTCGGACGGCGCGGCCCGGCCCAGGTGAAGTTCACCCCGCTGGAGCTGCGCGAACTCTCGCACAGCCGCGACGTCGACATCGTGCTCTACGAGGAGGACTTCGACTTCGACGCCGGCTCCGATGAGGCGATCAAGACCAACAACCAGGTCAAGACGATGGTCAACACCCTGGGCAACTGGCTGGTGGAGCAGGAGGAGCGCGAGGCCGAGGCCTCCCGCAAGCTTCACCTGCACTTCCTGCTGCAGCCGGAGAAGATCCTGGAAGGCACCGATGCCTCCGGTCAGGGCACCGGCGCCGTCGCGGGCATCCGCTTCGAGCGCATGGAGCTCGATGGCACCGGCAAGGTGCGCGGCACCGGCGAGTTCCAGGACTTCGACGTCCAGGCCGTCTACCGCGCGGTGGGCTACCTCGGCTCCGCGATCCCCGGGCTGCCCTTCGACGAGCGGCGCGGCGTGCTGGTCAACGAGGCCGGACGGGTCACCGAGCAGGACGGCGCCCACGTGAACGGCATCTACGCCACCGGATGGATCAAGCGCGGACCGGTCGGGCTGATCGGGCACACCAAGGGTGACGCCCTGGAGACCATCGGCTGCCTGCTCGAGGACCTGCACCACCTGCCGGTGGCCCCGGAGCCCGCCGAGGACGCGGTGATCGAGCTGCTGGAATCCCGCGAGGTGGAGTACACCACCTGGGACGGCTGGCAGAAGCTCGACGCCCACGAGGTCTCGTTGGGTGAGGCCTACGGTCCGCTGCCCGACGGCGGCGCCAGGGAACGGGTCAAGGTCGTTGAGCGCGAGGACATGATCCGGATCTCCCGGGAGGGCTGAGTCCCGCAGGGAACCCTCCTGACACAGCAATGCCCCCGAGCCGTCTGGCGCGGGGGCATTGCTGTGTCCGAGCGTCTCAGCTGGGGCTGTGCCCGGCCATCGCCTCGAGCCGGGCGATTCGCTCCGGCATCGGCGGATGGGTGCTGAAGAGCTTCTTCGCCCGAGCCCCGAAGGGATTGGCGATCATCATATGGGCGTGCGCGTCGTGCTTGGGGTCCTCCTTGAGCGGGTAGCGCGAGATGCCGCGCTCCAGCTTGTCCAGCGCCGAGGCCAGCGCCAGCGGGTCTCCGGTGAGTGCGGCGCCGTCGGCGTCGGCGTCGTACTCCCGGGTCCGGCTGACCGCCATCTGGATCAGGCTGGCCGCGATGGGCATCAGGAAGACCGCGACGATCGCGCCGACCAGCGCCAGCGGGTTGCCGCCCTGGTTGTTGCCCCGGCCGCCGCCGAAGAGCAGGAAGAACTGGCTGATCGTGGTGAGGAACCCGGCCACCGCCGCGGCCACCGAGGAGATCAGGATGTCGCGGTTGTACACGTGCATCAGCTCGTGGCCGGTGACCCCGCGCAGCTCACGCTCGTTGAGCAGGTTCAGGATGCCCTCGGTGAAGCAGACCACGCCGTTCTCCGGGTTGCGCCCGGTGGCGAAGGCATTCGGCGTGGGCGCCGGGGCGATGAAGATCCGCGGCGCGGGCTGCTGGGCGCGCTGCGCGAGCTCCTCGACCATCTGGTAAAGCTGGGGCGCCTGCTCCCGGGTCACCGGGTAGGCCTTCATCGCCTTCAGCGCGATCTTGTCCGAGTTCCAGTAGGAGTAGGCCACGGAGACCAGGCCGATCAGCCCGAAGACGAAGATCAGTCCGGGGGTCTGGGTGGCGTAGGCGATCACGGCGCCGACGAGCAGGAGCATCGCGAAGAGGAACGCGAGCAGACCTGCGGTGCGCAGCCGTCCGTGGTGCTGGTGCATTGACTCTCCTCAGAGGGGTTCAGGGGTGAAGCCGGCCCGCTTGTGACCAAGGACATTCTACTCTGGCCGGGTTTCGACGGATCGTTCACCTGCAGTTCACCTTCCCGTGTGACGCTCGTCAGGCACGCGGTGCACAGTGTTCTACGGCCCTTCATCCGGCAGTGGTAATCACCCCTGTGATGCACCTCGCGCCAGCTGCGCGGACCGGATCCAGGCAGTGCCAGCGCCACCACTTCAGCAGGCTCACCAACGCTCGTGTTCCAAGAGGAGATTGCATGTCCGCACCGTCGATCCAGGCCCCGCAGCGGGTCGCCGGCACCGTAGACGAAGCACCCGCCAAGCGACCCGTCAGCCCCTTCGAACGGTTCGGACTCTCCGGTCGCACCCTGGACGCCGTGAACTGGCTCTCCGTGGCTCTGGCCATCTACGTGCTGATCACGGCGGTCAACGTCATCGGCACCGGTTTCGGCATCGCCACCGGGGACCAGGCCGAGAGCCTCTTCGCCTTCGCGACCAACCCGATCATCGGCTGATGATCGGCATCGCGGCCACCGCGCTGACCCAGTCCTCCTCCACCACCACCTCGGTGACCGTGGGCCTGGTCGCCGGCGGGCTGCCGCTGGGGGTCGCGATCCCGATCATGCTCGGCGCCAACATCGGCACCACCCTGACCAATACGCTGGTCAGCCTGGGCATGGTGCGCGAGCAGGAGTCCTTCCGCCGCGGGTTCGCCGCCGCGACCGTGCATGACTTCTTCAACCTCATCGCCGTGGTGATCTTCCTGCCGCTGGAGATGATGTTCAGCCTGCTCGAGCGGCTCTCCACGTTCTTCGCCGGACTTGCCGTAGGGACCGACGGCGGCCCGGTCGCCTATGTGCTGGCGGGAGTGGGTTCCACCATCAAGGCCGGCACCAAGCCGCTGGCGAACCTGATCGAGGACACGCTGAGCTTCATCCCGGGCAGCTGGCACGGGGTGGCGATGATCGTCGTCGCCATCGTGCTGATCCTGCTGGTGATCAACTTCATCGGCAAGCTGCTCAAGGTGCTGCTGGTCGGCAAGGCCAAGCAGGTGCTGCATGCGGCCATCGGGCGCGGTCCGATCGCCGGCATCGGCTCCGGCGCGGCGGTCACCGTGATGGTGCAGTCCTCCTCGACCTCCACCGCACTGATCGTGCCGCTGGCCGGTTCAGGTGCCTTCACGCTCAAGCAGCTCTACCCCTTCACCCTGGGCGCCAACATCGGCACCACGGTCACCGCCCTGATCGCGGCCTTCGCCTTCGACGGTCCCGCCGGTGAGATCGCGCTGACCGCGGCGCTGGCCCACCTGTTCTTCAACGTGTTGGCCACCCTGCTCATCTTCTGCACCCCCTGGCTGCGGGACCTCCCGCCGCGCGGAGCCACCTGGCTCGCCGACCTGGCCGCCGAGAAGAAGGCCTTCGCCTTCGCCTGGGTCCTGGGCGTGTTCGTCGTGATCCCGCTGGCGCTGATCGGCCTGAGCATCATCTTCTGACCCGCGCTCCACGAACAAAGACCCCGCCAGTCGAGTTCTCTGGTCGATACGTATCGACCGGAGAACTCAACTGGCGGGGTCTTTGGTGTCTGGGGGAGGGTCAGCGCATGTTGACGAACTGCAGGTCGGCGTCCTCGAAGTTCTTCAACATCGCGATGACCTCCTGCAGGTCGTCGCGGGACTTCGATGTCACGCGCAGCTCGTCACCCTGAATCGTGGCCTTCACGGTCTTCGGGCCCTCGTCGCGGATCAGCTTGGTGATCTTCTTCGCCGTGGGCTGGTCGATGCCCTCCTTGATCTCGCCCTCGATCCGGAACTCCTTGCCCGAGGCGTAGGGCTCTCCGGAGTCGAAGGACTTCAGTGAGATGCCACGCTTGACCAGCTTGGAGCCGAAGACATCTTCCACTGCTTTGGCGCGCTCCTCGGAGTTGGCCTTGATCAGGAGCTTCTCCCCGGAGTAGTCGATCTCCGCGCCGGTGCCCTTGAAGTCATAGCGCTGGGCGATCTCCTTCTGCGCCTGGTTCAACGCATTGGCGACCTCCTGCTTGTCCACCTTCGAGACGACGTCGAACGTCGAGTCCTTAGCCATGAGTACCTCCTGATCGGCATGGATATGTGCCGCCGAGTCTAATCGTCATGGCCTGTCGAGTGGCGCGCTGAGCCCGCCCGCGGGAGCGTTCTGGCCCTGCGGCGTCTCCGGTGAGGTCCCATGCCGCCCAATCTGAATCCATGGGAGACGACTCCAGGGTCGACCCGGATGGGCCGACCCTGGAGTCGTGGATCACGCGAAGTTCCTCAGACGAAGGTGGAGTTCAGCCCATCCTCGGTGGCGCGGAGGATCAGCTGAGCCAGACCGTCGAGAAGCTCCTTGTCCTCGGGCAGCTGGGCGCAGGAGATCCGCAGCAGACCGGTGGGCTGTTCGGTCATGTGCGAGCTGCTGCCGACGTCGGTGATGACGCCCTGGGCGCTGAGCGTGAGCGCCGCGGTGCGCTCTTCGGGCACCTGGACCCAGATCGCCCAGCTCGCCGGGCCCGCGTGGGCGGTGAGGCCGACCTCGGCGAGGGCCTCCAGCGCCATCCGACGCCGGTTCGCGTAGCGGGTCCTGGCACTGTTGAGCCGGCGCCCGGCGCTTGGATCGCGCAGCAGGAAGGCCAGCGTGTTCTGCAGGATGCGGCTGTTTGAGCTGACCCCACCGGAACGCTCGGCGATCGCCCTGTTGATGAGCTGTTTGGGTCCGGACATCACAGCGGTGCGAAGGTCCATGCCGTAGGCGCGTTCGAAGCCGATGACGCGCAGGGTGCGTTCAGGCAGCAGGACGTCCAGTGAGTGCGCGAAGGGATCCACCTCGGCGAGCGGGCCCAGTGGGTCCTCCTCGATGATGACGGTCTCGGGGGAGGACTCCAGCACCCGCGCGAGCTCCTGGGTGCGCTCGGCGCTCAGCAGGTGGCGCGGCGAGAAGGCTCCGCCGGGGCTGTGCACGAACGCCACGGCGCCGGCGTCGAGGGCTCGCTGCAGCGCCTCGGGGACCGGGCCGTGCTCATCGACCGGGACCCCGATGGTGCGCAGCCCGAGGCTCTTGGGCACCGAGAGGTAACCGGGGGAGGCTGGTTCCTCCACTGCGATCAGGTCCCCGCCGCTGGTCACGGACTTGGTCGCGAGCCAGAGCCCCTCGGTGGCGGAGGAGATGGCGGCGAAGCTGCGTGTCTGGGTGCTCTCGGCCTGCTGGCCGAGCTTCTTCTCCACGGCGCGCTGCAGCTCGGGCAGGATATGTTCCCGGCTCCAGCTGTGCAGCTGTGGCTGCTTGAGGCTGCGCACCATGGCCTCCTCGAGGGAGGGCAGCAGCCGCGGGTCTGGGCTGCAGTGCAGCAGGTCGACGCCAGACCAGCTGCGGAAGTTGGGCCCGCCGACGTCGCCGGGCTCCACGATGCGGGTGCCGCCGCGGCGGCGAGTCTCCACCAGGTTGGACTCGCGCAGCAGGCTCCAGGCCTGGGCGATGGTGCCGACGCTGACTCCTATCTCCGTGGCGAGGTCGCGGACGGTGGGCAGACGCATACCGCCGCTGAGCGTGCCCGCGCTGATCAGCTCGCGCACCTGCTCGGCGAGGCCGCTGGGGCTGCGTTCGCTCAGGTGTCGTGCCAGTGTCTCGGCCTCGATATCGGCCACAGTGCTCCTTGAGGGTGGGTGCTGGGTAGGGGCATGCATCAGTGCGGAGGAACTGAACGGGACCGTCCCACACGCAAGCGTGGTTGAGGCCAACCTTACTCCTTGTTCAACAAACGGATTCGAAAATTTCCGGTGTTGTCGCTAAGGTAATGGGGTGCCTCATACGGGGCGCCGAAAACTCCTCCGGGAGCATTCGTGTGGTTGCACGGCAGATTACCCGAGCGGCCAAAGGGGGCTGACTGTAAATCAGCTGGCATCGCCTACGGGGGTTCGAATCCCTCATCTGCCACCACGTCGTTCTAGGGCGGTTCGGATCTCAAAGATCCGGACCGCCCTTTTTCGTGTGTCCGTGGCTGGTTCCGCTGGGCGCTTAAGTGGGCCCGGGCCATCGGGGGAGAGGCCGACAACGCGGCGCTCCTCGCGTAGGGTGGCGAGGCATGGCTACCACTGATCTGACCACAACAGACTTCCAGCAGACCCTCGAGGACAGCGACATCCTGCTCGTTGACTTCTGGGCCGACTGGTGCGGCCCCTGCAAGCAGTTCGCTCCGGTGTACTCCCAGGTCTCCGAGCAGCACCCCGATGTCACCTTCGGCAAGGTCGACACAGAGGCCGAGCGTGAGCTCGCCGCCGCTGCGAACATCACCTCGATCCCGACCCTGATGGCCTTCCGCGAGAAGGTCCTGGTCTTCTCCCAGCCCGGCGCGCTGAACGCCGAGCAGCTCACCGAGGTCATCACCGCGGTGAAGGACCTCGACATGGCCGAGGTGCATAAGCAGATCGCCGAGGACGCGGCCGAGCAGGACACCAAGCCCCAGGGCTGAGTCCGCCCGGGCCTGATCCCTGGGCCTGCTCATAAGCCCCGGCCCGCCCGGTCCCAGCCGCTCAGCGGCCCCGGTGATCGGCCGGGGTCAGCTTCGGCCCGTACTTCTGATCTCGGAAGCCCGAGAGCTTCAGCAGTCGGATGATGCGCTGTCGGTGCGGGGCATAGGGGCTCAGCAGACGCAGCATGCCCGCGTCGTCGGTGCGCGCACCGGTCATCGCGGCTCCGACGAAGTTGCTCAGGTGATAATCCCCGACGGAGGCAGATCTGCCGCTCCGTGCGAGCGTTGCAGCGCCTCGGCCACCGTCCACTCTCCGGTCCCTGGAATCGAGCGCAGTCGCAGACCCAGTTCGGCCACCGACTCCGTGTCCACGCCGGTGTCCGCGCTGAGCCTATGGATCGTGAGGGCGCGTTCAGCCAGCCGCTGGATGGTCTTGGACAAGGCCGGCTGGACCCAGAGCTGATGCCATTCCCAGGAGGGAATCCGGCGCAGCTGGGCCCCGGTCAGCGGCAGCCGCATCCACTCAGGAGTCGGTACCAGGGCCGAAGCCGGGGGCGCCTGCCCATGGCGGCGCAGCAGCTGGCGCCAGCCCGTGCGCGCCTGATCGTGGGTGACCTTCTGCTCGAAGGTGGCCGTCACCAGCTGGTCGAAGAGTCCTCCGGTGGCCGGCAGGCGCACTCCCGGATGCCGCCGTCGTACCCTGACCAGAGCGTTGGAGAGCTGATCGCCGAGGGCATCGAGCAGAAGCTCGGTCTCCAGCCAGCTGTCCTGGACCCCCAGGATCTGCGCTGCTCGCCGCGCGGCGAGATCGGCCACCACCTCGGCGGTGATGCCCGGACCAGCCGTGGCCACGCGCACCCGCACGGTGGCGGCGCGGATCTGGTCGAAGCGCAGAGTCGCAGCGCCGAGCTCCGTCCCGGTCGGATCATGGATCCGTTGGCACATCCATGCCCCGGCTCCGGGAGTTCCGCGAGGGCCCCCGGTCATCGACCTTGCGCCGGGGTCCACCCGGATGCTCGGGTCAGCGGCCCCGCGCTGCAGCACCGACAGCGTTCGGGGCAGGTCCACCGGGCCGCCGAAGTCCAGCAGCACCTCCTGCTGGTGCGCCCCCGTGCTCGCCCCGATGCTCGGTCCCGTGGTCATGCATCCACTGTGGCACAGGCCCAGGGACGGTGCAGCCGGGCGCAGATCAGCCGGGCGAAGTTTCGTCAGAAGACGGAATCTGACTGATCTGCTCGGGCATCGGTAGAGTTGGCGGCATGAAATATGCCCAGTCCGTCGTCGAGCTGATCGGCCGCACCCCCCTGGTGAAGCTGAATCGGATCACCGAGGGCGTCTCTGCCACTGTCCTTGTGAAGCTCGAATACCTCAACCCCGGTGGATCCATCAAGGATCGCATCGCGCTGAAGATGATCGAGGAGGCCGAGTCCGCCGGTCTGCTCAAGCCCGGGGGAGTGGTGGTCGAGCCGACCTCAGGCAACACCGGCGTCGGTCTGGCCCTGGTGGCGCAGCAGAAGGGCTACCGGGCGGTCTTCGTGACCGTTCCCAAGGTGGCCCAGGAGAAGCGCGATGTGCTGCGCGCCTATGGCGCGGACGTCGTCGTGGGACCCGCCGGGGTGCCGGCCGAGTCCCCGCTGTCCTACTACGGGATCTCCGACCAGCTGGCAGCCGAGATCGAGGGCGGCTATAAGCCGGACCAGTTCTCCAACCCGGCCGCGCCGAACTCGCACTACGAGACCACCGGCCCCGAGATCTGGGAGGACACCGAGGGCAAGGTCACCCACCTGGTGGTCGGTGCCGGCACAGGTGGCACCGTCACCGGCTCCGGACGCTACCTCAAGGAGGTCTCCGCCGATCGCGAGGGCGGGCCGGTGCGCGTGGTGGTCGCTGACCCCGACGGCTCCATCTACTCCGGCGGTGAAGGTCGCCCGTACTTCGTGGAAGGCGTCGGGGAGGACATCTGGGTCAAGAACTACGACGCGTCCATCCCTGACGAGCACCATGCGATCTCCGACGCCGAGTCCTTCGCCATGGCGCGACGCCTCGCCACCGAGGAGGGTCTGCTGGTCGGCGGCTCCTCCGGCACCGCCGTGGTCGCGGCGCTGCGGATCGCGAAGGACCTGGGCCCCGAGGACGTGGTGGTCGCGGTGCTGCCCGACTCGGGTCGCGGCTACCTGGGCAAGATCTTCAACGACCAGTGGATGATCGACCACGGCTTCGGTGCAGTGGTCTCGAACTCCACCGGTGTCGAGATCAGTGTGAAGAGCTCCGAGGAGCTCAGCGAGGCGGTGGACACCGGACTGATCGGGGCCGACCCGACCGCTGATCATGCCGGCGGGTCCACGACCCAGGGCGCCGCCGCCGCGCCCGTCACCGCCTCCGACGTGCTGCTGGCCAAGAGCTCGCTGTTCTCCTCGGCGATGCCCGAGGTGGTCTCGATCTCGCGGCACACCACGCTGCGCGAGGCGGTCTCGGTGATGAACCGCTACGGCATCGACATCGTCCCGGTGATCGACCAGCCCGGCCGGGTGGCCCGGATCGGGGAGGTCTACGGAGTCGTCGATGTCGCACACCTCTCCGAGGACCTGATCGTCGGGCACGCCACCCCCGACGAGCTGGTCGCCGACCACCTCTCCATCGATCTGCCGCTGGTGGGGATCACCGAGACCCTCCCGCAGATACTGAAGAAGCTCAGGAGCAACCCGACGCTGCTGGTCGCCGAGAACGGCGACATCGTCGGGGTGCTCACCCGCAATGACCTGCTTGCTCACCTCTCAGGTGCCCAGGAGAAGGAGACCCGATGACCGAGAACCGCCACGGATTCGCCACCGACGCCATCCACGCCGGACAAGAGATCGATGAGGTCTTCGGAGCAGTGGTGCCGCCGCTGCACTTCTCCACCACCTACGCCCCCGACGGAATCGGCAACCTGCGCCGCGGCTACGACTATGGCCGCGCCGGCAACCCCACCCGCACATCGCTGCAGACCCAGCTGGCCGCGCTGGAGGGCGGACGCCATGCGTTCAGCTTCGGCTCCGGGCTGGCCGCCGAGGATGCGATCATCCGCGCGGTGACCCGGCCCGGGCAGCGGATCGTGATGGGCAACGACGCCTACGGCGGCTCCTACCGGCTGATCAGCCGGATCCACGGCGACTGGGGCATTGCGAACACCCCGCTGGATCTCACCGACCTCGACCGGGTCGAGGCCGAGCTCTCCAAGCCGGACGCCACGCTGCTCTGGGTCGAGACGCCCTCGAACCCGCTGATGGCGATCACCGACATCGCGGCCCTGGCCAAGATCGCCCACGCCAACCAGGCGCTGCTGCTGGTGGACAACACCTTCGCCAGCCCCTACCTCCAGCAGCCGCTGGCGCTGGGGGCGGACATCGTGGTGCACTCCACCACCAAGTACATCGGCGGGCACTCCGACGTCGTCGGCGGCGCCGTGATCACCTCCGACGACGAGCTGGCCGCCTCCATCGGCTTCCAGCAGTTCGCCGTGGGCGCGGTCTCCGGCCCGCTGGATGCCTACCTGACCACCCGCGGGCTCAAGACGCTGGCGGTGCGGATGGACCGGCACTGCAGCAACGCCCAGGCGATCGCCGAGCACCTGCTGGACCACCCCGCCGTGGAACGGGTGCTCTACCCGGGCCTCCCGGACCACCCGGGCCATGAGCTGGCGAAGGCGCAGATGAGCGGCTTCGGCGGCATGGTCTCGATCCAGCTCGCCGGCGGCGAGGCTGCGGCCCGGAAGGTCGCCGAGGGCACCCGACTGTTCATCCTCGCGGAGTCCCTGGGCGGGATCGAGTCGCTGATGAACTACCCGCATGAGATGACCCACGCCTCGGTGCGCGGCACCGAGCTCGCCGTCCCGGAGAACCTGCTGCGCCTCTCGGTGGGAATCGAGGATGTGGCGGATCTGATCAACGATCTCGACACCGCCCTCGCCGGGCTCTAGACCGGTGACAGAAGCCTCGCCGACCTGCCTGGCCGGCGCCGCGGACCGGCTGGGACTCACCGGCACGGTGGATGCGGTCTGCGTGGTGCACCAGCTGATCGACGACCACGCCGGCTCGGTCGGGGTCAGCGGGATCGACAAGCGCCCGGTCTCCGGCCCGGTCCGGGTGCGGCCCCTGGGGCTCCATGGTGACGTGCAGGCCGACCGGAAGCATCACGGCGGGACCGAGAAGGCGGTCTACGCCTACGCCGCCGAGGACGCCCAGTGGTGGGCGGCCGAGCTGGGCCGGGAGCTCCCGGCAGGCAGCTTCGGGGAGAACCTGAGACTCTCCGGGATCGATCTCGACGGCGCCCACCCCGGAGAGCGCTGGCAGATCGGAGATCAGCTGGTGCTCGAGGCCACGGTTCCGCGGATTCCGTGTGCCACCTTCGGGCGCTGGCTGGATCAGCCCGGCTGGGTGAAGCGATTCCTCGCGGCGGGCCGGCCCGGCACCTACTTCAAGGTCATCACCCCCGGCAAGGTGCAGGCGGGGGACCGCGCCGCCGTGATCGCCGTCGCGGAGGCCCCCGGTACGAGCATTCGAGAGACCGCGTGGCGATACGGCCCGGAACGGGCTCGGCCGAACGACTGAAGGTCCAGCTCAGCGTCCCGGGAGTGAGCTTCGTCTCCAAAGGCGACAGTCAGGGCCCACCTGGGCTAGACTGAACAGGCATTCTCCGGATATTCCCGTTTTCTCTTGCTGACTCCGAGCGTGCCTCATCCACATGGGGCCGGAAGCTCGTTGAGGGTTGTGTGTATCCACGGGTCGACTCCGGAGCCGACAAGCCGGCCGAGTCCCTGTGACTGATCCAGTCCCGTCCTAGAACCTTAAGCAACCTGCCCTGCCCATGCAGATGCTGCGTGCAGTGCCCTTCGGCATGCCCAGCCTCTTCGAGCAGCGGTGGTTGATTGCGCAGGTCTTCTGGGACTGGATCTTCAGCGGGTCCTCTCGGTCGCATGACATGTGACGAGGAGTCAACATGACGATCCAGGACCACAACTCCGCAGAGCCGAACCCGGCCGAGGCCGAGACCGCCGCTGCAGCCCAGGCCGCAGCCACCACCGAGTCTGGCGCGACGCAGACTCCGGAGACTGCCACCCCCTCTGAGTCGGCCCCGGCCGAGGCCGAGGCTGCGCCGATCGTGACCGAGGCTCCGGTCACGGTCGCTCCCGCAGCTCCCGCAGAGCAGGCCCCTGCCGAGGAGGCTCCCGCAGCTCCCGCGGAGCAGGCCCCTGCCGAGGAGGCTCCCGCAGCTCCCGCAGAGCAGGCCCCGAAGGCCGCTGAGCAGGCGCCCAAGGCCGAGGAGGAGCCGACCGGCCCGAAGTTCTCCGAACTGGGCCTGGACGCCCGAGTGCTGCAGTCGGTGACCAAGCTCGGCTACGAGACCCCTTCCCCGATCCAGGCACAGACCATCCCGCTGCTGAGCCAGGGTCGCGACGTCGTCGGCCTCGCCCAGACCGGCACCGGCAAGACCGCGGCCTTCGCGCTGCCGGCGCTGTCCCACATGGCTCGCGCCAACGACGCCGGAGAGCTGGGGAACTCCCCCTCGACCCTGGTGCTCGCCCCCACCCGTGAGCTGGCCATCCAGGTCGCCGAGGCGTTCGCCACCTACGCCCAGGGCGTTCCAGGCATCACCGTGCTGCCGATCTACGGCGGCTCCCCCTACGGCCCGCAGCTCGAGGGCCTGCGTCGCGGCGCCCACGTCGTCGTCGGCACCCCCGGCCGCGTCATCGACCACATGACCCGCGGATCGCTGAACCTCTCCACGATCAAGCACCTGGTGCTCGATGAGGCCGACGAGATGCTGCGCATGGGCTTCGCCGAGGAGGTGGACCAGATCCTGGCCCGCACCCCGAAGACCAAGCAGGTCGCCCTGTTCTCCGCCACGATGCCCAAGGCGATCCGCCGGATCTCCGCGGACTACCTCAACGATCCGGTCGAGGTCTCGGTCAAGTCCAAGACCTCCACCGGCACCAACACCCGCCAGCGCTTCGTGCTGATCAAGCACTCGGCGAAGAACGAGGCGCTGAACCGCATCCTCGAGACCGAGCCGCACGACGCCGCGATCGTCTTCGTGCGCACCCGCTCGGCCACCGAGGAGGTCTCCAACAAGCTGGCGGCCCGCGGATTCCGCACCGCGGCGATCAACGGTGACATCCCGCAGAACCTGCGCGAGAAGACCGTGGAGAACCTCAAGTCCGGACGCATCGACATCCTGGTCGCCACCGACGTCGCCGCCCGCGGACTCGACGTCGAGCGCATCACCCACGTCTTCAACTACGACATCCCGCTGGACACCGAGTCCTACGTGCACCGCATCGGACGCACCGGCCGTGCGGGCCGCTCCGGCGACGCCGTGCTGTTCGTGACGCCTCGCGAGAAGCGGATGCTGCGCTCCATCGAGAAGGCCACCCGCCAGCCGGTCGAGCAGATGTCCATGCCGACCATCGCGGACGTGAACTCCTCGCGGCTGGATCGCTTCTCGGAGCGGATCACCCAGACCCTGGCCTCGGAGGAGCTCGAGGAGTACCGCGGACTGGTGGCCTCCTACACCCATGAGCACAACACCCCCGCCGAGGATGTGGCCGCCGCCCTGGTCGCCATGGTCCACGACGGACGCCCGCTGCTGCTCGATGAGAAGCGCGACGACGAGCTCGTCCGCGAATCCAAGCGCGAGGTCGGCGAGGACCGCGGCGGAGATCGCCCCGAGCGTCCGCAGCGTGATCGTGGTCCGCGCACCGCGGGTCCGGGCAACGCGATGTACAAGATCGCGGTCGGCCGTCGCAACGGGGTGAACCCCGGGCACATCGTCGGGGCCATCGCCAATGAAGCCGGGCTCAGCGCCCGCGAGATCGGCGGCATCGACATCCGGCCCACGCACTCCCTGGTGGAGCTGCCCGAGAAGCTCTCCTCCGAGCAGTGGGCCGCCCTGGCCAAGACTCGCATCGGTGGCGAGCTGCTGAAGATGGAGCGCGACACCGGTGCTCCCTCCGGCGGCACCGAGTCCCGCGGCGGCTACGGCGAGTCCCGCGGCGGCTACGCCGGCAAGCGCGAGGGCGGCTCGAGCGATCGAGGCGGCCGCGCAGGCTCCGGCGACAGCCGATTCGGCAACAAGGATCGCAAGCCCCGCTGGAAGTGATTCGTCCCCCGAAAGGGGGTCCGGTCTCCGCCGCCAACGGTCTCGATCCGAGGCGGCGGAGACCTCCGGTCAGGGAGAGGCAGCTCACGCTGACCGGTTTTTGAACGGCGCTGGACTGATGGTAGAGTTCAGTGCTGTTGCCCCAATAGCTCAGTGGTAGAGCGCAGTCTTGGTAAGACTGAGGTCGCGGGATCGATTCCCGCTTGGGGCTCTGATTGAGAGCCCGCGCAGCGCAGCAAAATGCGCGGCGCGGGTGTTTCTCATTCACACCGATCTTCCTCCCGCGCAGCGGGGTGGAGAACCGGGGATGGCGGTGTAGCTCAGCTGGTTAGAGCGCACGACTCATAATCGTGAGGTCGGGGGATCGAGCCCCCCCACCGCTACCGAGAACGCCGCACAGGCGAGAGAAACACTTCGGGCCCCCACGCTTSACAGCGTGGGGGCCCGAAGTGTTTCTGGCAGCGGGTCCGGTCCGAGGCCTCCGCCCGCTTCTGGCGCGGGCGGAGCTCGGGCCTCAGTCCTCCTGGCCGCCGGCCCGCTCGCCCAACGCATCTTCGAGGAGCGTGACGAGCGCCTCGAGCTGCACGTCTGCGGAGTCAGGGATCTCCTGGTCGTCCCCGTCGAGCGCCCGGGCGGCCAGCCCCGCCTTGGCGTCGATGAGTTCGGCGATCCTCGTGTCGAGGGTCTGCGCGGCGATGATCCGCCATGCGGTCACCGGCTCCTCCTGCCCGATGCGGTGGATCCGGTCGATGGCCTGGGTCTGCTCGGCATCGGTCCAGGACAGTTCCGCGAGCACCATGTTCGAGGCGACCTGCAGGTTGAGGCCGACGCCGGCGGCCGTCAAGGAGCACACCGCCACGGCGACCTCCGGGTCATTGGTGAATGCGTCGATGTGCTTCTGCCGCGCCGATGCGCTCTGGTCGCCGCGGATCGAGGCGTACCGGATGCCCCGCTTGGCGAAGGTCGCCTCGGCGGTGTCCATCACATCGATGTGTTTGGCGAAGAAGACGACCTTGCCGGCGCTGCGGGCGAGCTGCGCGGCGTAGTCGGCCGCGAGGCCTGCCTTCGCCTGCCCGATGCGCCGCGTCATGGTGAACACGTTCTCGCTCGACTTCTTCGTGGACTTGCTGGCACGCTCCTGTGCGGCGACCTGGCGCACCAGGACGTGGTCGATGCCCTCGCCGGCGGGCCGCGCCGCCAGCGCCCGGTCATAGCGCGTGAGGAGGCGACGCGCGAGGCTCTGCTCGGCGGCCCGGATGGAGCGCCCGGCCTCATCGTCGATCTCGACCGGGACGTCGGCCACGCGGCGTGCGGGCAGGTCGGCGGCCACGTCCACCTTGCGCCGCCGCACGATGCCGCGGTCGATGACGGCCGCACGGGCAGCGGGGGAGAAGCCGCGGTCAGCCGGGGTCAGACCGATCTTCTCCAGCGCGCCCATCAGCTCACCGATCGGCTTGGTCTCGTCGACCCAGCCGAGGAACTGCCAGATCGCCCGGAAGTCCTCGATGTCGTTGATCAGCGGCGTGCCGGTGAGGGCGATCAGCAGCGGGTCGGCGATCCGGGTACGGATGCGCTCGGAGAGGTGAAGCACGTTCTGCGACCGCTGCGATTTCCGGTTCTTGATGTAGTGCGCCTCATCGACCACCATCCCGCGCAGCCCCAGGTCCTGCAGCCAGCCCGCGTGCCGATCCAGCACCTCGTAGTTGACGATGATGATGTCGGCGAAGCCGTCGATCCGCTCGCCGTCGCCGTGGACCACGGTCGCGGGGTGGTTGGGCGTCCACAGTTCGGCCTCGCGCGCCCAGTTCATCTTCACGACGTTGGGCACCACGACCAGCAGCGGGTAGGCGTTGGCCGCCTCGGCGGCGAGCAGCGCCTGTGCCGTCTTGCCCAGGCCGGGTTCGTCGGCGAGCAGGAACGTCCGGTGCCCTCCCGCTGCGGCGGCGACCAGCCTCCCCTGGTGGGGCATGAGATCCAGCGCCCGGGTCGCCCGAGTGGTGGCCGGTTCCGGCAGGTCCATGCAGGCCAGCGAGCCGCCGTCGGCGAAGGATTTCATCAGCGGCTCGATGAGCTCCCAGCCCACGAGGCGACGGGGCTGCGCGGTGCGCTTGGCGACCGCGGAGTAGTCGGGCTCCAGGAAGGGATTCGCCAGCTGGCGGGACTCCACCGACACGGGCACCACGCGGCGCTGCAGGTCCGGCTTGGGCGCGGCCGGCTCAGGTTTTGCAGCAGGCTCCTCCGGCGCCTCGCGGCCAGCGGACTCGAGGAGCTCGCGGCGCAGCGAGCGTGCACGGTCGGAGAGGACCGCGTCCTCGGCGAGCAGCCCCAGCAGGGAGGTGTCGCGGGCGGCCGTCGTCGCCAGGATGGTGGCGATGCCGTCGAGGCGCTTCAGGTCTTCGGCCCCCCGGGATCCCGTCTTGGCCTCCACCGCCTTGAGCCGGGTGCGCTCCTCGCGGGTGAGAAGCGCCGCGACCTGGAACTTGGTCCGGGTCGAGGGCAGGTCGGTGCCACGCTGGACCGCGGATTCGACCTCGCGGACGAGCTTGGCGAGCAGCGCGATGATGCCGCCGTCGTCGTGCCGGCGGGGTCGCCGGCGGGTGCGCGTGCGTGCGCCGTTCTGACGCTGGGCTCCTCGAGCCACGGAGTCCTCCTCGGAGCGATGGATCATTCATAGCGGCGGGACGGTGCCCGCACTGCACCCGCGGCGGGGCGAGGGACGTCCGAGCAGTCTCGGCAGAGACGTCCCGGCGCACATGCTGGTCCAGCGGATCCGCAAAGAGATCGACGCGTCGGACGTACCCAGCCGGGAGGGCCCCGCCAGCGTACCGCGTGCTGGGCGAATCTCAGCCCTCGGGCGGGCGTTCATGACGCTGACCACACCCGAACAGGTCCATCGTCTCGTGGACATCATGGTCAGGCCGAAGGGTCAGTCGGGCGGAGCGTGCTCACGAGTGGAGCGTAGGGCAAGCGCTTCAGCCCTCTGTGTCAGTCTCAGCCAGGACCTGTCGAAGAAGCGCAGCGTAGTCCTCTGGCCGCTCGAAGGACGCCCGGTGGCTCGAGGCGGGGAACTCCACCCATGTCTTCTCGGGAGCCTCCAGCTGGTCGAACCATTCTCGTGCCGGTCCGACCCGGCCGCGCGCCTCATGTTCGCCCATGACCACGTAGATCGGGACCTCAAGCCGGGGTGCCTCCTGGCGCAGATCCAGGTCCTGCAGCTGCGGGTACAGCAGTGAGTAGGTGTCCAGCAGGCCGCGGATCGCGTTCACCCGGTCCATGAAGGTGTTCTCCGGCACCCAGATGGTCGCGGTCATCTCGGTGGAGCCGTCGAACTCCGGGTAGGCGTAGATGGCTCGCTCGGTGCCGACGATCGCTGTGTAGTCGAGCATGTCCGAGTACGGCGGAGGGCCCTGCGCCTCCAGCTGCGACTGAAGCTCCTGGTCCCCTGTCACACCCGCCCACTCCAGGCTCTCGTCGTAGAAGATCTGGTCGGTCTCGCGGATGTCGACCATCTGCCCGGTCCCGACGAAGGCCCGATAGCGCTCCGGATGCTGCTGCACCGCCAGCACCCCCGGGAGTGTGCCCCAGGACTGGCCGGTGAGCACGATGCGGTCCTGGTTGAACCGATCGCGCAGGTATTCGGTCACCTCGAGCGTGTCCTGCGTGACCCGCTGCAGCGTCATGTCCTGGACCGGATCGATAGCGGAGTAGGACTTTCCGGTGCCCGGCTGGTCCCAGGTGGCCACCAGGAAGTCCTCTTCCAGGGACGGATCCAGCCGCATCGCCCCCAGGTCGGTGCCTCCCGGCCCGCCGGCAAGGTGTAACAGGAGTGGGTTCTCAGCGCTTGCCCCGCGGATCATCAAGGTCTGCTCCGACCCACCTACCGAAATGGTGACCAGCTCCGCGATGCTCCCCGCGGCTGGGTCGCCGTCGGTGTCGAGGATCGGCGCCGTCGAGGCGGGGCGGGCGATGAGCGCGGCAAGTGCCAAGACCGCCACGCCCACCAGCAGCACCCCGGCCCAGCCCCATTTCGTCATCCGGGCGGCACTCTCGGAGCGGCGGCGCGCTGCGACCTCGACACCGAGACGGCAGCCCAGGACCATGGGCACCAGGACCAGCAGTCCGTGGACGCCGCGCCCGGACACGAAGCCGAGCGCGCCGATGATGGAGTCCAGGCGGATCTCCTCGACGGTGGCCCCGGTGGTGCCGAGCCGGGCGAGCTCGAACACGATCAGGAAGGTCACGGGGGTCACCAGCATGCTCCACCGGCTGCGCAGCAGGGCTCCGGCGAGCATGCCGACCCCGAGAGCGCCGAGCATCGACCACAGCACCTGCGCGGCGCTCAACGGGCCGCGGGGAGTGGCCCAGGCAGCCAACAGCCCGGCTGCGGCCACCAGAAGCACGGCGAAGAACACCGACCGAACGGTGAGGGGCCGGTCGTCCCGAGCACCATGAGCTGGCGGTGCGAGCCGGTCTGCGGCTGCGCTGTCGCGGGGCGCAGGCTGAAGGCCCGGCCCTTCCCCGGCGCGCATGTCACCCATGGCAGACCCTCATCTCTGCACCACGAGTCCGGAACGACCTCGCCAGTACACGATCACCGTACGACCGTGCAGAGGCCACCACCAGTGACCAATGGCCCTGTCCGGCGGTGTCAGCGCACAGCCGGCGAGGCTGGTGACAGCGCGCTCAGCCCTGCGGCGAACCGGTCCAGGATGATCTCCACCAGCTCCTCCGGCGCCTGGGTCGAACCCTGCGGCAGCAGGGAGCTGGTGACCAGATCGGCGCCTGCGCGCTGCAGGAGGTTCTGGAAATACCCCGGGGCCAGCAGATAGCTGATCAGCACGACCCGTCCCTGCGTGGTCTCCCGGGCCTGCGCCACCGCGGTCTTCACCGAGGGCTGCGCGAAGGAGAGGTAGGCGTCCTGGACCGGGTGGCCCAGTCTCGTCTGGAGCCGAGCCGCCATGTCCTGGCAGTCCCGCACGGCCGAGCTGTCCGAGGAGCCGGCGGCGGCGAAGATCAAAGTGTCTCGAACGGGGTCCACCCCGGATTCCTGCATCCGACGCAGCTGCAGATCCACCAGCCGGTCATCGGGGCCCAGCGCGCCGCCGACGGTCACCGGACGGTCCAGGTCGGCGGTGTCCTCCCTGAGGTCCACATTGACGTGGAACCCGGCGGAGAGCAGCAGCGGCACGACGACGGCGGCCAGCTCCTCGGGCAGTGCCGCCAGGCTGGTGGGGACGTCGGGCTGCTGCACATCGACGTGTCCGAGCCTGACCAGATCCTCCTGCCCTCGCGCGGCGGCGACCTCGCGGACCCGGTCCGCGAGCTGCGCGACCAGGCGCTGACCCTCGGGGTTGGACGTGCCGTGGGAGATCGCCAACAGCGCGGCCGTTGTTGGTGCGGCGTGGGTCATCCAGGACACCTCAGACCTTCACCTCGACGAATCCGGCCTCGACGCGCACCGGATAGGACTTCAGCTGCAGCGCCTCATCGCTGAGGCACTGACCGGTGGCCAGGTCGTAGGGCTGCTTATGGATCGGTGAGGCCAATGTGGGCCTGCCAGCCTTGGACCCGACGATACCCCGAGACATCACATTCGCGCGGGCGTAGGGATCCCACTGGGACACCGCGTGCACGGTCTCACCCTGCAGCCGGACCAGTGCGATCTGCGTGCCCTCGACCAGCGCGGCCTCTCCCCACATCGGCTCCAGGTCTGCCACGCGGCACACTCGATGCCAGTCGGGCTCGGCGCGGTGGGTGGGCGTGGCTGAAGGTGTGGTCCCAGGGCTCATCCTCCCAGCGTAGGCCGGACCGGTTTCGCTCGAAACGCCAGTGTGTAAAGGCCTGATGACACTGATCTCACGGGCCCTGAGATCACGATGAGAACTTCGTCACATTGGTGTTACAAATGCGACACCGCGTAGAAACCGCGTGTTCCTAGGCTGAAGCGAACCCTCGACGGTCTGGCGGACCCTGTCGAACACCGAGCACCTCCGCCCGATCGACGTGAAGGCATATCGCACTCATCGTCTACCGCGAAGGTGAACCCCCATGGACGCATCCACACACTCGGCCCCGGCCGGGACCAAGCGGCACATCGCCGTCGTCGGAGGCGGCCCCGCCGCGCACCGGCTGACCGAGGCGATGATCTCCCGAGACCCGGCGGGTCTGCGGATCAGCGTGTTCACCGAGGAGACGTCGGCGCCGTACGACCGGGTGGCGCTGTCCCGGCGCTTCGCGCAGTTCGACGATGAGCTGCTGCTGGGGGACCCGGCGCTCTGGGAGGACCCCCGGGTGGAGCTGCACACCGGCACCGCGGTGACCGAGCTGGATGCGAAGGCCAAGACGCTGCGCACGGCGGCTGGTGAGCTGATCAGCTTCGACGAGCTGGTGCTGGCCACCGGATCCTCCGCGCCGCGCCCCCCGATAGAGGGCAGCGAGCATATCGCGGTCTACCGCACCCTGGACGACGTGGACTGGCTGCGCCTGCGGGCCGCCGAGCTCAGCGCCGAGCTGGGCCGCCCGGCCCGCTGCGCGGTGATCGGCGGTGGTCTGCTCGGCCTGGAGGCCGCCGGAGGGCTGCGCGGCCTCGGCGCCGAGGTCACCGTGGTGCATTCCCGCCCTTGGCTGATGAACGCCCAGGTCGACGAGTACGGCGGTCGCACCCTGAACCGGCTTCTGCAGCAGGAGGGGTACCGGCTGCAACTGGGCCACCGGCCGACCCGCATGGCCGTGGACCCGGAGGCAGGCCCCGATCGCAGCCGCTACACGCTGGAGTTCGCGCAGACCGAAGACCTCCCGGCCGACCTCGTCGTCGCCGCCATCGGCATCACCGCTCGTGACGAGCTCGCCGCCGCGGCAGGACTCGACTGCGCCGAGAGCGGGGGAGTCGTCATCGACGAGACCTGCGCCAGCTCGGCGCCGAACATCTGGGCGATCGGTGAGGTCGCGAGCTACCAGGGCATCTCCATGGGCCTGGTCGCCCCGGCCAACGCCATGGCCGAGGTCGTCGCCGACCGGCTCAGCGGTGGCCAGGCCGCCTTCGTCGGGTTCGACACCGCCGCGAAGCTCAAGCTCGCCGGGATGGACGTAGCCTCCTTCGGCGACGCCTTCGCCGAGACCCCCGGGGCGCTCGAGGTGGTCTACGCCGACGCCGTCGGCGGGATCTACCAGAAGATCGTGGTCACCGACGACGCCACCACCCTGCTCGGCGGGGTCTTCGTCGGCGACGCCAGCCCGTATTCCTCACTGCGCCCGCTGCTGGGCCGGGAGCTCCCCGCCGCCCCCGGCGCCTTCCTCTCCGCCGCCGGCGGGGCAGAGCTGGACCTGGAGCTGCCCGACGACGCCCAGGTCTGCTCCTGCAAGGACATCTGCGCGGGCCAGATCCGGTCCGCCGTCGCCGGGGACGCCACCACACCCGGCTGCACCGATATGGCCGCCATGAAGAGCTGCACCAAGGTCGGCACCCAGTGCGGCTCCTGCATCCCGATGGTGAAGAAGATCATGGAGCGTCAGATGCTCTCCCTGGGGCTGGAGGTCTCCAAGGCGCTGTGTGAGCATTTCGGGCACTCCCGCGCCGAACTCTTCGAAGCCGTGCGCGCCACACAGCTGAGAACCTTCACCGAGATCGTCGAGCGGTTCGGCAGCCCGGCGGACGCGCAGCGCAACCTCGGCTGCGACATCTGCAAGCCCGTGGTGGCCTCGATCCTGGCCGCCCAGCACGGCGCCGAATACATCCTGGAATCGGGCCGCGGCTCGCTGCAGGACACCAACGACCGGGCGCTGGCGAACATGCAGAAGGACGGCAGCTATTCGGTGATGCCGCGGATCCCCGGCGGGGAGATCACCCCGCAGAAGCTGAAGGTCATCGCCGAGGTCGCAGCCGACTTCGATCTCTACACCAAGATCTCCGCCGCGCAGCGGGTGGACATGTTCGGCGCCCGGCTGGAACAGCTGCCGCAGATCTGGCGCAGACTGGTCGACGCCGGCTTTGAATCCGGACAGGCCTACGGCAAGGCGCTGCGCAACGTGAAGTCGTGCGTGGGTTCGAGCTGGTGCCGCTACGGGGTCCAGGACTCGGTGGCCATGGGCATCCGGCTGGAGAACCGGTACCGCGGACTGCGCTCGCCGCACAAGATGAAGTTCGGCGTCTCCGGCTGCGCCCGCGAGTGCGCAGAGGCCCGGGCCAAGGACGTCGGCGTGATCGCCACCAGCGACGGCTGGAACATGTACGTGGGCGGCAACGGCGGGGCCACACCGGCCCACGGCCAGCTGCTGGCCAAGGACCTCGACGACGAGGCGCTGCTGCGCTACATCGACCGCTACGTCATGTACTACGTGCGCACCGCGGATCGGCTCCAGCGCACCGCCCGCTGGATCGAGGAGCTGCCCGGGGGAGTCGAGCATGTCTACGACGTGGTGGTCAAGGACTCGCTGGGCATCGGAGAGGACCTGGAAGCGGCCATGGCCCAGCACGTGGATGGTTACGAGGATGAATGGGCCGCCACGCTGCGCGACCCGGAGCGGCTGCGTCGTTTCCGCAGCTTCGTCAACGCCCCTGACGCCCCCGACACCGGACTGGCCTACGTGCTGGAACGCGGCCAGCGTCGCCCGGCCACCGAGCAGGAGAAGGCCGAGGCCGCCTCCGGAGACGGCCCGGTGCTGCTGACCGGGCCGCGGATTCCGGTGCGCGAAGAGATGGCCCGAGAAGACGCAGCGCATCAGGCGGCAGTGCGGGCGCGGGAGGGTGCTCCGGCCCCCGTCAATATGGCACCGGCGGAGGGAAGCTCATGATGGATCTGGGAGAGGTCACACTGATCGGGGGCGGACCTGGAGCCGCCGACCTGATGACCGTGCGAGCCCGCGACGCGCTGGCGATCGCTGACGTGGTCTTCTACGACCGGCTCGCACCCACCGAGGGGCTGCGCGAATGGGCCCCGGCCGCGGAGCTCTTCGACGTGGGCAAGCGTCCGGGCCATCATCGGGTGACCCAGGAGGACATCCAGTCGATGATGACCGACGCCGCGCGCCGGGGCCGCCGAGTGGTGCGGCTCAAGGGCGGTGACCCGTTCGTCTTCGGACGCGGCTGCGAGGAGGTCGCCGCCTGCCGCGACGCCGGCATCCCGGTGACAGTGGTCCCGGGCATCACCTCGGCGATCGCGGTGCCCGCCGCGGCCGGCATCCCGGTGACCGCCCGCAACGTCTCGAAGTCCTTCACCGTGATCTCCGGACACGACCCGCTCGGGGAGCAGGAGCTCGCCGGGCTGGCCGCGCTGGGCGGCACCGCGGTGATCCTGATGGGCGTGGGCACGCTGGGACACACCATGACCGGGCTGCAGCGCCACGGGCTCACCCGGGATACCCCGGTGGGCATCGTGGAGCGCGGCTTCAGCCCCGACCAGCGGGTGCTCATCGCACCCCTGGGCGAAATCCTCGGCGTCGCGGCCGAGGCCAGGCTGCGCTCGCCGGCGGTGCTGGTCATCGGGGAGGTGGTCCGGCTGGCCGCGACCGAGCCCTGCTCCGGTGAGGCGCGCACCGACACCGACTCCTCCCCGGCGGTCGCTGGGGAACAGGTCATCCGCGCCATGGCCGGGGCGGTGCTCTGATGACCACGGTGAGCTCCTCCAGCGCCTCGATGCCCGCCGGTCCCGCTGGGGAGGCCACGGCCTCCGTGCCGCAGACCCTGGCGGGCTTCCGGATCGGGGTCACCTCGGACCGACGCAGCGAGGACCTGATCTGCGCCTTCCGACGTCGCGGGGCCGAGGTGATGCATGCCCCTGCGCTGCGGATCGTCGCGCTGACCGAATCCGTGACCCTGCAGCAGGACACCCGCAGGGTGATCGAGGCCGCACCGGACTTCGCGATCATCACCACCGCCTACGGGATGCGCCGCTGGTCCGAGGCGGCCGACACCTACGGGCTGAGCACCGAGCTCTTCGAGACCCTGGAGAAGGCCACGATCCTGGTCCGCGGTCCCAAGGCGCGCGGCGCGGTCCGGGCGGCAGGGCTCGACGACGACGGCTCCGCCGAGGACGAGCGCACCGCCACCGTGGTGGAGATGCTGCTGACCCGGGACGTGCGGGACAAGACCGTGGCGCTGCAGCAGCACGGGGCCAGTGATGACTCCCAGATCCACCGGCTGAAGGCGGCCGGCGCCACGGTGGTCACCGTGCTGCCCTATACCTGGACCAAGCCCGATGAGGATTCAGACCTGCTGCGCATGATCGACGCCGTGATCGAACGCCAGCTCGATCTGGTCACCTTCACCGCCGCCCCGGCCGTGGAGGCGTTCCTCTCGGTGGCCCGGCAGTACGGCAGGTTCGAGGCGCTGGTGGCCGCGCTGCGCGGAGACGTGGTCTCGGTGGCGGTGGGCGCCGTGACCGCTGGACCGCTCTACGACGCCGGGCTCAGCCCGATCATCCCCTCCCGCTGGCGTCTGGGCGCGATGATCAAGCTGGTCTGCGACCACCTGGAGGAGCACCAGACGCTGCGGATCTCCACCCGGCACGGCCCGGTGGAGTTGCGCGGCTCCGAGGTGCGGGTGCCGCAGGTCACCGACGAAGCGGTGCGTCTGCCGCCGGGCCCGCTGTCCTTGATGCGAGCGCTGGTCAAGGCCGAGGGGGCGGTGCTCTCCCGCGACCATCTGATGCAGGTGCTGGGCCAGTGCGATTCGGAGCACGCCCTGGAGATGTGGGTCTCCCGGCTGCGCAAGTCGCTGCCGGTCACCGGACTGGTGAGCACCGTGGTCAAGCGCGGGTACCGGCTTGCGGTCTGAGCGGCCGACCTGCCGGTCCGCCCCGCGGTGCTCAGGCGTGCACCGCTTTGGGCAGCTGTTCGGGGGTCTCGGCGGCGAGCACCTGCTCGATGCGCACGTGGCAGGTGCCGCAGCCGGTGCCGGCCCGGCAGGCTGCCCCGACCTCCTCCACGGTGCCGGCGCAGGCGGCGGCATCCTGCACCTGGGCCAGGGTGGCCCGGCGCAGCGACACAGCACATCCTGCGTGCCCAGCTGGGCCTCACGGGTGGCGTGCTCGGCGGCCAGCAGTGCGGTGCGGTCGGTCACCGGGAGTGTGCCGCGTCCGGCATGCATGGCCAGCTCGGCGGCCGAGCGCGGCATGCCCACCGAGACGAACCCGAGCATCCGGTCCGCCTCTGAGACGATGCGCAGGTACTGGCCACCCTTGGGGTCTGACCAGGTGGACACGGTGGGCGACTCGGGGTCCCAGGGGTCCACGTCGGTGCTTCCGGCGCAGGCGACGTTGAGCGTGTGGGACTTCAGCAGGATCACGTCCAGCCCGGTCCGGGCCTCCAGGTGCACCGGGGCGCCGGCGGCATCGCGTTCGAGCGCCTGCTCCAGCTCGAGGTCCTCGCGCAGGGCCCGGGCGGCGGTCGCGGCGTGCTCCCAGCCCGGGGTGATCAGTCCTGCGGAGACCTTCCCGTCCACGGTGGCGCAGTCACCGATCGCGTAGATCCGCGGGTCGGTGACGCTGCGGCATGCCCGATCGGTGAGCACCCCCCAACGGGTCAGGAGGCCGGCCGCCGCGGCGAGCCGGTCCCGAGCGCGGACTCCGATGCAGGTGACCAGCAGCGAGGCGGACAGCTTCTCTCCCAGGGAGGTTCGCACGGCGCACAGGCTGCCGGATTCGGCGATGACTGTGGTGATGTCTGCCGCCGCCCGCATCTGGACCCCGGCGTGGATCAGCTCGCGGCGCAGCAGCATCCCGGCATCGGTGTCCATCTGCCGACTCATCGGCACGTTGCCGCGGTGGACCAGGGTCACCGGGGCGCCGACCTCAGCGATGGCCAGCGCGGCTTCGACGCCGAGCACGCCTCCACCGAGCACGATCACCGGCTCGCCGCGACGCACGACCTCGGCCAGGCGCAGCGCATCACCCATCTCGCGCAGCGCCAGGATCCCCTCCGGCAGTCCGCTGGGTCTGACCTCCGCGTCGATGGATCCCCCGCGTCGGGACTCCACCTCGAAGCTGGGCGTCAGCGGCTCCGCACCGGTGGCCAGCACCAGCCGGTCGTAGGAGAGCGTGCCGCCGTCCTCGAGCGTCACCTGGCGGTGCTCTCGGTCGATTTCGGTGGCGGACACCGCCGTGCGCACCTCGACGCCGGCCGCACGCAGGGTCTCAAGGTCGGTCAGCGCGAGGTCGGCCGGCCGGATCCGGCCCACGGAGACGTCTCCGATGCGGATGCGCTGATAGGCCGGGTCGTCTCGGCCCCGATCACGGTCAGGCGCAGCCTTCCTGCGGTGACCTCCCCGAGGAGCTCATCGATGAGTCGGGCCGCGACCGGGCCGAAGCCGAGCACCAGCAGGTGCGGAATTCTCTGGCTCATGCGGCGGCCTCCAGAGCTGTGGCGGGGCGGATCCGCACCGGGGTGTTCTTGAACTCCGGCATCTTCGAATCCGGGTCGGTCAGGCCCCGGGTGAGCAGGTTGGCGGCACCTCGGCCGCCGAAGTGGAAGGGTGAGAAGATTGTGTCCGCGCGGATCCCGGCATCGAGGACGACCTTCGCGGTCAGTGCTCCCTGGGCGTTCTCCACCACGGCCAAGCCGTGCTCGGTCAGCCCGAACTGGCGCGCGGTGGCCGGGTGGACCTGAACCGTCACCTGCGGGTGCGCGGCGTCCAGGGCCGGCACCCGCCGGGTCTGGTTGCCCGACTGATAGTGCTCCATGAGCCGGCCCGTGGTGAAGGTCAGTTCCGCTGCGCCCGGCGCCGCCTGGCCGCGCGGTCGGATTCCACGCAGCGCCGCCCGGCCATCGGGGTGCGCGAAGCGCGAGGTGAACATTCGAGGGGTCCCGATGATCGGCTCCCCGGTGCTGGTGAGCTCGGGCCCACCCGGCCTGCCGGTGTCTGCGGATGGTTCACCGGTCGTCGGGTGCGGCCAGTAGCCTGCGTGGCCGGTGTCCAACAGCTCCCAGCTCATGGCGGAGTAGTCGGCGCTCGCTCCTGCGGTGGCCCGGCGGATCTCTTCGAACACCTCAGCCGGGTCGGTGGGGAAGCCGGTGGGGGTTCCGAGTCGGCGGGCCAGCTCGGCGAAGATCCATAGTTCGGAACGAGAGCCCGGGGGCGGGTCCACCGCCCGACGGCGGCGCAGCAGCCGGCCTTCGAGGCTGGTCATGGTGCCCTCTTCCTCGGCCCACTGCAGGACCGGCAGGACGACGTCGGCCTCGGCGGCCGTCTCGGAGAGGAAGAAGTCGGCCACTACCAGAAGGTCCAGTGCGCGCAGGTTCTGCAGCACCCGGGAGCTGTCCGGCGCGGAGACCGCCACGTTCGAGCCATGCACTAGCAGGGCGCGGATCCCTTCAGGCCCCTTCTCGGTCCGAGTCCCCATGGTGTGCAGCAGCTGGGTGGCTGGGGTCCCGGGGCCGGGGATCGAATCCGGGGCCACGCCCCAGACCTCGGCGATGTGCGCCCGGTCGGTGGGCGAGGTGATCGAGCGCAGGCCAGGGAGCTGATCAGACTTCTGTCCCAGTTCACGGCCGCCCTGCCCGTTGCCCTGCCCGGTCAGGGTCCCGTAGCCGCCACGGCCGCCGGGCAGACCCAGGATCAGCGCGAGGCTGATCGCCGCCCGGGCGGTGTCGGTGCCGTCGCGGTGCTGCTCCACTCCGCGCCCGGTCAGGATGAACACCGGGTCCCCGCCGTGGCGGGCGCGCACGGCGGCCGAGCCCAGTCGGCGAGCGATGAAGCGGATCTGGTCCGCGCCGACGCCGGTGGCGGCCTGAGCCCGCTCGGGCCACCACGCGGCGGTGGACCTGCGGAACTCCTCGGTGCCGCTGACCCGCTGCGCGAGGTAGCGCTGATCGGTGTAACCCTCCTCGAAGAGCACGTTGGCCAGCGCGAGCAGCAGCACCAGGTCCCCGCCGGGCGCCGGGGCCACATGTAAGCCGGCACCCTCGGCGGTGAGCTCAGCGGTGGTGCTGCGCCGCGGGTCCACCACGATCAGCCCGCCCTTGGACCGGGCCCCTTCGAGGTGCTGCACGAACGGCGGCATGGTGTCTGCCACGTTGGAGCCCAGCAGCAGGACCGTGCAGGCGGCGTCGAGATCCGTGAGTGGAAACGGCAGTCCGCGGTCGAGTCCGAAGACCTCGGTGGAGGCCTTGGCCGCCGAAGACATGCAGAACCTGCCGTTGTAGTCGATCTGGGCGGTCCCCAGCGCGACTCGGGCGAACTTCCCCAGCGCATAGGTCTTCTCATTGGTCAGGCTGCCGGAGCCGAACACCCCGACCGCGTCCCGGCCGTGGGCGGCCTGGATGCTGCGCAGCCGGTCCGCGATGTGATCCAGCGCCTCCTCCCAGGAGGCCTCGCGAAATCCGCGCTCACCCTCGTCGTCGGTCTCTGCGATCAAGGGGGAGCGGAGCCGGTCGTGGCGGGAGCTCAGCAGCTCCGCGGCGGTGCTGCCCTTGCGGCACAGTCGCCCCCGGTTGGTCGGGAACTCCGCGCCCTGGACCGTGATCTCTGGAGAGGCCGGCCCGGCGCCGTCCACCGTCACCGCGCCGTTGGGTCTCTCGGTGATCTGCAGCGTCATGGCGCACTGCAGTGCGCAGTAGGGGCAGTGGGTCCCGACCTCGCGGGTGGTCTTGTGCGCCGGCATCAGACGTTGGCGCGAGCGAAGACGGTGCCGGGGCGCATGTAGACGAACCAGGTCAGTCCGGCCAGGGCGATGTAGCCGGCGGCGAAGACCCAGAAGGCGATGTCGAAGGATCCGGTGGACTCGTTGGAGATCCGCAGGATCTGTGGAATCGCGAACCCGCCGTAGGCCCCGATCGAGCCGATCAGACCCAGCGCCGAGGAGGCCTTGCGCTCGTGCCCCACCCGGTCGGCCGGGTCGACCGAGAGCTTGAAGACCACCGGGATCATCCGGTAGCTGGACCCGTTGGCCACGCCGGTGAGCGTGAACAGCGCCAGGAACAGCAGCAGGTAGATCCAGAAGTTCGCCATCGAGAGCGTCAGCACCACGCAGCGGTGACGCCCGCCATGGCCAGGAAGCTGGTGATGGTCACCCGGGCGCCGCCGATCCGGTCGGCGAGCTTGCCGCCATAAGGTCGGGCCAGGGAGCCCACCAGTGGGCCGAGGAAGGCCAGCGAGAGCGCGGCGCCGAGGACCTGGATGCTGGAGAACTCGGGGAACTGGATGTTGATCAGGGTCGGGAACACCGAGCCGAAGCCCATGAAGGAGCCGAAGGTGCCGATGTAGATCAGCGAGATGATCCACAGATGCTTCTCCTTCAGCGCCGAGAGCGAGCCTTTGAGGTCGTTCTTGGCGTGGGAGAGGTTATGCATGTACTTCCGCGCACCCCAGGCGGCGAGCAGGATGAACGGGATCCAGAACAGCCCGGCGGCGGGCAGGTTCGGCTGCAGCGCGCCGAAGGCGAATGCGGTGACCACGATCGGCACGGTGAACTGGGCGACGGCGACCCCGAGGTTGCCGCCGGCGGCGTTGACGCCCAGCGCCGCGCCCTTCTCCCTGGCCGGATAGAAGTAGGTGATGTTGGCCATCGAGGAGGAGAAGTTGCCGCCGCCGAACCCGGCTGCCGCCGCGATGGCGAACAGCGCCCAGTTCGGGGTCTCCGGGTTCCCCAGGGTCAGCGCCATCGCCACGGTGGGGATCAGCAGCAGCAGCGCGGAGATGATGGTCCAGTTGCGTCCGCCGATCATCGCCACCATGAAGCTGTAGGGGACCCGCAGCGTTGCTCCCACCAGCGGTGGCAGCGACACCAGCCAGAACTGCTCGGAGGTGGTCAGATCGAAGCCGACCAGGGGCAGGAAGACCACCGTGACCGACCAGAGCTGCCATACGGCGAACCCGAGGAATTCGCAGAACACGCTCCAGATCAGGTTCCGCCGTGCCGTCGGGCGGCCAGGCCCCTCCCAGAATTCGGCGTTCTCCGGCTGCCAGTTGGTGATCCAGCGACCCTCTTCGACGACCAGCCGGTCGGTCGGCGCGGCGGTCTCGGCGGTCGGACTGTGGTGTTCAGCCGTGGCGGTGGAGCTCTGGGGGTTCATCGCGATGTCCTGCTTCCTGGCGTCTCGCGGGGCTGGGCCGCACGGTGACCCTTCGGGGTCCGGTGGTCCGGTGATGGTGCTCCCACTCTGACAAGACCGTGTTTCCGACAGTGGAGCGGGGAGTTTCGGCTGCGATAAACCAGGCTCATACTCCGCGCCGGGCGCTGTGAGGTTTTTCGAGCTCGCCCCCTCGGTCCCTGTAAGCTGGCGGCCGTGAGCACTCAGTCCTTTGACCCGTGGAGCAGCGGGACGCGCGCCTACCGGGTCACCCTGGTCCTGGGCATGGCCTCCACCGCCGTGGGCGTGATCCTGGTGGTGCTGGCGGCGCTGCTCGATGCCGAGGAGATGACCGGCGCGCTGCAGCGCACCGGTCTGGTCTTCCTGGGCGCCGGAATCCTGAGCCACCTGATCGCCATCGGACTGCGCCGACGCCAGGCCGCCCAGATCCTCTCCCGCCGAGCGAAGGACGACTGAATGATCAACCCAGAACGCCAGGGCCACCAGTACCCTCCCGCCGCGCCGTTCCAGGTCAGCCGCGAGGCGATCCGCGAGTTCGCGCTCGCCGTGCAGGCCGAGCACCCGGCGCACCACGACGTCGAGGCCGCCCGGGAGCTGGGTCACCGCGATCTGGTCGCACCGCCGAGCTTCGCGGTGGTCATCGCACAGCGCGCCGAGGCGGCCGTGGTGAACGACGCCGAGGCCGGCATCGACTTCTCCCGCGTGGTCCACGCCGAGGAGCGCTTCACCCACCACAGCCCGATCCTGGCCGGAGACACGCTGAGCTCCCAGGTCACCCTGGAACGGATCCGCACCATGGGTGCCGGCGCGATGGTCACCACAGTGGTGCAGATCAGCGCCGAGGACGGGTCTGCGCGGACCACCGTGACCTCCAGCCTGCTGGTCCGCAACTCAGGAGATGACGCATGAGCACGCCGGTCTTCGAAGAGCTCGAGAAGGGCCAGCAGATCGGGACCCGTGAGCTGAGCTTCTCCCGCGCGGACCTGATCCGCTACGCCGCCGCCTCCGGCGACCACAACCCGATCCACTGGAACGACCGCTTCGCCCGGGAGGTCGGGCTCGACGGGGTCATCGCCCACGGCATGCTCACCATGGGATCAGCCGTGGACCTGGTCAGCGTGTGGGCGGGCGACCCGGGTGCCATCGTGGACTATCAGTCCCGGTTCACCAAGCCGGTCCCGGTCCCGGATGCGGCCTCGGGGTCCCCGGAGACCCCGACCGCGCGGCTGCAGCTCAGCGGCAAGATCGGCGCGGTGGACGCCGAGCAGCGCCGGGTCCGGATCGATCTGAGCGTGGAGCTGCTGACCGAACCGGCCGCCGAGGAGGAACCGGGTAGGGGAGCGCACCCAGACCCGGTCCGCACCAAGGTGCTCGCGAAGTCCCAGGCCGTGGTGCAGCTCTAGGACCTCGCCGCGTTCCAGGCCTGGCGCTGTCCCGTGCCGTCTGGAATGCTGAGGCAGCTGCGGGTCTGCCGGGCGGACACGCCGTCAAGCTCTCGCACCGCTGACATAGGGCGGGGACACAGCCTCACCGTATACTCGCGGAAACCGCCTGATGTCGGTTTCTGCTGATCAACCTAAGGATCCCAACATGCCCATGCACAAGACCGCGGCCAAGGCCGTAGGCGCCTCCGCGCTGGCAGCACTTCTGCTGACCGCCTGCGGCGACAGTGAAGAAGGTGGCGAAAGCCTCGAGGCCGAGCCGCAGAACGAGATCACCGTGGATCTCGATCTCGGCGAGGTCGAGCTGAACAACGAGGGCACCCTGCAGGTCTGCTCCGACGTCCCTACCCGCCCTTCGAGTACTACGACGAGGACGGCGCCGTCGTCGGCTTCGACATCGACATCGCCGAGGTCATCGCCGGCGCGCTGGACGCGGAGCTGGAGGTCGTGCAGACCGGCTTCGAAGGCATCCAATCCGGGGTGGCGCTTGACGCCGGCACCTGTGACCTGGCGATCTCCGGCATGTCCATCACCGAGGCGCGCGCGGGCAACATGCTCTTCTCCGAGCCCTACCTCGATGACAACCTGGGCCTGCTCGCCGTCACCGAGGCCGACGTCAGCTCACTCGACGACCTCGAGGGCCTCACCGTGGGGGTGCAGACCGAGACCACGGGCTCCGACTTCGCCGAGGAGCAGGGCTATGAGGTGCGCGAGTACTCCGATTCCGGCCTGCTGATCCAGGGCCTGGAATCCGGCCAGGTGGAGGCTGCCATCGGCAACATCTCCATCCTGGGCTACCAGGCCGGCGAATCTGACACGGCGGAGTTCATCGAGGAGATCGACACCGGCGAGCAGCTCGGGATCGCCGTGGCGACCGGCAACGATCAGCTGATCGACGCGGTCAACCAGGTCCTTGCCGAGCTGGACGCCTCCGGCGGCATGGAAGAGCTCGAGGACCGCTGGTTCCGCGAGGGTGACACCCCCGAAGAGGGCGAAGGTGCCGAGGACGAGGCTTCCGACGAGGCTTCTGAGGAGGAGCCCGCCGAGGACGCCGCCACCGAAGACGAGGGTGACGAATAACCCTCATGGCAATGACAACCCGTGACCGAGCGCGACTGAGCCTCGGGATCCAGGCAGGGATCTTCCTTGCAGTCGTGATCGTGCTGGCCATCCTGATCGACTGGACCGCGATCCGCGGCAGCTTCTTCGCCTTCGAGAACCTGGGACCGATGTTCCCGGAGATCATCACCGTCGGACTGTTCAACACGGTCCAGTACACGGTGGTGGGCTTCGTCTTCGGTCTGCTCGGCGGAACGCTGCTGGCGCTGATGCGCATGTCCTCGTTCCCGGTGTACCGGTGGGTGGCCACCGCCTACATCGAGTTCTTCCGAGGCATCCCTGCGATCCTGGTGTTCATCGCGCTCGGCTTCGGTGCGTCGCTGGCCTTCGGGTGGAACCTCTCCACCTTGCAGATCGCCGGCTCGGCGCTGGCCATCGTGGCCAGCGCATATATCGCCGAGACCCTGCGCGCCGGCCTGCAGGCCGTCCCCAAGGGACAGCTCGAGGCGGCCCGCGCGCTGGGCATGCCCGCCTGGCGCGCCATGGTCACCATCCAGATCCCGCAGGCCTTCCGGATCGTGCTGCCTCCGCTGACCAATGAGGCGATCCTGCTGACCAAGGACTCCTCGCTGATCTTCGTGGTCGGCATGGCCGGCGGTGCCGCCGAGCTGACCAAGATGGGCCGCGACGGCATCAACATCTACCAGGCGGGACTGACCCCGCTGGTGGTGGCCGGATTCTGCTACCTGCTGCTGACCGTGCCGCTGTCGCTGCTGGCCCGCCGCATGGAGCACCGCAACCCCCGCACGGCGAAGAAGTAGAGATGGACGCGAACATGAGCCAGAGCCAGAGCCAGAGCCAGAGCGACGCAGCGAGGACCCCGCGCCCTGAGACCACCGCGGCCAAGGGCACCGGTGTGCCCGGCGGCCACGGCACCTCCGCGGCCGGGGTGACCATCACCGGGCTGCACAAGTCCTTCGGGGACAACGAGGTGCTCAAAGGCATCGATATGAGCGTGGCGCCCGGCGAGGTGGTCTGCCTGATCGGCGCCTCCGGCTCCGGAAAGTCCACGCTGCTGCGCTGCGTGAATCGGCTGGAGACCCCCAACGCGGGCACGATCACCGTGGGCGAGCACGAGGCCACCCACCCGGACGTCAACCTCGACGCCATGCGCCGGCAGATCGGCATGGTCTTCCAGCAGTTCAACCTGTTCCCGCATCTGAGCGTGCTGGAGAACTGCACCATCACCCCGCGCCGGGTGCTGGGACAGTCCAAGGCCGAGGCGGAGACCGAGGCGCTGGCCCAGCTCGACGCGGTCGGGCTCGAGCACCTCTCCGAGCGCCGGCCCGACCAGCTCTCGGGCGGACAGCAGCAGCGGGTGGCCATCGCCCGGGCGCTGACCATGAAGCCTCAGCTGATGCTCTTCGACGAGCCGACCTCCGCGCTGGACCCCGAGACCGTGGGCGACGTGCTCGCCAGCATGCGCAAGCTCGCCCAGGCCGGGATGACCATGCTCGTGGTGACCCATGAGATGGGCTTCGCCCGCGAGGTGGCGGACCGGGTGGTCTTCATGGACCAGGGCCTCGTGGTCGAGGAGGGCCCCGCCGCTGCGGTCATCGGTGACCCCCAGCAGCCGCGCACCCAGGACTTCCTGCGGCGAGTGCTGCACCCGCTGGGCGAGTAGTCAGCACCTGCGCGGCGCGCAGATGACCATTTCAGCGACGCCGGGTAGGCTTCTGGGCTGTGACCAGTGTTGAAACCTCCCCCCGCGTATCGCTGCGCCGCTTCAGCGATCACACCACGGCCCGGGTCGGCGGACCCGCTGGCCGGTGGGTCCGCGCAGAGACCCCCGAGCAGGCGCTGGAGGTGCTTCGGGAGCACCCGCTGCCAGACCACGCCGCACGTGAGCGCGGCGAGGACACGCTCATCGTGCTGGGCGGCGGATCGAACCTGCTGGTCACCGAGAACGGCTTCCCCGGCACCGTGCTGCAGCTGGCGTTCAACGGGATCAGCACCGAGTTCCACGGCGACCGTGAGGTCCTGGTCTCCGTCGCCGCCGGGCACAACTGGGACGACCTGGTCCGGTTCAGCGTGGCCCGCGGCCTCACCGGACTGGAGGCGCTCTCCGGGATCCCCGGCGCCACTGGAGCGGTCCCGGTGCAGAATGTGGGCGCCTACGGCGCCGATGTGGCCCACACGATCAAGGACATCCAGGCCTGGGACCGAGAGCACGGCGAGCTGGTGCGCTTCAGCAACGCCGAGCTGGGATTCGGCTACCGCGACTCGGTGCTCAAGCAGACCACCGTGCACGGTTCACCCCGTTACGTGGTCACCCAGGTCCGCTTCCTGCTGCAGAACCGCCCCGACGGGCTCTCCGCCCCGGTGCGCTACGGCGAGCTGGCCCGGACCCTGGGACTCGACGCCGAGAGCGCGGACCACGAGCGCCGCGCCCCGCTGAAGGAGGTCCGCAGCACGGTGCTGCGGCTGCGCGAGGGCAAAGGCATGGTGCTGAGCGAAGGCGACCATGACACCTGGTCCACCGGTTCCTTCTTCACCAACCCGATCGTCCCGCGCGAGGTCGCCGCAGCGCTCCCTGCCGGGGCGCCGCGGTTCTCCGCCGGGGTCGACGAGGCGGGTGCCCCGCTGGTCAAGCTCTCCGCGGCCTGGCTGATCGACAACGCGGGCTGCGGGAAGGGCTTCGGACTGCCCGACGGGCCGGTGGCCGGGCGCGGGGCGCAGGGAACCGGCATCGCCGAGGGCCGGGCCTCGCTCTCCACCAAGCACACGCTGGCGGTGACCAACCGAGGCTCAGCGACCACAGATGACCTGCTCGCCGTGGCCCGGGCTGCCCGGGAACAGGTCAGCACGGCCTTCGGCATCACGATGCATGAAGAACCCGTGCTGATCGGCCACGCGCTCTAGCCAGACCTCAGGTCGGCCCGGCCGGCTCCGGGGTGCCCCGGAGCCGGTCCAGAAGCTCTACAGCCCTGGGATCAGAGCTTGCCCACCGTGATCAGCAGCATCCGGCGCAGCGGCTCGGCGGCGCCCCAGAGCAGCTGGTCTCCGACGGTGAACGCGGAGATGTACTCCGGACCCATCTCCAGCTTGCGGATCCGCCCCACCGGGATCTCCAGCGAGCCGGTGGCCGCCACCGGGGTCAGCCGTGCCACGGTGGCTTCCTTCTCGTTGGGGACGAAGCTGGACCACTCGGTGCCCGAGGCGACGATCTGCTCGATCTCGGCCAGCGGCAGGTCTTCGCGCAGCTTCAGCGTCAGCGCCTGCGAGTGTGAGCGCAGCGCGCCCACCCGCACGCAGAGCGAGTCGAAGGGCACGGCCTCGCCGCGGGAGGTCACCCCGGGGGCGAGGTTCTCACCGCGGCCCAGGATCTTGTTCGTCTCGACCCCGGCCTTCCATTCCTCCTTGGCCACGCCATTGCCCAGATCCGCGTCGATCCAGGGGATCAGCGAGCCGGCCAGCGGGACGCCGAACTGGGTGGCGTCGAGGTCGTTGCGCTGGGCGTCGAGCACCGCGCGGTCGATGTCCAGGATCGCCGCGGCGGGGTCGCTGAGGTCCTCGGCGACCGTGGAATGCAGCGTGCCGAACTGGTTCAGCAGCTCCCGCATATGCTTCGCGCCGCCGCCGGAGGCCGCCTGATAGGTCATGGCGGTGCCCCACTCGACCAGGTCATTGGTGAACAGCCCGCCCAGGCCCATCAGCATGTTCGAGACGGTGCAGTTGCCGCCGATGAACTCCTTGACCCCGGCGGCCAGACCGGCGTCGATGACCTCGCGGTTGATCGGGTCCAGCGCGATGATCGAGGTCTCGGCCATGCGCAGGGTGGAGGCGGCATCGATCCAGATCCCGTCCCAGCCGGCCTGACGCAGCTTCGGGTAGACCTCAGAGGTGTAGTCCCCACCCTGGGCGGTGACGATGATCGGCAGCTTGATCAGCGTGTCCAGATCGAAGGCGTCCTGCAGGATGGTCTCCTCAGGCGTGACGCCCTCGAAGCTCGGTGCCTGGCCCCCGGCGTTGGAGGTGGAGAAGAACACCGGGTTGATGTGCGCGAAGTCCCCCTCCTCGAGCATCCGGTTGATCAGCACCGAGCCGACCATGCCGCGCCAACCGATCAGACCCACCGAGGGGGTCTCACCGGGCACGGCGGAGAGGGCAGGGGACACGGAGGAATTCACGGCAGAAGTCATGCCTCCAGGGTAGCGGAGTCGGCTCAGCGCGTCAGAGTCAGCCCCTGGCGCCGGGAGTCTCCGGGCTTTCCGTGGAGCCTCTGGCCTCCTTGATCTCCTGGAGCAGCCGACGGCGCTTCAGATGCGCCCACAGCCCTCCGGCAACCCAGAGCTGGGCGACGAATAGGAAGGCCAGACCGGGCAGGATCCGGTCATTGAGCACCAGGACGAAGCCGAGGGTCACCGTGAACAGGGCCAGGAACGGCAGGATCAGATATCCGCCGAGGCCCAGCATCATCAGATTCGTGGAGGTCGCCTGGGAGGCCTGGTCCGGGCTCTGCGACGCGCCCTGAGGGGTGGCCTGAGAGGCGCTCTGCGGCATGGCCTGCGGCGCGGACTTCGGCGCGGCCTGGGCGGTGTTCGGCGCGGCTGGCTGGGCCTCGGTGGCGCGGGAGGTCTCGGTCATCTCAGGCTTCCGTCGGTGGGTCTCGATGTGGTACTGAAGTCCGTTGGCGCCCTGATGCGTGCCCACGGCGGGATCGCGTCGGGTCAGCTCCCAATCGGCGGTGAGCGCCGGGGCCGAGGTGTCACCGGAGGCTGGGCTCTGGATCACGGTGATCACCGCGAGGTCCGCGATCCCGCGGGTCACGGTCTCGGAGTAGACCTGGCCGCCGCCGATGACCCAGATACGCTCCGTCGCGAAGCCGGAGGCGAGCTCGAGCCCTTCGTCCAGGCTTGCCACGGGGTGGCCGCCCCGCTCGTGGATCTGCTCGGCGGCGTGCGCATCAGTGGTGATCACGATGTTCTGGCGGCCAGGGAGTGGTCGGTACTTCTCCGGGAAGGATTCCCAGGTCCGTCGTCCCATCACCACCGGAGCGCCGCGAGTGGTGGTCTTGAAGTGCGCCAGGTCCTCGGGCAGGTGCCAGGGCATGGCCCCGGCATCGCCGATGACACCGGTGTGGGTCTGCGCCCAGATCATGCCGATCTCAGTGGTGGCCGAGCCGCCGCTCATACGGCCACGGAGGCTTTGATCGCAGGGTGGTGCTGGTAGTCGCGGACCTCGAAGTCTTCGAACTCGTAGTCGAAGATCGAGTCCGGGGTGCGCGTGATCGCCAGGGTGGGCGCCGGGTAGGGGGTGCGCGAGAGCTGCTGCTGCACCTGCTCCACGTGATTGTCATAGATATGGCAGTCCCCGCCGGTCCAGATGAACTCCCCCGGGGTCAGCCCCACCTGCTGGGCCACCATCCGGGTCAGCAGCGCATAGGAGGCGATGTTGAAGGGCACACCGAGGAACATGTCGGCGCTGCGCTGGTAGAGCTGGCAGGAGAGTCGACCCTCGGCCACGTAGAACTGGAACATGATGTGGCACGGGGGCAGCGCCATCTGATCGATCTGCGCCGGGTTCCATGCGCTCACCACGTGGCGCCGGGAGTCGGGGTCCGTCCTCAGCGAGCTGATCAGCTGCTCGATCTGATCGATGTGTCCGCCGTCCGGCGTCGGCCAGGAGCGCCACTGCACCCCATAGATCGGGCCGAGCTCGCCGTCCTCGCCAGCCCATTCGTTCCAGATCCGCACACCGCGCTCCTGAAGCCAGCCGGCGTTGGAGTCCCCGCGCAGGAACCAGAGCAGCTCCAGCGCCACGGACTTGAAGTGCACTCGTTTGGTGGTGATCAGAGGGAAGGACTCCGCGAGATCGAACCGGATCTGACGCCCGAAGACACTTCTGGTGCCGGTTCCGGTGCGGTCAGACTTGGCGGTGCCGGTGTTCAGCACGTCTGCGAGCAGGTCCTCGTACGGGGTGGGGATCGGCGAGTTCACGGCATCAGCATACCGGTGGCGGCCGAGGGTCTGTCAGGAGGCCCGTCAGCGGGCCCGTCGGTCCCTGGGCTCAGGAGAAGGTGGCCTGCAGGGAGCGGTATTCGGGGTACCGGTGCAGATAGGCGTCCACGTAGGTGCATTCGGAGGCGAAGAGCCGGCCCTCGGTCTGGAGCTGGTCCAGCAGCAGGGTGACCAGGCAGCGGGCGTAGCCCTGCCTGCCGTACTGCGGGTGCACGATGGTGTGCTGCAGAAGGGTGACCTCCTGGCCGCGCAGGGTTTCGGGGGTGAAGCCGATGAACCCGATGAACGTGCGCCTCCCGTTGATGGTGTCCCAGAGCTCGGCCCGGCCCCGGTCCTCGTCGATGTTCAGCTCGGCGGTCGGGTGGACGTTCTTGGGCGCACTCATGTATTGAGACTACCGTCACATCCTGCCGATGTCAGGAGTCCCGCCGCGGCTCAGTCTTCGAAGGGCTCGTAGACCTCGATCGAGACGATCTCTCCGTCGCGGTCCATGGCCTGCTGGGCCACCAGCACCGCACCTGGGCGCAGGTAGGGGTCCTCGTCCGGGATCGCTTGGAACAGCTGGGGGTCCTGCAGCCAGCCGCCCATGGTGTCCAGGATCAGCGGCAGCACCGGGCGGTGGCTGCAGATCAGCGTCGGCAGCAGCAGCTCCAGGCAGCGTCGGACCCGGGTCCGGGTCCGTTCGGGGTGGGCCTCGGCGCGCTTCTCGGTGAAGGACTTCCGGTAGGTGGCTCGGCTCCGGTGGGCCTTGACGTAGGGGGCGATGGTCTCGGCGCAGCGTCTCCACGGGCTGGACTCCAGGTGGCGGGGCCGCCAGCAGATCAGCAGCCGCTCCACAGATCGGGCCTGGCGCTTTCCGGTGGCCGCCAGCGGACGCTCGGATTCGGCTCGGGACCAGGAGGAGCGCGGTTTGGCCTTGGCATGGCGCAGCACGACGAAGGGCAGGGTGTGCAGCCGGCGGTCTGCGTTCAGGCGGGCCAGCTCGTCCAGCGGCAGCACGTCGCCGCGATTGGTCAGCAGCTCCCGAGCCCGGTCCACGCTGACCCAGGCGGTCTCGTCGACCTCCTCGCCGTCGGGGATCGGGGTGCCCTCAGCGACCTGGGCGGCCCAGTACCAGACGGCCTTATCTTTACGGCCGTTGCCGCCGTTGCCGCCGTTGCCGTTCTTGGCCCCGCGCGCCTTGCCCACGGAGTACCGCGTGATCGGCAGCGGCATCCCGAGCCGGACCTTGAGCCCGATCTCCTCGCGGACCTCGCGGACCGCGCACTCCGGGAGGGTCTCACCCTCGTCGAGCTTCCCCTTGGGGAAGGACCAGTCGTCGTAGCGGGGGCGGTGGATCAGCAGGACCTCGAGCTCCCCGCGGCGGAGGCGCCAGCACAGGGCGCCTGCGGCGAGTATCTCGGCATCCGGCCCGTCATCGGAGACCGTGACAGTTCTGCGGCGGGGGACCTTGCTCATGGTCTCGGAGGAGCTCACGAGAGACCAAGATATCAGGCTGGTTCGGCGTCGGGCTCCACGGTCGGGGCGTACATCGTGTCAGCATCCCATTTGGTGAATCCGAGCTTCTTGTACAGCTCCACCGCGGCGGTGTTGTCCGCGTCGACATAGAGCATGATGGCGGCCAGCCCGGCCCGGTGCAGATGTTCGATCCCGGCCAGGGTGAGGCTGCGGCCCAGGCCCCGCCCGCGGGCGCAGGCACGACGCCGACCACGTAGACCTCGCCGAGCTCGCGCCCTGGACCTTGGTCCAGTGGAACCCGAGGAGCTCCTCGCCCTCCCAGGCCAGCAGGAATCCCTCCGGGTCGAACCAGTCCTCGGCCATCCGGGCGTGCAGGTCCTCCAGGGTGAGCCGGCCCTGCTCGGGGTGATCGGCGAAGGCCGCCGCGTTCGCGGCCAGCCAGGCCTGGTCGTCGACGCCGGGGCGGAAGCCGCGCAGGGTGACGGTCTCCGGCAGCTCGGGGGCGGGCGCCTCGTCGAGGTCGGTGAGCCCGCATCCGCCAGAGCTCCCGGACCGGGGTCCAGCCGTAGCGTCGGGCGAGCCGGGCGGCGGCGTCGTGCTCGCCATGGGCCCAGGCCCGCTGCACGCGACCGGCTTCGGGGGAGAGCGCGTTCGTGGTGAGCGCCTCGGTCAGGGCGGTGCCGATCCCACGCTGCCGGCAGTCGGGCCGGACCACCATCTCGAGCACGTCAGGAGCGTCGTCCTGGCCCTCGACGACGACGCCGGCCCCGGCGAGCAGTCGCGAGTCGGGTCGCGCGTCGGTCCAGGCGTAGGCGATGCGCAGCGGAGCCCGACGCGCGGACTCGGTGGCGGCTGAGCCGGTGGTCACTCGCTCGGCGGCGCGGTGCAGCTCCACGAGCGTCTGTTCCGAGAACGGCGGATTCGCGTCCGCCTCGGTGGCGACGGCGGCGAGCTCCAGCAGCGCGTGGTGCAGATCGGCATCGGGTGCGCCCTCGCTGAGCTCGACCACGGCAGACTCGACAGCTTCGGGGGTGACATCGCCTGGTTTCATAGGCTCACTGTAGTCGAGCCGAACCCTCAGGTCACCGGCTCAGGCGGCGTCCGCTCCGTCGTCGCGCCGGTCGTCATCGCTGGGACTTGCTGCCTCTATGCCGCTGATCACCAGGCGGTATCCCACGTTGCGCACGGTGCCGATCAGGGACTCGTGATCGGGTCCGAGCTTGGCGCGCAGACGGCGGATGTGCACGTCCACGGTGCGGGTGCCGCCGAAGTAGTCATAGCCCCAGACGTCGTGGAGCAGCCGGTCTCGGGTGAAGACCTGGCCCGGGTGCAGAGCCAGGTGCTTGAGCAGCTCGAACTCCTTATAGGTCAGGTTCAGCAGGCGCCCATTGATGGTGGCCATATACGTGGTCTCGTCGATGGTGATCCCGCCGGCGCGGATCTCCCCGACCGGGGTCTCCTCCACGGCCTCCACCGCGGCGAGCCGGATGCGGGCGTCGATCTCGCCCGGGCTGGCCTCGCCGAGGATGAAGTCATCGGCCTGCCAGGACTCGTTCAACGTGGCCAGTCCGGCCTCGGTGACGATCACCAGCACCGGGGAGAGCATCGAGGTCTTCACCAGCTGGCACAGCGAACGGGCGTGGGCGAGCTTGGTGCGTGCGTCGATCAGCGTGACATCGACATTGGGGGCTCGCACGATCGAGGAGGCCTCGGCGGGGAAGCTGCGGATGCGGTGGGTGAGCAGATCCAGGGACGGCAGTGCGTCGTCGGGGGTGTCTGAGAGCAGCAGAACTTGAGCCATGCATGACTCCTTCCCCTTGGGTCACGATCTTCACCGGGTGCGGCAGGGTCATCAGCGGTGATTACAGTCTTCGACGCCGGTGATTTCACAATGCGGAAACACCATTCAGCGATCTGCAGATGAGTATATGCGACGTCCGAAGCGTGGACCTCTAGGATGGCCTGTTGTGAAGTACATCCCAGTGGCAGCCTCCGCCCTGCTCGCAGCCACAGCGCTCGCCCTGGCCTCCTGGGCCGGGACCATCGCGATGACCCTGGTGGTCTGCGGGCTCTCGATCCTGATCGCGCTGGGCTGGCCCCAGCTGATGGGCGTCGCGGCTCGGCGCTCGCTCTCCGCCGTCATCGCCTGCGCCGGAGTCATCGCGGCCCTCGGAGCCGGGATCGTGGAGACCGCCGATGAGCTCTTCTTCTGGTCCTCCGTGGCCCTGGCCTTCGGGGTCATGGGGGTCTTCCTGATCCAGGTGCTGCGCGGCACCGGTCGGCCGCATCGGCTGGAGTCCACCATCGGGGCTTGCGCCGGGGTGCTGATCGCCACCACCGGCGCCGGCTGGGTGGCCGGACTGCGCTACCCCGTGGAGCTCGCCGACGCGACCGGGAACGGGGTCCCCGGGGGACTCCTGGCCGTGCGCGGCCTGCTGCCGTTGGAGGACACCACGCTGCTGGCGGTCACCGGAGCCTCGGGGGAGCTTGCCGTGGTGACGCTGGCCGCGGGCACCCTGATCGTCGCGACGCTGTTGGCCGCGATTCCGCTGCCCAACGCATGGGCGATGCTCCTGGTGGTCCTGGGAAGCGTCGGGGCCGCCATCGGCATGACCTTGGCCTGGGGGGAGCTCACCCTGCTCTTCGCCGGGACGCTCGGGCTGGTGGCCGGACTGCTGCTGGCCTCCTTCCGCAGATTCCTGCTCGCCCAGGGTCCGCCGCAGGGGATCCTCTCCGGGATCGCGGTCGGCACAGCCCCGATCGCGGCCATGGGCGCGCTGACCTACTTCACGGAGCGCCTTCTGCTGGTGTGAAGTTGTACACTTTGCTCCATGAACTTCGCACTGCAGAACGTCTCGCTGCTCGCACTGGAGATCTTCTTCATCGGGCTGCTGGTCCTGGTGACGCTGATGATCGCCGGGATCTCCTGGACCGTCATCTCCCGGTTGTACAAGGGTCAGCGCTGATCCGCCCGGACCGTCCCACGGCACACGCCGGTGTCACCTGCGCGCTGAGGAGCTGAGCCCATGGCCCCGATCGAGCTTCCCACCGACCTGACCCCGGAGCTGGCCCCGCTGTACTGGCTGCTCGGCAGCTGGCGCGGCCAGGGACGCCTGGGCTCAGGTGAGCAGGATGATCCGATCTTCACCCAGGACGTCACCTTCCGGGACACCGGACTGGAGTTCGTGGAGTACCGCGCCGAGACCTGGCTCGCCGACGAGGCAGGGGCGCGGCTGCGACCGCTCACGGTGGAGACCGGCTTCTGGTCACTGGACCGTGCCCGGACCGACGCCGACGTCGGTCCCGGACTGGCGCCGGCAGACCTGGTCCCGGCGTACCGTAGCGCCGCCGACGTCGACCAGCTCGCGCAGCCGGACGGCGCCTTCGCCATCACCGCCACCATCACCCACCCGGGCAGCATCTCCGAGCTCTACTACGGCAAGATCAAAGGCCCGCAGCTGCAGCTCGCCACCGACGCCGTGATGCGCGGCGAGCATGCCGCGGAATATCCCGGGGCCTCCCGCATGTTCGGACTGGTGAACAGCCAGCTGTTCTGGCGCTGGGACCTTCGCGCCGCCGATGGGGAGATGCTTCCCCATGCCTCCGCAATCCTGGACCGCACGGCCTCCGCAGAAGAGGTCAGCGCCAAGCGCACCGCCTGAGCCTGCCGCTCGCCCGACCCGCGGCAGGACCCCCGCGCCGTGCGCCCAGCGCACGCGCCGCACCGATGAAGGAGTCCGCCCGTGGATGAGAACTCGAAGTCGCCCCTGCTCGACCGCAATGGTGCCGTGGCTGACGGCGGAGATGATGCCGCCGTCGCCGCCCACTACGGGGACCCCACCCGCGAGCAGCGAGCCCTGGCCCGCGGCGCCGCCGTGGTCGATCTCTCCCACCGCAGCGTGGTCACGGTCTCCGGGCCCGACCGGCTGACCTGGCTGACCACCCTGTCTTCCCAGGAGGTCGCCGGGCTGAAGCCGGGGGAGTCCACCGAGCTGCTGCTGCTGGACATCTCCGGACGCATCGAGCACGACGCGGCGGTGGTCGACGACGGCGAGACCGTCTGGCTGATCACTGAGAACTCCCACGGCGGGGTGCTGGCCCAGTGGCTGGACTCGATGAAGTTCATGCTTCGCGTGGAGATCACCGATCGCACCGCCGACTACGCCGTGCTCGGATCCACCGCCGCTCTGCCTGCTCCAGCCGCCGCCGAGGTCGTCGTCGGCTGGGACGACCCGTGGCCGCAGCTCGGCCCTGGCGCGGCCAGCTACGCCCAGGTCGCCGAGGCAGACCACCCCGGTGTGGATTGGTCCTGGCGGCTGAGCGTGGTCCCGCGGACCGCGCTGGAAGCCACGGTCGCCGGACTGGAGCAGGCCGGCTGGAACCTGGCCGGCACCATGGCCGCAGAGGCGCTTCGGGTGGCCGCCTGGCGCCCCCGGCTGGCCCGCGAGGTGGATCAGAAGACCATCCCGCATGAGCTGGACCTGATCCGCACCGCCGTGCACCTGTCCAAGGGCTGCTATAAGGGCCAGGAGACCGTGGCGCGGGTGCACAACCTCGGCCACCCGCCGCGCCGCCTGGTCTTCCTGCACCTGGACGGCAGCGAACACACGCTTCCGGCCCTCGGGGCCGACATCCTGGCGGCCGACCCCTCGGCGACCCCGGAGGAGCTGGCCCAGGAGCGTCCGGTCGGGAAGCTGACCTCGGTGGCTCGCCACCACGAGATGGGTCCGATCGCGCTGGCCCTGGTCAAGCGCAAGGTGGATCCCACGCTGCAGCTGGTGGTGCGCGACGGCGACGCCGACTCGGCGACCTACTATGCCGCGGCGCAGGAGGTCATCGTGCGGCCCGACGCCGGCCAGGCCGTAGGACGCCCGCAGGGCGACTTCCTGCGCGGCCAGCGCCGCTGATCCGCGGCGGCTGAGCAGGCTCGTCTAGACGCCAGACGCCAGACGCTAGACACAGGGCTCAGTCGAAGACCACGGTGATCTGTGCCCCCGCGGGGCTGAACCCCAGCGCTGCGGCGATGCGCAGGGACCCGAGGGACTCGGTGCGGGCGCGCCACTGCGGAATCAGCCCCTCGGTGAAGGCCTCCTCCGCCGCGACCACGGCCAGGTGCAGCCCGACCCCGCCGCGGCGCTGCTGCGGCACGGTGAGCACCCCGAGGTGGCCCAGCATCCCGGCCCAGAGCTCACGCCCGGCGGCGCCGAGCACCGTTCCGGTGTCCTCGTCCACCAGGGCGGCGGTCCAAGGGGCCTCCGCGATGCCGGAGGCCAGCACGTCATCCGCCGGTGACGCCGCGAGCGCCGCGCCCACATGCCTCGGATCGAAGGAGACCGCCCCGCGCTGCGCAGCGTCGAGGGCAGGCGGCTCCTCCGCGTAGAGCAGCCTCGCGGCACCCAGGCTGCGCGTGCCCACGGCATGCCGGTGGCAGATCTCTAAGAGGCGACGCTCCTCGGCCAGCTCGCCCGGCGCGAGCCTGCGAGCCTGGCGGAGCACCTCGGTGGGCGCGCTGAGCACCGTGTGATCGAAGAGCTGCAGGAACGTCGCCGAGGAGCCGTCGGAGGTGACGACCTCATGATGGGATCCCTCGCCGAGCAGGGCTTCGTCCTCGAGGCCGAGCATCCGAGACCAGGACAGCGCGATGATGCTGCGCGTATGGTCCGCCAGGCTCATCCGGTGCGCCCCCTCTCTGGGGGCCGGCCTGGGGGAGCTGTCGGGTTCGTGGTCCGCGGCACCGGTTCAGCGGCCGAAGAGGATCTGGGCCTCTTCATAACGCTCCTGCGGCACGGTCTTGAGCCCGTCCAGCGCCTCGGCGAGATCGACCTTGACGATCTCGGTGCCGCGCAGCGCGGCCATATGGCCCCAGGCCTGCTCGTGCACCAGGTCCAGGGCGCGGATGCCGAATCGGGTGGCGAGCACCCTGTCATAGCCGGTGGGGTTGCCGCCGCGCTGGATGTGGCCCAGGGTCGTGTTTCGGGACTCGATGCCGGTCTTGGCCTCGATCTGGTGGGTCACCCACTCCCCGATGCCACCCAGCCGGGGGCGTCCGTCGGATTCCTCGCCCTTGCCCGCCAGTGCGGACTCGGCGTCCTCGGGGATGAAGCCCTCGGCGACGACCACCAGCGGTGAGCGTCCGCGCGAGTGGACCTGCTCGACCCATTCGCAGACCTGGTCCATGGAGACCTTGTGCTCCGGGATCAGGATGGCGTGGGCCCCGGCGGCCATGCCGGAGTGCAGCGCGATCCAGCCGACGTTGCGGCCCATGACCTCGGCGACCATGCAGCGGTGGTGGGATTCGCCGGTGGTGCGCAGCCGGTCCATCGCGTCGGTGGCGATGGAGATCGCGGTGTCGAAGCCGAAGGTGTAGTCGGTGGCCTTGAGATCATTGTCGATCGTCTTGGGCACGCCCACCACAGGGATCCCGTCGTCGGCGAGCCGCTTGGCGCCGGCGAGGGTGCCCTCGCCGCCGATGGCGATGACAGCGTCGATGTCATGGCGCTTGAGCTGCTTGGCGATGTTCTCCGGCCCGCCGCCCGGGTGGTTGTAAGGGTGGGTGCGGGAGGTGCCGAGGATGGTGCCGCCCTCGCGGGAGAGTCCACGCACGGACTGTCGGGGAAGGTCGATGTAGTCGCCCTCGATGAGCCCTCGCCAGCCTCCCTTGAGGCCGACGAACTCATCGCCATAGCTCTTGATGCCGTGCAGCACGGCGGAGCGGATGACGGCATTGAGGCCGGGGCAGTCGCCGCCGGAGGTGAGCAGTCCGATGCGCATGGTGATTCAGCTCGTCCCTTCATGGATTTCAGGAAAAATCTCAGGCCTGACTTCCTCGGCAGGTTGCTTCGCCTCAGTCTATGGGGTGCAGCGGAATCCGCAGAGGCCCGGGCCAGCCGGGTCTCTGCGGCGAGGGGGATCAGCCGAGCAGGTCCTGCAGCCGGCGCAGCCCCTTGGCCAGGTCCTCGTCACCCAGCGCGTAGGAGAGCCGCAGAAATCCGCTGGGTCCGAAGGCCTCGCCCGGGACGACGGCGACCTTCGCCTCCTCCAGGATCAGCTCGGCCAGCTCTGCGGTGGTCTGCGGGGTGCGACCGGCGATCTCGCGACCGAGCGCCTCGCGGACATCGACATAGGCGTAGAAGGCGCCCTCGGGTGTGGGGCAGGAGAACCCGGTGATCTCATTGAGTCCGCTCACGATGGCGCGGCGGCGCCGGTCGAAGGCGGTCTTCATCTCCTCGACCGCGTCCAGCGGGCCTTCGACGGCGGCCAGCGCGGCCATCTGTGAGACGTTGGCGACGTTGCTGGTGGCATGGGACTGCAGGTTCGCCGCCGCCTTGATGATGTCGGTCGGGCCCACCATCCAGCCCACACGCCACCCGGTCATCGCATAGGTCTTGGCGACACCGTTGAGGATCACCACCTGATCGGCCAGCTCCTCGATGGCGGCGATCGAGGTGAACTCGGCCTCGTCGTAGGTGAGGTGCTCATAGATCTCATCGGTGACCACCCACAGGCCCTTCTCCGCGGCCCAGCGGCCGATCTCACGGACCTCTTCGGCGGAGTAGACCGCGCCGGTGGGGTTGGAGGGGGAGACGAAGACCAGCACCTTCGTCGCTGGGCTCAGCGTCTGCTCCAGCTGCGCCAGGGTGACCTTGTAGCCCTGCTCGGGTCCGGCGAAGACATCCACCGGCACGCCGCCGGCCAGCTTGATCGCCTCGGGGTAGGTGGTCCAGAACGGAGCCGGCAGGATCACCTCGTCCCCGGGATCCAGCAGCGTGGCGAAGGTGTTGTACACCGCCTGCTTGCCGCCGTTGGTGATCAGCACGTTCGCCGGTTCCAGCGCCTCGCCCTTGATCCGGTAGCCGGAGTCCCGGGTGGTCTTCTGTGCCACCGCGGTGCGCAGCTCCGGCAGCCCGGCGGCGGGGGAGTAGCGGTGGAACCGGGGGTTCAGCGCCGCCTCACGCGCCGCCTCGACGATGTATCCCGGGGTGGGGAAGTCCGGCTCGCCTGCACCGAACCCGATGACGTCCTCACCTGCGGCCTTCATCGCCTTGGCCTTCGCGTCCACGGCAAGGGTGGCGGACTCGGCGATGGAGCCGATACGGTCGGAGATGCGGGAGCTCGGAGCAGTCATGTCTGGGGGATCCTTTCGGGATTCATGGACTGATCCAAGCCTACCGGTTTGTCCCCCACCGGGCCGAGGGCGTAGAGTGATCGTTCGGTGTCTCAGGCACCTCCGATCCATCGTGCCCCGAAACCGGTGCTCCGGTTCTCGATGCGGTAATGTGGCGGAGGGTCAGTTTCCCCTAGGGCAGTGGCGCAATTGGTAGCGCAACGGTCTCCAAAACCGTAGGTTGCAGGTTCGAGTCCTGTCTGCCCTGCTAGGCACCCGCCTTAACCGTGAACAGATGGAGTCTTCGTGTCCCAGTCGCCTTCGACGCATGATCAGGGCTCCACGCCTGCCGGCGGCGATCCGAAGGGCCCGTTCGGGAAGCTGTGGCTGTTCCTTCGCCAGGTCATCGACGAGCTCCGCAAGGTGGTCGTACCGACCCGCCGGGAGCTGACCAACTACACGCTGGTGGTGCTGGTCTTCGTGGTCATCGTGATCGGAATCGTCACCGGTTTCGACGCGATCTTCAGCCGAGGCGCCGAGGCGCTCTTCGGGTCCACCGGAGGCGTCGAGCAGCCAGTGGAGCCGCCCGCCGGAGTCGACGGCGGCGCCGAGGACTGAGCCGGGCCTGCCAGATGACCATGACGAGATGCCGCAGCCAGGCATCCACCACGTGAACGAGAGCTCGCCGTGTGTCGGTGAGCACCACGGAAAGCAGGAGAACAGTGTCTGAACAGGATCTTTCGCAGCAGACCGAAGAGGTCGACGCCGCCCAGGATGCCGCCGCCGATTCAGCAGCGGGCACCGATGCGGCCGAGGAGACCTCAGCCGCTGTCGAGACGGCCGAGCAGACCGAAGCCGGGACCGACGAGGAGTCCGCGGACGCCGATGTGGCCGCCGAGGAGACCGAGGCGCAGACCGATGCCGACGTCGAAGCCGACTCTGAGGCTCACGCCGAGGCTGAGGCTCCCGCCGAGGCCGAGGTTCCCGAGGAGGAGAAGTCCTACGAGGAGCGCGCCGCCGCACTGAAGTCCACGCTGCGCCGCCAGCTCGGCGACTGGTACGTGGTGCACACCTACGCGGGCTACGAGAAGCGCGTGAAGTCCAACCTGGAGACCCGGATCCAGACCCAGGACATGGAGGACCACATCTTCGAGATCGAGGTCCCCATGGAAGAGGTCGTGGAGATCAAGGGCACTCAGCGCAAGGTCGTCAGCCGGGTCCGCATCCCGGGCTATGTGATCGTGCGCATGGAGCTCACCGACGCCTCATGGGGCGTCGTGCGCCACACCCCGGGGGTCACCGGATTCGTCGGCAACGCCCACGACCCGCACCCGCTGAGCTCCGAGGAGGTCTTCGACATGCTTTCGGATCACCTCCTGGGCAAGCCCGATGCGCCCAAGCACGGCGAGGACGGCTCGGCCGCTCCGGCGGCCTCCGATGTCAAGGTGGACTTCGAGATCGGTGAATCGGTCACCGTCACCGATGGCCCCTTTGCCACGCTGCCGGCCTCGATCTCGGAGATCCACGCAGACTCGCGCCAGCTCGTGGTCCTCGTCTCGATCTTCGAGCGCGAGACCCCGGTGACGCTGAACTTCAACCAGGTCGAGAAGATCTACTGAGGTTCACCAGCATGGCCGGGCCGACGACGTCGTGGGTCCGGATCGTGCGAAAACTCAAGACTTTCGATGCCGCAGGTGGCTTTGGCCGGCGGCGTCGAACCGGTCATCACGCCATGATGGCCACCCCCCTGCGTCACGCTCCTGTGGCACAGGGACACCAGGTGAGGGTTCAAGCCCCACGCGCCGCTTTCGGCGGCGCGAGAGCTTGAGGCCACCACGCAAGCAAAGGACGCTTAAACATGGCCCCGAAGAAGAGAGTCTCCGGCCTGATCAAGCTGCAGATCAAGGCAGGTGCCGCTAACCCGGCCCCGCCGATTGGTCCCGCACTCGGTCAGCACGGTGTCAACATCATGGAGTTCTGCAAGGCTTACAACGCCGCGACTGAGGCTCAGCGCGGCAATGTGATCCCTGTGGAGATCACGGTCTACGAGGACCGCTCCTTCACCTTCGTCACCAAGACCCCGCCGGCCGCCGAGCTGATCAAGAAGGCAGCAGGCGTGGCCAAGGGCTCGGGCGTGCCGCACACCGAGAAGGTCGGCAAGCTCAGCCAGTCACAGGTCGAAGAGATCGCTCAGACCAAGATGGAGGACCTCAACGCGAACGACCTCGCCTCGGCCTCCAAGATCGTCGCCGGAACTGCCCGCTCCATGGGCATCACGGTCGAAGGCTGAACCGGGCTCACGCCCACCATCAACTGACAAACAGTCCGGCCCATGAGTCGGACGGTGGGAAGGGTCGAGCGCGACCCGCGTACCACGACTGCTAAGGAGAACACGCAGATGGCAAAGCGCAGCAAAGCTTATGAAGCAGCGGCACAGAAGGTCAACGAAGATGCCCTGTACTCCCCGGCCGAGGCGCTAGCCCTGGCCAAGGAGATCAACCCGTCGAAGTCCGACGCGACCGTCGAGGTCGCCATGCGGCTCTCGGTGGACCCGCGCAAGGCCGACCAGATGGTCCGCGGCACGGTCATCCTGCCCAACGGCACCGGCAAGACCTCCCGCGTCGTGGTCTTCACCCAGGGTGACAACATCGCCAAGGCTGAAGAGGCCGGGGCTGACTACGTCGGCGGCGATGAGCTCATCGCCAAGGTCGCCGATGGCTGGACCGACTTCGACGCCGCCGTCGCCTCGCCCGACATGATGGGCAAGGTCGGTCGCCTGGGCAAGGTCCTGGGTCCGCGTAACCTGATGCCGAACCCGAAGACCGGCACGGTGACCCCGGACGTCGCCAAGGCCGTCAACGAGCTCAAGGGCGGCAAGATCACCTTCCGCGTGGACAAGCACTCGAACCTGCACTTCATCGTGGGCAAGACCAGCTTCGACGCGAAGGCGCTGGCGGAGAACTACGCCGCAGCCCTGGAAGAGATCCTGCGCCTGAAGCCCTCGGCCTCGAAGGGTCGCTACATCGCCAAGGCCACTGTGACCACCACCTTCGGCCCCGGCATCCCGGTGGACCCGAACGTGACCAAGGTGCTCACGGACTGACACCTCGCACTTCACGCAGCACCCTTTGAGGCCCTCGTCCACACGGACGGGGGCCTCATCGGTTCACCCCGTTTTGCGCGGAGGATGATCCGCGTGTACCGTGAGTGTTGACCAAAGACCGCCGGTCGTTGTTCTCGTGCGCAGATCATTGGCTGATCTGCGTGGTCAGCAGACATCATGTCTGTGAGGCGATGCAACGTAAAGACCCGAATCGGGCGACCTGCGCAGGACACGATCAGCTCTTCTTCTATGAAGTTGCTCGCGGTGAAACGCGGCCAGCCTCACGTCGGAAGCCTTGCCCCGTGCCTTGCGCAGCGGGGCATTTTTTATGCCCCAGCTCGAGGGTGGTGACCGGCTTACATGATCGGAAGGAGTGCCATGGCGAATCCTGAGAAGGCTGCCGCCGTCGATGAGTTGAAGGAACTCTTCAACAACTCGACTGCCGCAGTGCTCACGGAATACCGCGGCCTCTCCGTGGGCCAGCTGCAGACTCTGCGCCGGTCCGTGCGAGAGAACGCACACTACGCTGTGGTGAAGAACACGCTCACCGAGATTGCGGCCCGGGAAGTCGGCATCGACGCCTTTGAAGGCAAGATGTCCGGACCCTCCGCAATCGCCTTCGTCCACGGGGACCCCGTGGACGTGGCCAAGGCGCTGCGTGACTTCGCCAAGAGCAACCCTGAGCTCATCGTCAAGGGCGGCTACATGGATGGCGTAGCCCTCGATGAGGCAGGAATGAAGAAGCTCGCGGATCTTGAATCCCGTGAGGTTCTGCTCGGCAAGATGGCTGGTGCCCTCATCGGCGTCCAGTCCAAGGCTGCTGCACTGTTCCAGGCGCCGCTGTCGAAGGCCGTTCGCACGGTCGAGGCGCTGCGCGAGAAGCAGGAAGCTGCCTGAGCTCGAGCTCACCACAGATCCGCAAGCAACACCCCCTAAACACTTAGAAGGAGCGCCCCCATGGCGAAGATGAGCAACGACAAACTGATCGAACAGTTCAAGGACATGTCCCTGATCGAGCTCTCCGAGTTCGTCAAGGTCTTCGAGGAGACCTTCGACGTCACTGCAGCTGCTCCCGCAGCAGCCGCAGCAGCTCCCGCAGCAGCCGCTGAGGAAGAAGAAGAGCAGACCGAGTTCGACGTGGTCCTCGAGGCCGCAGGCGAGAAGAAGATCGGTGTCATCAAGGAGGTGCGCGGTCTGACTTCCCTCGGTCTCAAGGAGGCGAAGGACGTCGTCGATTCCGCTCCCAAGGCCGTCCTGGAGGGTGTCGACAAGGCAACCGCCGAGAAGGCGAAGGAGACCCTGGAGGCCGCAGGCGCCACCGTCACCCTCAAGTGATCGGGGCGGCGAGAGCCGCATCCAGGCAGTCTTGACTGCATACAGAGATCCCCCGGAAGGCTTCCTTCCGGGGGATCTCTGTATTGCTGGATCTCTGTATTGCTGAAACTCCGTGTTCCAGAAACTCCGTGTTCCCGAGACGCTGGATGTCTGATCAGAGTCGGCTGCCAGGCTTGGGCATCAGCCCGGTCGCGACCAGGGCGAGCCCGGCCAGGGCGAAGACTCCGAGAGCCACGATGAGCCAGTCGATGTAGATCCCCAGCACGGTGCTCGCCAAGACCCACAGCGCCAGGGCCACCGCGATCGCGGCATAGATGGCCCCGGAGATGCGGGGTCCGTGGATCGACCTGGAGTCCGCTCGGCCGGAGGTCGCCGCCAGGGGACCCTTCCCGGCGGGGGCCGCCGCTGTGCCGGTCGGGGGAGCGGTCCCGGCGCTGAGCGCCGCCTCCGCCTCGGCGCGCTCGAACCAGCGGGGGCCGCGCTCGGGCTCCTTCCAGGTGAAGTCTCGTTCGCTCTGCGCCCGCAGCGACTCAGCCAGCAGCTCGTCGACTTCGGCCGGCTCGGGCGGAAGCGGCCGGGTGGGGTGGGTGCGCGCGTCCTGCTCGGGGTGCTCTGCGGTCATCGCTGCTCACCTTCCTGCTCGTAGGTGGTGGAGTCATAGATCGTGATGTTGCCGAAGGCGGAGTTGAGCTCCAGATGGATCTGATCCTCGGAGTCCTCGGGTCCTATGACCAGGTCCCCGCCGGAGATGCCCGAACGCTCCAGGCCGTCGTCCTGCGTGGCGATCTCCAGGTTGCTCAGCGCCTGCCCGTTGCTGAGGAGGACCTGGGTCTCGTCGGGGACGATCACCGTGGTGTTGGAGAAGGCCTGGTTGACCTGGGCGTCCCAGACGACGGGATCAGCCGGTCCGCTCAGCGCCTCAAGGTCGCGCAGGTCCACCGTGGTGTTGGCGAAGACGCTCTGCACCTGGGTCTCCGTGGTGGTGTAGTCGCCGAAAGCGTGGTTCGATCCGCCGCCGAAGCCGGAGGCGCTCTGTCCGGCAAAGAGCACCAGCATGACCGCAGTGCTCAGCGCGAGCAGCCCCGGAGTGCCGGGGCGCCCGCGCAGCGCCGCCGTGAAGTGGGTCAGCCCGAGTACCAGCACCAGACCGGCGGTGGCCGCGATGGCCACGGTGGTGCTGGAGAGCCCGAGTCCTCCGCCGAACCAGGCGAGTCCCACGATGACCGGCAGGGCCAGCATCGCCAGACCCCAGCTCAGCTGACGGCGACGACGCCGGGCGGCCTGCTCTCGGAACGAGGGCTGCGGGCGGGGCTCCCGGGTCCTGGCGGACACGGAGCTCGCCGGGGCCGCAGCGGAAGCAGCAGGGGAGGCGTGAGCGGCCGGGCTCGGTGTGGCTGAATCTTCCTTGGGATACCAGGCCGGTTTCCCGTCCGCACGCGGCGGCTTCGAGTTCCCGGCCTCAGCTTTTCCCGCGCTGCCCTGACCTGAGGCGTCGAAGCGGCCCGGGGTCGACCGGCCCGCGGCGCCGGAGGCTGATCCTTGCGTGCCTGCTGTGCTCGAGCGCCGCCGATGATTGCGAACCATCACGTAGATGGCCCAGCCCACTGCTGCCAGGATGACCAGGTTCAACAGCACCGCGAGCGGTCCAGCGATGCTGACCGGGGTGAAGATGTTCAGTGCGCCGATGACCGTGAGGACGGCACCGCCGATGAATCCCGAGGTGTAGTCGCCACGCACCGCCTGCTGCGCATGGATCCTTCCCTCGCGATCTGGGATGAACATCCACGCCAGCCCGTAGAGCAGTGCCGCGGGGGAGAAGAAGATGATGAAGGCGACGACGCCGAGCCCCCGCACCAGGGCGGCGTCCCATCCCACCTTGAGTGAGATTCCGGCGAAGATTCCCCCGAGCCAGCCTTCTTCGGGGCGAACGAGTCCTGTGGTGCGCATCCAGTCGAAGAAGCGGCGGCCTGTCTCAGGCTTCTGATTGTCCATGCCTCCAGTCTCCGCCGGGCGCGCCTCTCTCCGCTATTGGGGGGCACCCTGATTGAACCCTGAATCCTGGCCCCGGGCCCCCGATATGGGGCTCAGACCATCGAAGTGCACCGGTCTGCGTGGCAGTATGGAGAACATGGACAGCGCCAGCCAGACGCCCCCGGCGCAGAACAGCGCGCGCCCGCAGCGGCCTCCGCTGCTGCGCGCCGCGCAGACCCCGCTGGCAGGGGTCTGCCTGGGCCTGTCCCGTCACCTGGGGATCTCGGTGACCTCGGTGCGCACGTCATGATCGGACTCAGCATCGCCGGCGGTATTGGCCTGCTGCTCTACTGCTGGCTCTGGATCTTCGTCCCACTCCAGGACGAGCCGCGACCCGATGCGGCAGCCCGGGGCCTCAGCGGCCCTGCAGTCGAGGGCGGCGACACCACGGGTCAGGAGAGCACCGGAACGCAGGGGAGTGCCGCCAGCGGCATCGATCCCAAGGCGGAACCCGCGCAGTACTGGAGCACCCGAGGACGCGAGCTGCTCCATTCCCTGACCAGCTCCCCGCAGGTGCTGCTGGGCGGAGCGCTGCTGGGCGGGGCCGGGCTGATCGGGCTGCAGCTGCTGGGCGCACAGATCAACTGGTGGCTCATCGGACCTCCGCTGATCCTGGGGGTCGGGGTGCTGCTCGCCTGGTCCCAGGTGGACGCCATCGGCCCCAGCACCGCGGACCAGACACCAGGCCAGCGTGCCCCCGGGGCTCGGTCCCGGCAGGCCATCCTGTGGCAGTTCGCCATCGGGGCGCTGCTGGTGATCCTGGCACTGCTGCTCCTGGCCGGTGGTTTCCTGCCCGCGGCGGACCTCCTGCTGGGACTGATGGTGGCGGCGATGCTGCTGGCCGGCGTCGCCCTGGTCACCGCGCCGTGGCTGATCCGGCTCTACCGCACCTCCAACACCGAACGTGCCCGCGCCGCCGCAGAGGCCGAGCGCGCCGACATCGCGGCCCACCTGCACGACTCGGTGCTCCAGACCCTGGCCATGATCCAGAAGCACCGCCACGACCCCGCATCCGTGGAACGGCTGGCCCGGCGACAGGAGCGGCAGCTGCGCGGCTGGCTCTACAGCCGGGACAGCCCCGAGACCGGAACCCTGAAGGAGCAGCTGACCAGCGTCGCCGCCGAGCTCGAGGAGCTGCACAGCGTGCCCGTGGAGGTCGTCGCCGTCGGGGAATCGCAGCGCAGCGATCACCGGGTCCTGGTGGCCGCGGCCCGGGAGGGCATCGTCAATGCGCTCAAGCATGCCGGTCCTGCCTCGGTGTACCTGGAGTCCACTGCTGCCGAGGATGCGGTGTTCATCCGCGACCGCGGGACCGGATTCGACCCCGGCGGCATCGAGTCCGACCGGCTGGGCGTGCGCGAATCGATCATCGGACGCATGAACCGGGCCGGCGGGTCGGCGAGGATCCGCTCGGGCGAGACCGGCACCGAGGTCCAGATTCGCATGCCCGTGACCGCGACGACCGCCCCGGAATCGGCCACCGAGACGATGCCTCAGCGCGAGGAGACCTATGGATGAGCAGTCGACCGGCGATCTGCGCCGGGTGGTCATCGTCGATGACCACGGGATCTTCCGCGCCGGACTGAAGTCGGAGCTCTCGGGCCGGGTCGAGGTCATCGGCGAGGGCCACGACGTCGAGTCCGCGATCGCCGCGGTCCGGGCCGGACGCCCGGAGGTGGTGCTGCTCGACGTGCACCTGCCCGGCGGGACCGGCGGGGGAGGGGCCGAGGTCGTGCGGGCCTGCCGCGACCTCCCCGAGGTGCGCTTCCTCGCGATCAGCGTCTCTGACCAGGCCGAGGACGTGGTCTCGGTGATCCGCGCCGGGGCCCGAGGCTACGTCACCAAGACCATCAGCACCGCCGACCTGGTCCAGGCCGTGCAGGACGTCGCCACCGGAGACGCGGTGTTCTCGCCACGCCTGGCAGGATTCGTGCTCGACGCCTTCGGCACCGGGGGAGTCGAGGACGTGCGTGACGAGGAGCTGGACCGACTCTCGGCCCGCGAGGTGGAGGTGATGCGGCTGATCGCGCGCGGCTACACCTACCGGGAGATCGCCGGCGAGCTGTTCATCTCGATCAAGACCGTGGAGACCCATGTCTCCAAGGTGCTGCGCAAGCTGCAGCTCTCCTCGCGCCACGAACTCACCCGCTGGGCGGAGCGGCGCCGAATCGTCTGACGCCTGACGCCTGACGCCTGAGGCCTGACGCCTGACGCCCGACACCCGGCGCCTGCCGCCCGACACCCGGCGCCTCATCCCCGGCGCGCCGGGGGTGTGTCCCATCGCACGTCCTGTGCACGCAGGCTGGTACAGTTACTGCCCAGAAAGCCCGGAGCCCCTTTAACACTCTCCGCCGGCCTTCCCATTCGGCGTCAGGCACAGCCCTCGCGTCTCATGCCCCAGTGGCTTCATCTTGCCTTGGGCTGTCTTCGTGGTCTATTCTGTACTTTTGCGCATCTTCTCTACATCAGTGCCTTCAAATAGCGGTGGGCAGTTGAATTTATGCGTGATTCCTACGGAAGCTACGAAGGTCTGTGGAAGGATCCAACTTGGTCGCCTCGAGCACCTCAACGACTCAAACCGCTGCCTCGGCCCGCACTGCTGAATACGCAGGCCGACTCTCATTCGCAAAGATCCACGAACCCCTCGATGTCCCAGAGCTGCTGGCTCTGCAGATCGACTCCTTCGACCGCCTCATCGGCAACGACAGCTGGGCTGCTCGCGTCGAGGAGGCCCGGCAGAAGGGCATCAAGGGCGTTTCCGAAACCTCCGGACTCTCCGACATCTTCGAAGAGATGTCACCGATCGAGGACTTCCAGGGCACCATGTCCCTGAGCTTCTCGGATCCTGAGTTCGCCGACCCCAAGATGCCGGTCGCTGAGTGCAAGGAGCGGGACACCACGTATTCCGCTCCGCTGTACGTCAAGGCCGAGTTCATGAACCACAACACTGGTGAGATCAAGCAGCAGACCGTGTTCATGGGCGATTTCCCGCTCATGACCGATCGCGGCACGTTCATCATCAACGGCACCGAGCGCGTGGTCGTCTCCCAGCTGGTCCGTTCCCCGGGCGCCTACTTCGAGCGCACCCCGGACAAGACCAGCGACAAGGACATCTACACCGCCAAGGTCATCCCCTCACGCGGTGCCTGGTTCGAGCTCGAGATCGACAAGCGCGATCAGGTCGGCGTGCGCCTGGACCGGCGCCGCAAGCAGCCGGTCACCGCGCTGCTGAAGGCCCTGGGCTGGAGCGAGTCCCGGATCCTGGAAGAGTTCGGCGAGTACGACTCGATCCGCGCCACCATGGAGAAGGACGCCTTCGAGACCCAGGCCGACGCGCTGATCGACATCTACCGCAAGCTGCGCCCGGGCGAGCCGCCGACCGTGGAGGCCGCCGAGTCGCTGCTGCGCGGGCTCTACTTCACCCCGAAGCGCTACGACCTGGCCAAGGTGGGCCGCTATAAGCTCAACCGCAAGCTCGGCGTGGACAAGGCGTTCACCGACGCCGACGCCTCGGTGCTCAACGAGGCGGACATCGTCGCGATGATCCACTACCTCGCCGCGCTGCATGCCGGCAAGGAGAGCATCAAGGGCGTCCGCGACGCTGAAGAGATCGACGTGCACGTCAGCGTCGATGACATCGACCACTTCGGCAACCGCCGCATCCGTGCGGTCGGCGAGCTCATCGAGAACCAGGTCCGCACCGGCCTGTCCCGCATGGAGCGTGTGGTCCGTGAGCGGATGACGACTCAGGACGTCGAGGCCATCACGCCGCAGACGCTGATCAACATCCGCCCCGTCGTCGCCTCCATCAAGGAGTTCTTCGGCACCTCCCAGCTCTCGCAGTTCATGGATCAGAACAACCCGCTGGCCGGACTGACGCATAAGCGTCGCCTCTCCGCGCTGGGCCCGGGCGGTCTCTCCCGTGATCGCGCCGGCATGGAGGTCCGTGACGTCCACCCGTCGCACTACGGCCGCATGTGCCCCATCGAGACCCCGGAAGGCCCGAACATCGGCCTGATCGGCTCGCTGGCCACCTACGGGCGGATCAACGCCTTCGGCTTCATCGAGACCCCGTACCGCAAGGTCATCGACGGCGTGGTCACCGAGAAGATCGACTACCTCACCGCCGACGACGAGCTGGTCTCCCAGATCGCCCAGGCCAACGCGCCGCTGAACGAGGACGGGACCTTCGCTGAGTCCACCGTGCTCTGCCGCGGCCGCGCAGACGGAACCGGTGAGCAGGGCGAGCCCGTGCTGACCATTCCGGACGCGATCGACTACATGGATGTCTCACCGCGCCAGATGGTCTCGGTCGCCACGGCGCTGATCCCGTTCCTGGAGCACGACGACGCCAACCGCGCACTGATGGGCGCCAACATGCAGCGCCAGGCTGTGCCGCTGCTGGAGTCGGAGTCCCCACTGGTCGGCACCGGCATGGAGAAGTTCGCCGCGATCGACGCCGGAGACTCGGTCACCGCGGAGAAGCCCGGCGTGGTCACCCGCGTGGCCGCCGACATGGTCACCGTGCTCAACGACGACGGCACGCAGATCCATTACCCGATCATGAAGTTCCAGCGCTCGAACCAGGGCAACGCCTACAACCAGCGGGTGCGGGTCTCCGAGGGGGATCGCCTGGAGCGCCAGTCGATCATCGCCGACGGACCCTCCACCGAGGCCGGCGAGCTGGCCCTGGGCAAGAACCTGCTGGTCGCGTTCATGTCCTGGGAGGGTCACAACTTCGAGGATGCGATCATCCTCTCCCAGCGGATGATCCAGGACGATGTGCTCACCTCGATCCACATCGAGGAGCACGAGGTCGATGCTCGCGACACCAAGCTCGGTGCCGAAGAGGTCACTCGTGACATCCCCAACGTCTCCGAGGAGATGCTCGCCCAGCTCGACGAGCGCGGCATCATCCACATCGGTGCCGAGGTCTCTGCAGGCGACATCCTGGTCGGCCGCGTCACGCCCAAGGGCGAGACCGAGCTGACCCCGGAGGAGCGCCTGCTGCGCGCCATCTTCGGTGAGAAGTCCCGCGAAGTGCGTGACACCTCGCTGAAGGTCCCCCACGGCGAGTCCGGCACCGTCATCGGCGTCCGGATCTTCGACGCGGAGGAGGGCGACGATCTGCCCCCCGGCGTGAACCAGCTGGTCCGCGTCTACGTGGCTCAGAAGCGCAAGATCACCGACGGCGACAAGCTCGCCGGCCGCCACGGCAACAAGGGCGTCATCTCCAGGATCCTTCCTGTGGAGGACATGCCCTTCCTGCCCGACGGCACCGCGGTGGACATCGTGCTGAACCCGCTGGGTGTGCCCGGTCGTATGAATATCGGCCAGGTCATGGAGGTCCACCTCGGGTGGGCAGCCAAGCAGGGCTGGAAGATCGAGGGCGAGCCTGACTGGATCAAGAAGCTCCCGAACCTGCCCCGCGAGACCGGACCCACCAAGGTCTCCACCCCGGTGTTCGACGGCGCCGAGCCGGCCGAGCTGACCGGCATCCTGGAGTCTGTGAACCCGTCTCGCGACGGCGAGCAGCTCGTGGGTGCCAACGGCAAGGCGCAGCTCTTCGACGGTCGCTCCGGCGAGCCGTTCCCTGAGGGCGTCGCGGTCGGCTACATGTACATCCTGAAGCTGCACCACCTGGTCGATGACAAGATCCACGCACGCTCCACCGGACCGTACTCGATGATCACCCAGCAGCCGCTGGGCGGCAAGGCGCAGTTCGGTGGACAGCGCTTCGGTGAGATGGAGGTCTGGGCCCTGGAGGCATACGGCTCCGCCTACACCCTGCAGGAGCTGCTGACGATCAAGTCGGATGACATCCACGGTCGTGTGAAGGTCTACGAGGCCATCGTGAAGGGCGAGAACATTCCGGAGCCTGGTGTTCCGGAGTCGTTCAAGGTGCTCATCAAGGAGATGCAGTCGCTCTGCCTCAACGTGGAGGTCCTCTCCGCGGACGGCAGCAAGGTCGAGATGCGTGACTCGGAGGAAACCGGGTTCAGCGCTGCGGAGGAGCTCGGCATCGATCTCTCCCGCGCAGAGCCCAGCTCGGTCGAAGAGGTCTGAGGGCCTCACCGATGCACCTTCACTCCGTCACGAATCTTTAGAGAAAAGAGAGATACCGGACTATGTCCCAAGAATCCTCATTCGGCACAATGCGTATCGGGCTTGCCACCGGTGACGAAATCCGTGGTTGGTCCTATGGTGAGGTCAAGAAGCCTGAGACCATCAACTACCGCACCCTGAAGCCCGAGAAGGACGGACTCTTCTGCGAGAAGATCTTCGGCCCGTCCCGGGACTGGGAGTGCTACTGCGGCAAGTACAAGCGCGTGCGCTTCAAGGGCATCATCTGTGAGCGCTGCGGCGTCGAGGTCACTCGCGCCAAGGTGCGCCGTGAGCGGATGGGTCACATCCAGCTCGCCGCCCCGGTGACTCACATCTGGTACTTCAAGGGCGTGCCCTCGCGCTTGGGCTACCTGCTGGACCTGGCGCCGAAGGACCTCGAGAAGGTCATCTACTTCGCCGCCTACATGATCACCGAGGTCGACACCGACCGTCGCCACGACGACCTGCCGAACCTGCAGGCCGAGATCGACCAGGAGCTCAAGCACCTGGCCGATCAGCGTGACTCCGACATCGCCGCGATCTCCAAGGACCTCGAGGGTGACCTCGAGCGTCTGGAGGGCGAGGGTGCCAAGCTGCCGAGAAGAAGAAGGCACGCGACACCTCCGATAAGCAGATGTCGCAGGTGCGCAAGCGCGCCGACGCCGAGATCGAGCAGCTCGAGCGGGTCTGGGATCGCTTCAAGAACCTCAAGGTCTCTGACCTCGAAGGTGATGAGGCGCTCTTCCGCGAGATGCGCACTCGCTACGGCCAGTACTTCGAAGGTGCCATGGGCGCCGAGGCGATCCAGCGTCGCCTGGCCACCTATGACATGGAGGCCGAGGCCGAGCGGCTGCGCGAGATCATCGCCACCGGCAAGGGGCAGCGCAAGACCCGTGCCCTGAAGCGGCTGAAGGTGCTCAACGCGTTCCTCGCCAACGGCACCACCCCGCGCGGCATGGTGCTCGAGGCCGTCCCGGTGATCCCTCCGGAGATCCGCCCGATGGTTCAGCTCGACGGCGGTCGCTTCGCGACCTCGGACCTCAACGACCTCTACCGTCGTGTGATCAACCGCAACAACCGTCTGAAGCGTCTGCTGGATCTCGGTGCCCCCGAGATCATCGTGAACAACGAGAAGCGGATGCTCCAGGAGTCCGTGGACTCGCTCTTCGACAACGGTCGTCGCGGTCGTCCGGTCACCGGACCGGGCAACCGTCCGTTGAAGTCGCTCTCTGACATGCTCAAGGGCAAGCAGGGACGCTTCCGGCAGAACCTGCTCGGCAAGCGCGTGGACTACTCCGGGCGTTCGGTCATCGTGGTCGGACCGCAGCTTCAGCTGCACCAGTGTGGTCTGCCCAAGCAGATGGCGCTGGAGCTGTTCAAGCCCTTCGTGATGAAGCGCCTGGTGGATCTGAACCACGCGCAGAACATCAAGTCGGCCAAGCGCATGGTGGAACGTCAGCGTCCCCAGGTCTGGGATGTTCTCGAAGAGATCATCACCGAGCACCCGGTGTTGCTGAACCGCGCACCCACCCTGCACCGTCTGGGCATCCAGGCCTTCGAGCCGCAGCTGGTGGAGGGCAAGGCCCTTCAGCTGCACCCGCTGGTCTGCTCGGCGTTCAACGCCGACTTCGACGGTGACCAGATGGCTGTCCACCTTCCGCTGTCTCCCGAGGCTCAGGCCGAGGCGCGCATCCTGATGCTCTCCTCGAACAACATCCTGAAGCCCTCGGACGGCCGCCCGGTGGCGCTGCCCTCGCAGGACATGATCATCGGTCTGCACCACCTGACCACCAGGCGTGAGGAGGAGACCGGCGCAGGCCGCGCCTTCTCCTCCATCGGTGAGGCTCAGATGGCCTTCGACCTGCGCGAGCTGCACATCAACGCGCCGGTGAAGATCACCGTCGAGGGCTACACGCCGTCGGCGGCGGTTCCTGCTCCCGAAGGCTGGGAGCCCGGAACCCCGGCCACGCTGACCACCACCATGGGCAAGGTGCTCTTCAACCAGCTGCTGCCGGAGGGCTACCCCTGGCAGGACTCGGTGGCGGACAAGGGCCAGCTCTCGAGCCTGATCAATGATCTGGCCGAGCGCTACCCGAACAACGTCACCGCGCGCACCCTGGACAACCTCAAGGATGCCGGCTTCTACTGGTCCACCCGCTCGGGCGTCACCGTCGCAATCTCGGACGTGACCTCGAACATGGACAAGAAGAAGATCATGGACGTCTACGAGGATCAGGCCGCCAAGGTCCAGTCCCAGTACGACATGGGTCTGATCGGCGACGACGAGCGCCACGCAGAGCTGGTCGAGATCTGGACCAAGGCCACCGACGAGGTGGCCGCAGCGATGCAGGCCGGCATGGATGAGCACAACAACATCAACCGGATGGTCACCTCCGCGCCCGAGGCAACTGGCTTCAGGTCCGGCAGATCGCGGGCATCCGTGGTCTGGTGACCAACCCCAAGGGTGAGATCATCCCGCGGCCGATCAAGTCCTCCTACCGCGAGGGCCTCTCGGTCCTCGAGTACTTCATCGCCACCCACGGTGCCCGCAAGGGCCTGGCGGACACGGCGCTGAAGACGGCGAACTCGGGCTACCTGACCCGTCGTCTGGTGGACGTCTCGCAGGACGTCATCGTGCGTGAGGCAGACTGCGGGACCTCCCGCGGGCTGACCGTCACGATCGCGGTGGCCGACGACAACGGCGAGCTGAAGCTGCATGAAGAGGTGGAGAACTCCGCCTACGCCCGCACGCTGGCCGTGGATGTGCATGACGCCGAGGGCAACCTGCTCGCAGAGGGCGGATCCGACGTCGGCGATGTGCTGATCGACAAGCTCTTCGCCGCAGGCGTCTCCGAGATCAAGATCCGCTCGGTGCTGACCTGTGAGTCGGCCGTGGGCACCTGTACCCGCTGCTACGGCCGCTCGCTGGCCACCGGACAGACCGTGGACATCGGCGAGGCTGTCGGCATCATCGCCGCGCAGTCCATCGGTGAGCCCGGCACGCAGCTGACCATGCGTACCTTCCACACCGGCGGCATCGCCTCGGCAGATGACATCACCCAGGGTCTGCCCCGTATCCAGGAGCTCTTCGAGGCCCGCACCCCCAAGGGTGTGGCGCCCATCGCGGAGGTCGCCGGACGGGTGCACCTGGATGATTCAGAGAAGCAGCTGCGCCTGGTGCTGACTCCTGATGACGGTTCCGAGGAGCACGCCTACCCGATCCTGCGCCGTGCGCGTCTGCTCGTCTCCGACGGTGAAGCCGTCGAGGTCGGTCAGCAGCTGGTGGCAGGCGCCGTGGATCCCAAGCAGGTGCTTCGAGTGCTCGGCCCCCGCGCCGCACAGAAGTTCCTGGTCTCCGAGGTCCAGGACGTCTACCAGTCCCAGGGCGTGGGCATCCACGACAAGCACGTGGAGGTCATCGTCCGGCAGATGCTGCGCCGGATCACCGTCATCGACTCCGGCGGCACCAAACTGCTGCCGGGCGAGCTGGCGGACCGGTTCCGCTTCACTGCCGCCAACCGCAAGGCTGTGGCAGAGGGCGCGCAGCCGGCCTCGGGACGTGACGAGCTGATGGGCATCACCAAGGCCTCACTGGCCACGGATTCCTGGCTCTCGGCGGCCTCCTTCCAGGAGACCACCCGGGTGCTCACCCAGGCGGCGATGGAGTCCAAGTCCGATCCGCTGCTGGGCCTGAAGGAGAACGTGATCATCGGCAAGCTGATCCCGGCCGGCACCGGTCTGGATCGGTACACCCAGTCCACGGTGGAGCCCACCGAGGAGGCCAAGGCCAACCTGTTCACCGGCCCGAGCCTCTACGGCTCGAGCTTCGACTACGCAGGAGCCGAGGGCGACGGCGAGTTCCATGCCATCCCGCTCGACGACTACAACACCGACGTCGACTTCCGCTGAGCGGAGCTGACACGACGTTCCGCTGAGGCCCCGAAGATCGGGGGCTGAGGATGGAGCGGCAGGCAAGGCCCGGGGGAGCGATGCTCTCCCGGGCCTTGCCTCGTCTGAAGCGTCCTCGGGCCCGTTCGCGCTCCGAGGGCACAGCTGTTAGTGTTAACGTGATTGTTTCTGATGTGGCAGAGGGACTCGGTCCGGGTTGCGGGGAAGTTGCGCAACACATGCCACATTTTTGCACGCCTGGGGACCAGTACCCGCGGACCGTGTCTAGAACTCTCGACCGCGGGCAGACCTCAAACCTCTGCTTCCCTCACTACACGTATGGAGAACGCATAGTGCCTACTATTCAGCAGCTTGTGCGCAAGGGGCGTCATCCCAAGCGCACCAAGAACAACACCCCTGCACTGCAGGGCAGCCCGATGCGTCGTGGCGTGTGCACCCGTGTGTACACCACGACCCCGAAGAAGCCGAACTCGGCTCTGCGCAAGGTGGCCCGTGTGCGCCTCGGCGGCGGCGTCGAAGTCACCGCCTACATCCCGGGCGAGGGTCACAACCTGCAGGAGCACTCGATCGTGCTCGTGCGCGGTGGTCGTGTGAAGGACCTTCCCGGTGTCCGTTACAAGATCGTCCGCGGCGCCCTCGACACCCAGGGTGTCAAGGGTCGCGGTCAGGCTCGCTCCCGCTACGGGGCCAAGAAGGAGAAGAAGTAATGCCACGTAAGGGACCCGCACCCAAGCGCCCTCTCGTCCAGGATCCGGTCCACGGATCACCCTTGGTCACGCAGCTGATCAACAAGGTCCTGGTCGACGGCAAGAAGTCCACCGCAGAGCGCATCGTCTACGGCGCGCTCGAAGGTGTCGCGAAGAAGTCCGGCGATGACCCGGTGACCACGCTCAAGAAGGCCATGGACAACGTCCGCCCGGCACTGGAGGTCCGCTCCCGCCGCGTCGGCGGCGCGACCTACCAGGTCCCCGTGGAGGTCAAGCCCGGTCGCTCGACCGCGCTGGCCCTGCGCTGGCTGGTCGGCTACTCCAAGGACCGCCGCGAGAAGAGCATGACGGATCGCCTGATGAACGAGATCCTCGACGCCTCCAACGGTCTTGGTGCCGCTGTGAAGCGCCGCGAGGACACTCACAAGATGGCCGAGTCCAACAAGGCCTTCGCCCACTACCGCTGGTAATAGAAAAGGGGAATCACCGTGGCACAAGACGTGCTCACTGACCTCAAGAAGGTCCGCAACATCGGCATCATGGCTCACATCGATGCCGGTAAGACCACCGCAACCGAACGCATCCTGTTCTACACCGGCATGAACCACAAGATCGGTGAAACTCACGACGGTGCGTCCACGACGGACTGGATGGAGCAGGAGAAAGAGCGCGGCATCACGATCACCTCCGCCGCGGTGACCTGCTTCTGGGGCGACAACCAGATCAACATCATCGACACCCCCGGGCACGTGGACTTCACCGTCGAGGTGGAGCGCGCGCTGCGCGTCCTCGATGGCGCCGTCGCCGTGTTCGACGGCAAGGAAGGCGTGGAGCCGCAGTCTGAGACTGTCTGGCGCCAGGCCGATAAGTACAACGTCCCGCGCATCTGCTTCGTCAACAAGATGGACAAGCTCGGCGCCGACTTCTACTACACCGTGGACACCATCAAGTCCCGGCTGGGTGCAACACCTCTGGTGATGCAGCTGCCGATCGGCTCTGAGAGCGAATTCGTCGGCGTCGTCGACCTGCTCCAGATGAAGGCCCTGGTGTGGCCCGGTGACTCCAAGGGCGATGTGACCATGGGTGCTCAGTATGAGACCCAGGAGATCCCCGAGGACATGAAGGAGCAGGCCGAGGAGTACCGCAACACGCTCATCGAGCAGGTTGCCGAAGCTGACGATGTGCTGATGAACAAGTACCTCGAAGGCGAAGAGATCTCCAACGACGAGCTCAAGGAAGGCGTTCGCAAGCTCACCGTGGCTTCCGCCGCCTACCCGGTCTTCTGCGGCTCTGCATTCAAGAACCGCGGCGTCCAGCCGATGCTCGACGCTGTCATCGACTACCTGCCCACCCCGGCAGACGTCGAGGCCATGGAGGGCCACAAGCCCAACCATGAGGACCAGATCCTGACCCGCCGCCCGAGCAAGGACGAGCCGTTCTCCGCTCTGGCGTTCAAGATCGCCTCCCACCCGTTCTTCGGGCAGCTCACGTTCATCCGCGTCTACTCCGGCAAGCTCAACGCCGGTGCGCAGATCGTGAACTCCACGAAGGGCAAGAAGGAGCGCATCGGCAAGCTCTTCCAGATGCACGCCAATAAAGAGATGCCGGTCGACGAGATCCAGGCCGGCCACATCTACGCGGTCATCGGGCTCAAGGACACCACCACCGGCGACACCCTGTGCGATCCCAACGAGCAGATCGTGCTCGAGTCGATGACCTTCCCGGAGCCTGTGATCTCCGTGGCCATCGAGCCGAAGTCCAAGAGTGACCAGGAGAAGCTCTCCACGGCCATTCAGAAGCTGGCCGCCGAGGACCCGACCTTCACCGTCACCCAGAACGACGAGACCGGTCAGACCGAGATCGGCGGCATGGGCGAGCTCCACCTGGACATCCTGGTGGACCGCATGCGTCGCGAGTTCAACGTGGAGGCCAACGTGGGCAAGCCCCAGGTGGCCTACCGCGAGACCATCAAGAAGCGTGTGGAGAAGGTCGACTACACCCACAAGAAGCAGACCGGTGGTTCGGGCCAGTTCGCCAAGGTGCTCATGAACTTCGAGCCCCTCGACACCGCGGACGGCGAGATGTACGAATTCGCCAACCTGGTGACCGGTGGACGCATTCCGCGCGAGTACATCCCCTCCGTGGACGCAGGCATCCAGGACGCCATGGGTCTCGGCGTCCTCGCCGGCTACCCGATGGTCGGAGTGCGCGCCGAGCTGACTGACGGCGCCTACCACGACGTCGACTCCTCGGAGATGGCGTTCAAGCTCGCCGGCTCCCAGGTGTTCAAGGAAGGCGCACGCCGGGCCAACCCTGTGCTGCTCGAACCGATGATGTCCGTCGAAGTCCGTACTCCCGAGGAGTACATGGGCGAGGTCATCGGTGACCTGAACTCCCGCCGCGGTCAGATCCAGTCAATGGATGACGCAGCAGGTGTGAAGGTCATCAAGGCACTCGTGCCGCTGTCCGAGATGTTCGGCTACATCGGTGAGCTGCGCTCGCGCACTCAGGGCCGTGCAGTCTTCACCATGTCCTTCAACTCGTACGCCGAGGTTCCGAAGGCCGTGGCCGAAGAGATCATCGAGAAGAACCGCGGCGCCTGATCCACCACTCGGCTCCCCGGTCCGCCGAGTCCGCTCGGCGGACCGGGATCGAGCCAGGGGGCTCGGCAATGCTTCGAGGAAGCGAGGTCTCCGAATGACCTCCACCGCTCCTCACGCAGCACCATTCGGAAAATTTCACCAAATACCTAGCGATTAGTAGACTTGCATGAGTTTCAGCCTCGTTGACAGTGCGGCTGGAGTAAGTCTTCTTACCTGAACAAGTTCTATAGGAGGAACCTGTGGCCAAGGCAAAGTTTGAGCGTAACAAGCCGCACCTGAACATCGGCACCATCGGTCACGTTGACCATGGAAAGACCACCCTGACCGCCGCGATCTCGAAGGTCCTGGCAGATAAGTTCCCGGACCTGAACCAGGGCCGCGACTTCGCCTCGATCGACAACGCTCCCGAGGAGCGCGAGCGCGGCATCACGATCAACGTCTCCCACGTGGAGTACCAGACCGACAAGCGCCACTATGCACACGTGGATGCCCCCGGTCACGCTGACTACGTGAAGAACATGATCACCGGTGCCGCTCAGATGGACGGTGCGATCCTGGTCGTCGCCGCCACTGACGGCCCGATGGCGCAGACTCGCGAGCACGTGCTGCTGGCCCGCCAGGTGGGCGTGCCCTCCCTGCTGGTCGCACTGAACAAGTCCGACATGGTCGAGGACGAAGAGCTCCTGGACCTCGTCGAGATGGAGGTGCGCGAGCTCCTCGATTCACAGGGCTACGACGGCGACAACGCACCGGTCATCCGCACCTCGGGCCTGAAGGCTCTCGAGGGCGACGCCGAGTGGGTCAAGACCGTCGAAGAGCTCATGGAAGCCGTGGATACCTTCATCCCGGAGCCGGAGCGCGACAAGGACAAGCCGTTCCTGATGCCCATCGAGGACGTCTTCACCATCACCGGTCGCGGCACCGTGGTCACCGGTCGCGCCGAGCGCGGCACGCTGAAGATCAACTCCGAGATCGAGATCCTCGGAATCCGTCCGAAGCAGAAGACCACCGTCACCGGCATCGAGATGTTCCACAAGCAGCTCGACGAGGCATGGGCCGGCGAGAACTGTGGCCTGCTGCTTCGCGGTCTGAAGCGCGATGACGTCGAGCGCGGCCAGGTCGTGGCAGCTCCCGGCTCCATCACCCCGCACACGCAGTTCGAGGCCAACGTCTACATCCTCTCCAAGGATGAGGGCGGTCGCCACAACCCCTTCTACACCAACTACCGTCCGCAGTTCTACTTCCGGACCACCGACGTCACCGGCGTCATCTCGCTGCCCGAGGGCACCGAGATGGTCATGCCCGGTGACAACACCGAGATGACCGTGGAGCTCATCCAGGAGATCGCCATGGAAGAGGGCCTCGGCTTCGCCATCCGCGAGGGTGGACGCACCGTTGGTTCAGGTCGCGTCGTGAAGATCCTGAAGTAATATTCGGATCTCTCGCATGACCCAGGTGCTGGGGCAAGAACCCGGCAGCTGACATGAGGCAATAACACGAGACCCCGGTGGCATTAGCCACCGGGGTCTCGTGTTTGTCATGGGTCCCTATCTATGTGAGAATAGACAGGTTGCTCACGGGCCCTGTGCCCCGGTGTGCCCTCGGGTCCACCGTGTGGAGCGAATACCAAAAACTTATAGGCCGACACCCGCTCAGTGTTTTGCTGTGTGCAGGATCCCTGCTCATATAAGCGACACGCCCGACCGCGGGGGTCGGATGCCCGTCAGCCCGAGGAACCCGTCGAGGCCTGCTTCACGCAGGGTTCGCCCGGACGGATTCGGACTGTTCGGGTCGTGCATCTTCTCCACGCATCGTCAGACTCGGGAGACCGAGCGGATGCTGGTGCGGGTGCGCAGCCCATAACTGCAGAAGGTCAGCACCGCCTGCCCCGCGAGGGAGCCAGCGCTGATGCCTCTCTGGGAGCCCCCATGGCTCCGTCACAGTCTTGGGCTGCGACGTAAGACGAATGTCAGAACACCAGAAAGAGGCTCAACGCATGGCGGGACAGAAAATCCGCATCCGGCTGAAGTCGTATGACCACGAAGTCATCGACACCTCGGCCCGGAAGATCGTCGACACGGTCACACGTGCTGGTGCAACGGTTGTCGGCCCAGTGCCGCTGCCCACCGAGAAGAACGTGTATGCCGTGATCCGGTCGCCCCACAAGTACAAAGACTCTCGCGAGCACTTCGAGATGCGCACTCACAAGCGCTTGATCGACATCGTGGACCCGACGCCCAAGGCCGTCGATTCCCTGATGCGACTCGACCTGCCTGCAGACGTCAATATCGAGATCAAGCTCTAGCAGGGAGGTGCTGAGAACACTATGACCAATATTTCCCGCGTTGAACTGAACGTCAAGGGACTGCTGGGCACGAAGCTCGGCATGACCCAGGTCTGGGACGAGAACAACGTTCTCATCCCAGTCACTGTTGTCCAGGCCGACTCCAATGTCGTGACCCAGGTCCGCACCATCGACAGCGACGGATACAACTCCGTCCAGATCGGTTTCGGGCGCATCGATCCCCGCAAGGTGACCAAGCCGCTGGCAGGTCACTTTGAGAAGGCCGGCGTGACCCCACGCCGCCACGTGGTGGAGATCCGCACCGGTGACTCCGGCTCCTACGAGCTCGGACAGGACCTGACCGTCGAGTCCTTCGAGACCGGCCAGAAGGTCGATGTCATCGGCAAGACCAAGGGCAAAGGCTTCGCCGGCGTCATGAAGCGTCACGGCTTCGCCGGTGTGGGCGCCTCGCACGGTTCGCACAAGAACCACCGCAAGCCAGGCTCCATCGGCGGCGCATCCACCCCGGGCCGCGTCTTCAAGGGTCTGCGCATGGCAGGTCGGATGGGCGGCGTCCGTCAGACCACCCATAACCTGACCGTCCACGCAGTGGACCCCGAGAAGAACCTGCTGCTCATCAAGGGTGCCCTTCCGGGTGCTCGCGGCCAGGTCGTCCTGGTCCGCACTGCAGTGAAGGGAGCATGATCCACATGGCCAACAAGGTTTCTGTCGACTTCCCCGCCGAAGTATTCGACGCCAAGACCAACGTCGCGCTGATCCACCAGGTGGTCGTCGCTCAGCGAGCTGCGGCTCGCCAGGGTACCCACAAGACCAAGACTCGTGCAGAGGTCTCCGGCACCGGCGCCAAGCCGTTCCGGCAGAAGGGCACCGGTCGTGCCCGTCAGGGCTCGCTGCGCGGACCCCACATGGTCGGCGGCGGCGTGGTCCACGGACCGCAGCCCCGCGACTACTCCCAGCGCACGCCCAAGAAGATGAAGGCCGCCGCCCTGCGCGGTGCCCTCTCGGACCGGGCACGCAACGACCGCATCCTCGTCGTGGACTCACTGGTCACCGACCAGGCCTCGACGAAGGCGGCCAAGGCGGCGCTGGCAGGACTCGGCGGCGCTAACCGCAACTGGCTGGTCGTGATCGACCGCAGCGATGACATCGCCGCGCTGTCGACCCGCAACCTGCCGCACGTCCACACCCTGTATGCCGATCAGCTGAACACCTACGACGTCATCGTCTCTGATGACATCGTGTTCACGCAGGCCGGCTATGACGCCTTCCTGGCACAGGGCACTGCGAAGGAGGAGACCAAGTGAGCGTCCTGACAAGCAAGGACCCGCGCGACGTCGTCATCGCACCCGTCGTGTCGGAGAAGTCCTACAGCCTGATCGATGAGGGCAAGTTCACCTTCCTGGTGGACCCCCGAGCCACGAAGTCCGAGATCAAGTACGCGGTGGAGAAGATCTTCTCCGTGCGCGTCGCCTCGGTCAACACCATCAACCGAGCTGGCAAGCGCAAGCGCACCAAGTTCGGATGGGGCTCACGCACCGGTACCAAGCGTGCGATCATCACCCTCAAAGAGGGACACAACATTGACATCTTCGGAGGATCCGCAGCCTGATCGGCTGATCGGAACCACTTGATCGAGGAAGAAGAATATGGCTATCCGTAACCTCAAGCCGAACACACCGGGCCAACGCGGCTCGTCTGTGGCCGACTTTGCAGAGATCACCCGGGACACCCCGGAGAAGTCCTTGCTGCGTCCGCTGTCCAAGACCGGCGGCCGAAACAGCTCGGGCAAGATCACCACACGTCACAAGGGTGGTGGCCACAAGCGCCAGTACCGTGTGATCGATTTCCGTCGCGCAGACAAGGACGGAGTGCCGGCGAAGGTCGCTCATATCGAGTACGACCCGAACCGCACCGCTCGTATTGCGCTGCTGCACTTCATCGACGGCACCAAGCGCTACATCCTGGCCCCGGCCAAGTTGGAGCAGGGTGCAGCCGTGGAGTCCGGCCCCAACGCCGACATCAAGCCCGGCAACAACCTGCCGCTGCGCAACATCCCACTCGGCACCGTGGTGCATGCAGTGGAGCTGCGTCCAGCAGGCGGCGCCAAGCTCGGCCGCTCCGCAGGCGCAGGCATCCAGCTGGTGGCCCGCGAGGGCAAGTTCGCCCAGCTGCGTCTGCCCTCCGGCGAGGTCCGCAACGTCGATGTTCGCTGCCGCGCGACCATCGGTCAGGTGGGCAACGCCGAGCAGTCCAACATCAACTGGGGCAAGGCTGGACGCATGCGCTGGAAGGGCGTTCGTCCGACCGTCCGCGGTGTTGTGATGAACCCGGTCGACCACCCGCACGGTGGTGGCGAGGGCAAGACCTCCGGCGGTCGTCATCCGGTCAACCCGAATGGCAAGCCGGAAGGGCGCACCCGCCGTCCGAACAAGGAAAGCGACAAGCTCATCGTGCGTCGCCGTCGTACCAAGAACAAGCGATAGGAGCCTGGAGACATGCCACGCAGCTTGAAGAAGGGCCCCTTCGTAGATCAGCACCTGTACCTCAAGGTCGTCGCTGAGAACGAAAAGGGCACCAAGAATGTCATCAAGACATGGTCCCGCCGTTCCATGATCATCCCCGACATGCTCGGCCACACTCTGGCTGTGCACGACGGACGCAAGCACATCCCCGTGTTCATCACTGAGTCGATGGTCGGGCACAAGCTCGGCGAGTTCGCTCCGACGCGTACATTCCGCGGCCATGTGAAGGACGACAAGAAGGGCAAGCGCCGCTGATCGCTTCCTCCTCCGAGGAACGATCTGCGAGCTTGTACTTCGTGTCACAAGACGAGAGAAGGAAAGCAATGGAAGCCAAGGCAATTGCGCGCTACCTGCGTGTGACGCCTATGAAGGCCCGGCGCGTCGTCGACCTTGTCCGCGGCAAGCAGGCCAACGAAGCACTGGCAATTCTGAAGTTCGCCCCTCAGGGCGCTACAGAGCCGGTGGCCAAGGTGGTCGCTTCTGCGCTGGCGAATGCTCGCCAGCACGCAGACAAGGAAGGAGTCGCCTTTAACGAGGACGCCTTCTTCATCACCGAGGCACGCGTCGATGAAGGCCCGACCATGAAGCGGTTCCGTCCCAGGGCTCAAGGCCGGGCGTTCCGCATCAACAAGCGCACCAGCCACGTGACCATCGTGGTCGGCGCCGAAGAGAAAGGTGGGGATCAGTAGTGGGACAGAAGATCAACCCCAATGGTTTCCGTCTGGGCATCACCACTGACCACGTTTCGCACTGGTACGCCGACTCGACCAAGGCCGGTCAGCGTTACAAGGACTTCGTGAAAGAGGATGTCCAGATTCGTGAACTCCTGGCCAAGTCCGTGGAGCGCGCCGGCATCTCGAAGGTTGAGATCGAGCGCACCCGCGATCGTGTCCGGGTGGATATCCACACGGCACGGCCAGGCATCGTCATCGGTCGCCGCGGCGCCGAGGCGGACCGGATCCGCAGCGAGCTGGAGAAGCTCACCGCCAAGCAGATCCAGCTGAACATCCTCGAGGTCAAGAGCCCCGAGACCGATGCTCAGCTGGTCGCCCAGGGTGTTGCCGAGCAGCTCGCCGCTCGTGTGGCGTTCCGCCGCGCGATGAAGAAGGCCATCACCTCGGCGATGCGTTCAGGGGCAAAGGGTATTCGTATCCAGTGCGCCGGACGCCTCGGCGGTGCAGAGATGTCCCGCTCCGAGTTCTACCGCGAAGGTCGCGTTCCGCTGCACACCCTGCGCGCGAACATCGACTTCGGCAAGCACGAGGCCAAGACCACCTTCGGCCGCATCGGCGTGAAGGTCTGGGTCTACAAGGGCGATCTCACCGCCAAGGAGCTCGCCGCGCAGCAGGCTGCACAGCCTTCAGGTCGCGGTGGAGCCCGTGGTGGTCGTGGTGGACCCCGCGGAGGCGGCGAAGAGCGTCGTCGTCGTGGCCCGGGCCGCGGTCGTGAAGCTGGTGCCCAGGCACCCGCCGAAGCCGGATCTGGTGCTGAGGGAGGGCAGAACTGATGTTGATGCCCCGCCGAGTCAAGTACCGCAAGCCGCACCGGCCCAAGCGCCGCGGGCGGGCCAAGGGTGGAACCGAGCTCGCCTTCGGCGAGTACGGCATCCAGGCCCTTGATCCCGCCTACGTGACGAACCGCCAGATCGAATCTGCGCGTATCGCCATGACCCGCCACATCAAGCGTGGCGGCAAGGTCTGGATCAACATCTACCCGGACCAGCCGCTCACAAAGAAGCCTGCCGAGGTCCGCATGGGCTCCGGCAAGGGTTCCCCTGAGTGGTGGATCGCCAACGTCAAGCCCGGACGGATCATGTTCGAGCTGTCCGGTGTCACGGAGGAAGTCGCCAAAGAGGCGCTCCGCCTGGCAATCCACAAGCTGCCCATGAGGGCACGCGTGATCAGCCGAGAGAGTGGTGAGTGACAATGGCAGTTGGAACCAAAGAGCTGACCGTTGAGAAGCTCGCAGAGATGGACTCAGCAGGCCTTGCAGAGGCGCTGCGCTCTTCCAAGGAAGAGCTGTTCAACCTCCGCTTCCAGTCCGCCACCGGCCAGCTGGAGAGCTCCAGCCGGTTGAAGGACATCAAGCGCGACATCGCCCGGATCTACACCGTGGTGCGTGAGCGGGAGCTGGGCATTCGTGAGAATGTCGATGCCGCTTCGGACTCCTCGGATTCGGCTGATGAGCAGAACGAGAAGAAGACTGAGGACTGAGCATGAGTGAAGCAACTGCAGAGACCCGCAATGACCGCAAGACCCTGCGCGGCGTCGTCGTCTCCGACAAGATGAATAAAACCATCGTCGTCGAGGTCGAGGACCGTCGTAAGCATGGTCTCTACGGCAAGATCATGAAGCGGCACACGAAGTTCATGGCTCACGACGAGACCGAGCAGGCAGGCATCGGCGACACCGTGGTGATCGCCGAGACCCGTCCGCTGTCCGCAGCCAAGCGCTGGCGGCTGGCCGAGATCGTCGAAAAGGCCGAGTGATCCCACGCCGAAGCGGATCGGCAGCAGCTGCTGCCGCTCCGCTCGGCGTGCACCACTACGCGTGCCGTCAAGGGCCCGACTCCTGCACCCCCGGTGCAGAAGTTGGGCCCTTGGCGTCTCTCGTGTAGGATATTGAGGCTGTGCGCCCTTGTAGATGAGGCTATCCACCTCAGAGGACAGCGCACGTCCCCGAAAGGGCCTCCCGAGGCCCCGGGAAACGCCGCCTCGGCCATGCATTCAACTGCCCGTCCCTCACGGGATGGAGAGTGTGTGGGTAAGCGGCCAGGGGACTTGTCAGGTAAGTCGGACCACAGGCCTGCAGCGGTTTGATCGCCGCAGCGGGTGTCCGACTCAGGCTAGAAGTTCCACAAGGCTCGGCACGAGTCCGAGAACCAGTGAGACGACAGGAGAAAACAAGTGATTCAACAGGAATCGCGGCTCAAGATCGCCGACAACACCGGTGCCAAGGAAGTCCTTGTCATCCGGGTGCTCGGTGGATCGGGACGCCGCTATGCAGGTATCGGCGACACATTCGTCGCCACCGTCAAGGACGCAATTCCGGGCGGCAACGTCAAGAAGGGCGACGTCATCAAGGCTGTTGTCGTGCGCACCAAGAAGAAGATCCGTCGTAACGACGGGTCCTACATCAGCTTCGACGAGAACGCTGCTGTGATCCTCAAGGGTGAGACTCCTGAGCCGCGCGGAACCCGTATCTTCGGGCCCGTCGGTCGCGAGCTGCGCGAGAAGAAGTTCATGAAGATCGTCTCGCTCGCTCCGGAGGTGCTCTGACTCATGGCCAAGATCAAGAAGGACGACCTCGTCCAGATCCTCACCGGTAAAGACAAGGGCAAGCAGGGCAAGGTCCTGCAGGTCCTGCCAGCCAAGGAGCGCGTCCTCGTCGAGGGCGTCAACCGCGTCAAGCGCCACCTCCGTGCCGGCCAGTTCGGCAGCACCGAGGGCGGCATCGTGGAGTCTGAGGCTGCTATCCACATCTCCAACGTCGCTGTGGTCGACCCCGAGACGGGCAAGCCCACTCGCGTCGGCTACCGGCAGGAGACCGTGGAGCGGGATGGCGTCAGCAAGACCGTGCGCATCCGCTTCGCCAAAGCTTCCGGAAAGGACCTGTGATGACTGAGGTTCAGAGCGAGACTGAGAAGACCACCCCCCGGCTCAAGGGCAAGTACCGCGCAGAGATCCGCTCCACGCTGCAGGAGGAGTTCGGATACTCCAACGTCATGGAGGTCCCCGGCCTGGTCAAGGTCGTGGTCAACATGGGCGTCGGCGAGGCGGCTCGTGACTCCAAGCTCATCCAGGGCGCCATCGAGGATCTGACCAAGATCACCGGTCAGAAGCCCAAGGTGACTCGCGCCCGGAAGTCCATCGCCCAGTTCAAGCTGCGCGAAGGACAGCCGATCGGCACGCACACCACGCTGCGCGGCGATCGCATGTGGGAGTTCGTGGACCGCCTGGTGACCCTGGCGCTGCCCCGTATCCGCGACTTCCGCGGACTCAGCGGCAAGCAGTTCGACGGCAACGGCAACTACACCTTCGGTCTGACCGAACAGTCGGTGTTCCACGAGATCGATCAGGACAAGATCGATCGGCCTCGCGGCATGGACATCACCGTGGTGACCACCGCAAAGACTGACGAGGAAGGCCGCGCGCTGCTCAAGGCGCTGGGCTTCCCCTTCAAGACCGAATAACAGCAACTACGCCGCAGGTCCTTTCACCAAAGGTTCCGACTCCTTCCGATTCATCTCGGAGGATCGAGTTCCTTCGGAGATCTGAAACCACGGCGAGGAAGGGCAGAAGCCCCTCATGACAATGACTGACCCCGTCGCAGACATGCTGACCCGTCTGCGCAATGCCAACTCGGCTTTCCACGATCAGGTCTCAATGCCCAGCTCCAAGCTGAAGGTTCGCTTGGCTGACATCCTGAAGGCGGAAGGCTACATCTCCGAATGGCGCGAAGAGGAGGCCGAGGTCGGCAAGACCCTGGCCATCGACCTCAAGTTCGGCCCGAACCGTGAGCGTTCGATCGCCGGCCTGCGCCGCATCTCCAAGCCCGGTCTCCGGGTCTACGCGAAGTCCACGAACCTCCCGCACGTCTTGGGCGGCCTCGGCATCGCGATCCTGTCCACGTCCTCCGGTCTCCTCACAGACCGGCAGGCAGCCAAGAAGGGTGTAGGTGGGGAAGTCCTCGCCTACGTCTGGTAACCGGAAGGAGTCGAAGCACTATGTCACGCATCGGTCGTCTTCCGATCACCATCCCTGCCGGCGTCGAGGTCAAGCTGGAAGGTCGCCAGGTCTCCGTCAAGGGGCCCAAGGGCGAACTCTCCCGCACGCTTGCCGAAGGCATCACCGTCTCAGAAGAGGACGGCACCCTTACGGTGTCCCGTCCCAACGATGAGCGCGAATCGCGCTCACTCCACGGCCTGACCCGCACCCTGATCAACAACATGATCATCGGTGTCACCGAGGGCTACTCCAAGAAGCTCGAGATCGTCGGCACCGGTTACCGCGTGCTGGCGAAGGGCTCGGACCTGGAGTTCGCACTCGGCTACTCGCACCCGGTTCCGGTGAAGGCCCCTCAGGGCATCACCTTCGAGGTTGCGAGCGCCACCAAGCTGTCTGTCAGCGGAATCGACAAGCAGCAGGTCGGCGAGGTCGCCGCCAACATCCGCAAACTGCGCAGGCCTGACCCGTACAAGGGCAAGGGCGTGCGTTACGAGGGCGAGCAGGTTCGCCGCAAGGCTGGAAAGGCAGGTAAGTAAACCATGGCTATTGGTATCAAGGGCAAGTCCAAGTCCGCTGCCCGCGGCCGCCGCCACCTGCGCCTGCGCAAGAAGCTCAACGGCTCCGCCGAGCGTCCGCGCCTGGTGGTCAACCGCTCTGCTCGTCACATGGTCGCTCAGGTCGTCAACGACCTCGAGGGCACGACCCTGGTCTCCGCCACCACTATGGAGGCAGACCTGCGCAGCTTCGACGGCGATAAGACCGCCAAGGCGAAGAAGATCGGCGAGATGGTGGCCGAGCGCGCCAAGGCTGCCGGCATCGACGCTGTGGTCTTCGACCGCGGCGGCAACAAGTACCACGGTCGCGTGGCAGCCGTCGCCGACGGAGCCCGGGAAGGTGGTCTGAAGCTGTGAGTGAGAACGCAAACAACCCTGAGAAGGACTCGTCTGTGACTGAGGCCAAGGAAACCGCCGCTCCCGAGACTGCATCGCAGACTCAGGCCGCCGGCGAGAAGAGCAATGCTGCCGGCGGTGAGCGTGGCGGCCGCGGTGACAACCGCGGCGGTCGTGGTGCTCGCAGCGAAGGCGGCGGCCGCGGTCGCGGTCGCGGCGGTCGCGAAGAGGAGAAGGACAAGTTCCTCGAGCGCGTCGTGACCATCAACCGCGTCTCCAAGGTCGTCAAGGGTGGTCGACGCTTCAGCTTCACCGCCCTGGTGATCGTCGGAGACGGCGACGGCATGGTCGGTGTCGGCTACGGCAAGGCCAAGGAAGTCCCGGCGGCCATCGCCAAGGGTGTGGAAGAGGCCAAGAAGAGCTTCTTCCGCGTCCCGCGCGTCGGCTCCACCATCCCGCACCTGGTCAAGGGTGAGGATGCTGCCGGCGTCGTCCTGCTTCGTCCGGCCTCACCCGGTACCGGTGTGATCGCCGGCGGTCCGGTCCGCGCAGTCCTGGAGTGCGCAGGCATCCACGACGTGCTGACCAAGTCCATGGGCTCGGTGAACGCCATCAACATCGTTCACGGCACCATCGATGCTCTCAAGCAGCTCGAAGAGCCCGAATCCGTGGCAGCCCGCCGCGGCAAGGCTCTCGACGAGATCGCACCGGCCCGGATGCTGCGCACCATGGCGGCTGACCGCGAAGCCCGTGCACAGAAGGCAGGTGCATGACTTTGCGCAGTACCGTCAATTACAACACCGCGCGCAACCTGAAGGTCGGCGATCACAAGCTCGCCGTCACTCAGGTGAAGTCCCTGATCGGCGCCAACCCCAAGCACCGCGAGACTGTTCGCTCGCTTGGTCTCAAGCGGATCGGCCACACCGTGGTCCGTGAAGCCGACGCCGTGACCGTGGGCATGCTCAACAGTGTGAAGCATCTAGTGCAGGCTGAGGAGGCGAACTAAGGATGCCAGAGAACACCGCTGAAGATTCCAACGTCCTCAAGGTCCACGATCTGCGTCCAGCACGCGGCGCCAAGAAGTCCCGCACCCGTGTGGGACGTGGTGAAGCCTCCAAGGGCAAGACCGCAGGCCGTGGTACCAAGGGCACGAAGGCCCGTTACCAGGTCCGCGCCGGCTTCGAGGGTGGTCAGCTTCCGCTGCACATGCGCCTTCCGAAGCTGCGCGGCTTCAAGAACCCGTTCCGCGTGGAGTACTCGCCGGTCAATCTGACCAAGCTCGGCGAGATGTTCCCCGAGGGCGGCAACGTCGACGCCGATGACCTGATCGCCAGGGGGGCTGCTCGCAAGGGCCGCCCGGTGAAGGTCCTCGGCTCCGGAGAGATCTCCGTGGCCGTGACCGTGAAGGCTCACGCCTTTTCGGCCAGCGCCGAGGAGAAGATCAAGGCTGCCGGTGGTTCCACCGAGCAGCTCCCGCTGAAGGCCGCCTCCAAGCAGGCCTGATCGGCTCTCCATGATCAAGACCCCCGTGGTTCCCACGGGGGTCTTGTCATATCCGGACCGATCCCGGTCCCAGGATTCTTTCCCCGTGCGCACCGCGCGTTAGTATGACTGACTGTGCGGCCGAAGGCCGCGCAACGGCAATTCACGCTTCAGGAGGCCGCTTGTTCAGCGCGATCGCAAGGGTGTTCAAGACACCCGACCTGCGTCGAAAGATCTGGTTCACAATCGCGATCATCGCGATCTACCGCATCGGCGCATTCATCCCGGCACCCGGGGTGGACTACTCAGCAGTGCAACAGTGCCTGGCATTGGGAACCACTGAGGGTGGCCTCTATTCGTTCGTGAACATGTTCTCCGGCGGAGCCATGCTCCAGGTGTCCATCTTCGCGCTGGGGATCATGCCCTACATCACCGCGGCGATCATCGTGCAGCTGCTGCGCGTGGTCATCCCGCGCTTCGAGAACCTCCAGCGAGAGGGCGCACAGGGTCAGTCCAAGCTCACCCAGTACACCCGTTATCTCACCATCGCGCTGGCGCTGCTCAATGCCACCACCCTGGTCTCCATGGCCCGCACCGGAGCCCTGCTGGGCTGTGACATCCCGATCATCACCAACGACGTGCTTCCGGTCGTGCTGCTGATGATCCTGGCGATGGTCACCGGTGTCGCGCTGATCATGTGGCTCGGTGAGCAGATCACCGAACGCGGCGTCGGCAACGGCATGTCCATCCTGATCTTCGTCTCCATCGCCGCGGGCTTCCCCGGCGCCATGGGCGAGATCTGGACCACCCAGGGATGGCGGACCTTCGGCATGGTGATGCTGATCGGTCTGGTCACCATCGCCGCAGTGGTCTTCGTCGAGCAGTCCCAGCGCCGCGTGCCGGTGCAGTACGCCAAGCGCCAGGTGGGCCGGCGCACCGTCGGCGGGACCTCCACCTACATCCCGATCAAGGTCAACATGGCCGGCGTCATCCCGGTCATCTTCGCCTCCTCGGTGCTGATGCTTCCCTCGGTGCTGGCACAGTTCAACCAGCCCGGACCCGGCGACGAGCCCTCGGCGTTCATCCAGTTCATCCAGACGTACTTCGTCGGCGGCACCCATCCGCTGTACATGGCCGCGTTCTTCCTGATGACCATCTTCTTCACCTACTTCTACGTCACGATCACGTTCAACCCGAACGAGGTCGCCGAGAACATGCGCAAGTTCGGCGGGTTCATCCCCGGCATCCGCGCGGGCAAACCCACCGAGAGCTACCTGGCCTATGTGATCTCCCGGATCACCTTCCCCGGCGCGCTCTACCTGGGCCTGATCGCGCTGATTCCGCTGATCGCCTTCGTGCTGATCGGTGCGAACCAGAACTTCCCATTTGGCGGCACCTCGATCCTGATCATGGTCGGCGTGGGACTCACCACGGTGAAACAGATCAACGCACAGATGGAACAACGGAACTATGAAGGGTTGCTGCGATGACGCGCATGTTGATAGTTGGACCCGCCGGTTCAGGCAAGGGCACCCAGTCGAAGCGGATCTCCGAGGACCTCGGGATCGTCGCCATCTCCACCGGTGACATCTTCCGAGTGAACATCAAGGAGCAGACCGAGCTCGGACGCGAGGCTCAGCGCTACGTGGACGCCGGCGACCTGGTGCCGGACTCCGTCACCAATCGAATGGTCGAAGATCGCCTCACCTGGGCGGACGCCAAGAACGGCTTCCTGCTCGACGGGTATCCGCGCAACCGCACGCAGGTCGCCGCACTGGACGAGATGCTCTCACGTCTCGACGTGAGCCTCGACGTGGTCCTGGAGCTCACCGCGGACCGCGAGGAGCTGATCCTTCGGCTCAAGAAGCGCGCGGAGATCGAAGGCCGAGAGGACGATGCGGACGAAGCCGCCATTCGTCGTCGACTGGAGATCTTCGAGTCCGAGACCGCGCCGATGATCGCGGAGTACGAATCACGCGGACTCGTGCGCCGAGTCGACGGGCTGGGCCCGATGGACGAGGTCAACGCACGCATCATGGAAGCCCTGAAGCCCTGATGTTCTCGCGCACCCGCATCGAGCTGAAGTCCGAGGAGCAGCTGCGCCATATGGCCGCCGCAGGTGCGATCCTCAACGAGGCTCTTGAGGCCACGCTCGCCGCGGCCGCCCCGGGGGTGAGCACCGGCGCGCTCAATGACGTGTTCGCCGAGATCATCACCGCCCGCGGCGCGAAGCCGAACTTCTTGAACTACCACGGGTTCCCCGGCTATATCTGCGCCTCCGTCAACGAGGAGGTCGTCCACGGCATTCCGGGGGAGCGGGTCCTCGCACCCGGGGATGTGCTCAAGATCGACGGCGGGTGCATCATCGAGGGCTGGCACTCGGACTCGGCGCGCACCCGCATCCTGGGCTCATCCCAGGAGGGCACCGCAGATCCCGAGGACGAACGGCTCTCGGCGGTCACCGAGGCGGCGATGTGGCGTGGGATCGCGGCCTTCGCGACCGCCAAGACCACCGGAGAGATCGGCGAGGCCATCGAGGACTATGTGTCCGCCCAGCCCGGCAAGAAGCTCGGCATCCTGGAGGACTACGTGGGCCACGGCATCGGCTCGCAGATGCACATGCCCCCGGATGTGTTCAACTACTCCACCGGCACCAAGGGCACGAAGATCCGCGCCGGCATGGCGCTGGCCATCGAGCCGATGCTCACCCGTGGTGGCATCGAGACCAAGGTCCTGGACGATGACTGGACCGTGGTGACCAGCGACGGCTCCCGAGCCAGCCAATGGGAGCACTCGGTGGCCCGCCACGAAGAGGGCATCTGGGTGTTGACCGCCGCAGACGGCGGGGCCGCTGCGCTGGGACCCCTGGGCGTGACGCCCGTGCCGCTGCCCGCGGCCTGAACCGGTCCGGAGCCTCGGCGCAGTCCGAGGTCCGGTGTGGCAGGATCCCGAAGTTGTCCAGGGCGAACCCGTCCTGTAGGCTTTACTGCTGGTTGTCTCTGTCGTTCTGCGTGCCTGCATCCAGTGCCTGTACGCGGAAGTCTGAGACGCCGCAGCAATCGAATCAGACCCCTGGGTCGCCCGAGATGGCACTGCGCCGCAGTGTCGGCATCGGAGGCCTCGGGGGTCGCGAACGGTATGTGGAGCATATGGGTAAAAAAGAAGGCGTCATCGAAGTAGAGGGCCGGGTTTCTGAAGCTCTGCCGAATGCAATGTTCCGCGTGCGTCTGGAGAACGAGCACGTCGTCCTCGCGACCATTTCGGGCAAGATGCGCCAGCACTACATTCGCATCCTCCCCGAGGATCGCGTAGTGGTGGAGATGAGCCCGTATGACCTCAACCGTGGGCGCATCGTCTACCGCTATAAGTGAGCAGACGAACGCGTCGGTCAACGTAAAAACCTGTCGCACGCGACCGAATAAGAGGAGAACCCATGAAGGTTCAGCCGAGCGTGAAGCAGATCTGCACCGACTGCAAAGTCATCCGCCGCAGCGGCGTGATCCGCGTGATCTGCAAGTCAAACCCACGCCACAAGCAGCGCCAGGGCTGAGTCCTTCACTTACACCTGTAAGTGAGGGCGCACCCGCGCTGGACAGCTCACATCATATGCAGTGCAGCCCGTCACTGAGCTGGACGGGCACACCCCCGGTTTCCGAAGGCCGGGGACCCGCTGATGACATCACCTCCGATGTCGGACCACACCGGTCCCAGAGGGAATTGCACTGCTGAAGACCTTCGGAATACAACAAGGAGGACTGCCACTGTGGCACGTCTGGCAGGTGTAGACATCCCGCGCGAAAAGCGCACGGTGATCGCACTCACTTATATCTACGGCGTCGGGCGCACCAGCGCCGAAGCAGCCGTTGAAGCAACCGGTATCGAAGCAGGTACCCGCGTGAAGGATCTGACTGATGATCAGCTGATCTCTCTGCGTGACTACATCGAGAGCAATCTCACCGTCGAGGGTGACCTTCGTCGTGAGGTCGCTGCTGACATCCGCCGCAAGGTCGAGATCGGCTCCTACGAAGGTATCCGCCACCGTCGCGGCCTTCCGGTCCGCGGTCAGCGCACCAAGACCAACGCTCGTACCCGCAAGGGCTCGAAGAAGACCGTCGCAGGTAAGAAGAAGTAGTTCAGCAGCGCCGACTCGCAGCGAGTCAGCAGTTGATCCGAAGAACTTAGTCACGGAGAAGAAATGCCACCAAAGTCACGCGCAGCGGCACGCAAACCGCGCCGCAAAGTCAGCAAGAACATCACCCAGGGTCAGGCTCACATCAAGTCGACCTTCAACAACACCATCGTCTCCATCACCGATCCCCAGGGCGCCGTCGTGTCCTGGGCGTCCTCAGGTGAGGTCGGATTCAAGGGTTCACGCAAGTCCACTCCCTTCGCCGCACAGCTGGCCGCAGAGCAGGCCGCCAAGCGGGCACAGGAGCACGGGATGAAGAAGGTCGAGGTCTTCGTCAAGGGACCCGGTTCGGGACGCGAGACCGCGATCCGCTCGCTGCAGGCCGCAGGCCTCGAGGTCGGCTCCATCTCGGACGTCACCCCGAGCGCGCACAACGGCTGCCGCCCGCCCAAGCGCCGTCGCGTCTGAGCGAGAACTTCTTTACAAGACATTAGAGCCTGCCCCCGGCCGCAACGCCGGGGGCAGGCCGAGCATCATTACTCAGTGAGAATGCGTCATATAGCGGACGCACTCTGAAAGGAACAATCAGTGCTCATTGCACAGCGCCCCACGCTGACCGAAGAAGTTGTCGCCGACAATCGCTCCCGCTTCGTCATCGAGCCCCTCGAGCCGGGCTTCGGCTACACCCTCGGCAACTCCATGCGCCGCACCCTGCTCTCCTCCATCCCCGGTGCGGCCGTCACCAGCGTCCGGATCGACGGTGTGCTCCACGAGTTCACCACCATCGCCGGCACCAAGGAAGACGTCACCGAGCTCATCCTGAACGTGAAGCGGCTCTCGGTCTCTTCCGAGCATGACGAGCCCGTGGTCGCCTACCTCCGCAAGGAGGGCCCCGGTCCTGTGACCGCGGCCGACATCACTCCGCCAGCAGGCGTGGAGTTCCACAACCCGGAGCTGCACCTCGCCACGCTGAACGAGCACGGCAAGCTCGACATGGAGCTGACCGTGGAACGCGGCCGCGGCTACGTCTCGGCGGCACAGAACAAGATGGCTGACGCCGAGATCGGCCGGATCCCGGTCGACTCCATCTACTCCCCGGTCCTGAAGGTCTCCTTCAAGGTCGAGGCGACTCGTGTGGAGCAGCGCACCGACTTCGACAAGCTCACCGTCGACGTCGAGACCAAGCCGTCCATGGAGCCCCGCGATGCCCTGGCATCGGCAGGCACCACCCTGGTCGAGCTGTTCTCGCTGGCTCGCGAGCTCAACGTGGCCGCCGAGGGCATCGAGATCGGCCCCTCGCCGACCGACGCCGCACTGGCCGCCGACATGGCTCTGCCCATCGAGGATCTGGAACTGACCGTGCGGTCCTACAACTGCCTCAAGCGCGAGGGCATCCACAGCGTGGGTGAACTCGTGGCTCGTTCCGAGGCCGATCTGATGGACATCCGCAACTTCGGTGCCAAGTCCATCGACGAGGTCAAGGACAAGCTCGTCGAGCTTGGCCTGAGCCTCAAGGACTCCCCGGCAGGCTTCGACCCGACCGCGGCTCGCTTCCAGGAAGCTGGCGACGAGGACTACGTCGAAGAAGAGCAGCAGCGGTTCTGAAGAACTGCGGCCCACGACAACTATTCGCGCTGACGTTCAACTGAACTGACTGCGCACCACTCAAGGAGAACCAGACCATGCCTACCCCCACCAAGGGTCCGCGCCTGGGCGGCAGCCCGTCGCACGAGAAGATGATGTTGGCGAACCTTTCCGCCAACCTGTTCGAGCACCGCTCGATCACCACCACGCTGACCAAGGCCAAGCGCCTGCGCCCCTATGCGGAGCGTCTGATCACGATGGCGAAGCAGGGCGACATCGCCGCCCGTCGCCGCGTGGTCGGCAAGATCAGCGCCAACAGCGCGACCAACCAGGCGATCGTCCACGAGCTGTTCACCGTCATCGCCCCGGCCATGGCCGAGCGCGAAGGCGGCTACACCCGGATCGTGAAGATCGGCAACCGCAAGGGCGACAACGCCCCGATGGCTGTCATCGAGCTCGTCATGGAGCCGGTCTCGCCGAAGCAGGCAGTGGTCAAGGAGGCCGAACAGGCCACCGCGACCCCCGCCCAGAAGCCGGCCGAGGCCACTGAGGCCGAGACCACAGAGGCTGAGGCCACAGAGGCTGGGGCCACTGAGGCCGAGACCACTGAGGCTGAGGCCACTGAGGCCGAGGGCCAGAAGTAGACCTCACAGCACGCACCGCTCAGGCGCCCCCGATCTCACCGATCGCGGGCGCCTGACGTGTCTGTGTCCAGATCCACACCGCATTCAACCGCGAATCTCGCATGGACAGAGGGGAGCCCATGAGCCTGCGCGAAGACCCCCAGGCCCCGACCATGCGGGTGCGCCTGGACATGGCCTATGACGGAAGCGCCTTCCACGGGTGGGCGATGCAGCCTGGGCTGCGCACCGTCGAAGGTGCCCTGCGCTTGGGGCTGGCGACCCTGCTTCGACGCGAGGTGCCGCTGATCGTGGCCGGGCGCACCGACGCCGGCGTCCACGCTCGAGGCAGGTGGTCCACCTGGACCTGACCGAAGCCGAGTACGCCCAGCTGGGTCGAGATCATTGGATCGCCCCGGAGGAAGCGCTGGTGCGGCGGCTGACCGGGGTGCTGCACGGTGAGCGCGGAGCCGTCGTCGTCTTCGCCGCCGCCGTCGTGCCGCAGGACTTCGACGCCAGATTCTCCGCGCTGAGCCGCACCTACCGCTACCGGATCGCTGATGCTCCGGCCCGCCGGGACCCGCTGCGCCGGGTCGACACGGCCTGGCACCGGGTGCCGCTGGACGCCGAGCTGATGCGGCTCGAGGCGGCCTCAGCGGCCGGGCTCCTGGACTACGGAAGCTTCTGCCGGCCTCGGGAGCGCAGCACCACGATCCGGGAGCTGCATGACTTCAGCATCCGCCGCGACGTCGACGGGGTGATCATCGCCGAGCTCACCGCCGATGCGTTCTGCCACCATATGGTGCGCGCCCTGATGGGGGCCTGCCTGGACGTGGGGGAGGGGCGCCGGGCCCCCGGCTGGCTGATGCGCCGGCTCCAGGAGCCGATCTGGGACCAGCGGGTCCGACTGGCCCCACCAGGTGGCCTGGTCCTGGAGTCCGTCGCGTATCCGCCAGACGAGCAGCTGGGCCGCCGTGCGGCGCAGACCCGAGCGCGCCGGCAGCGCGCTGAACAGGACGATTAGCCCAGCCCTGATGTGATCTCAAGCACAGCAGGATATCGTGTCAGACAGGTCGTTGCACCCCGGATGCCCTGTCAGTGCTGGGCGGGGGAGCCGTCTCACGGCTACCCTCGCAGCCTGCGGCAGAGTCCCGGGGTGGCGTGGAACACGGTTGAGGGCCATACTCATTCGGGCTCGCCTTCACCGAAGAAGGCCCTCATCCCTGACCTGCAAAGGAACCAACCACAGATGAGCACCACCTCTCGTTCGCAGGACTCCGGCATCGGCGGCGTCGCGTGGGTCGTCCTGGTCGCCGCGTTCGGCGGCTTCCTCTTCGGCTTCGACACCGCTGTGATCAATGGGGCCGTGGGTCCCATCCAGGCCCAGTTCGGCCTCTCTGACATCGCGGTGGGCTTCACCGTCTCCTCCGCACTGCTGGGCTGCATGATCGGCGCCTGGGCCGGTGGCAGCCTCTCGGACCGGATCGGCCGCCAGCGGGCCATGATGGTCGCCGCGGCGCTGTTCTTCATCTCAGCGATCGGTTCAGGGCTGGCCTTCGGCTCCGTGGACCTGGTGCTCTGGCGCGTGCTCGGCGGCATCGGCGTCGGCATGGCTCGGTGATCGCCCCGGCCTACATCGCCGAGGTCGCCCCGACCCACCTGCGTGGACGCCTCGGCTCCACCTGGCAGCTCGCCATCGTGGTCGGCATCTTCATGGCCGCCTCCTCCAATGCCTTCATCGCCAATGTCGCCGACGGCGCGGCGGAAGAGCTCTGGTTCGGACTGGAGGCCTGGCGCTGGATGTTCCTGCTCGAGGCCGGACCGGCGCTGCTCTACGGCCTGCTGGCCTCCTCGATCCCCGAATCGCCGCGCTACCTGATCTCCCGTGGCCGGGAGAAGCAGGCCGCGAAGGTGCTCGAAGAGATCGTGGGCGTTCGGGGGGAAACGGCGATCGCGCAGAAGATCAAGGAGGTCCGGGAGACCATCAACCTCGAGGCGCGGCAGAAGTTCCGTGACCTCATCGTCAGCGGCAAGCTGACCCCCATCGTCTGGGTCGGTCTGGGCCTGGCGGTCTTCCAGCAGTTCGTCGGCATCAACGTCATCTTCTACTACTCCAACACCCTCTGGCAGGCCGTGGGCATCGCGGAGGATCAGGCCTTCCTGGTCCAGATCATCACCACGAGCGTGAACATCGTGGCCACCGTCATCGGCATCATCATCGTGGACAAGGTGGGCCGCCGGATCCCGCTGGCCGTCGGCTCGGCCGGCATGGCCCTGGGTCTGGGCATGATGGCGGTGGCGTTCAGCCAGGCCATCATCACGATCGGGGCCGACGGCGAGGAGCTGGTCTCGCTGCCGGGCGCCTGGGGCATGATCGCGCTGGTCTCCGCGAACGTCTTCGTGCTCTTCTTCGGCGCCACCTGGGGGCCCTTCATGTGGGTCCTGCTGGGGGAGATGTTCCCCAACCGGATCCGTGCGGTGGCATTGGGCGTCACCGCCTCAGCAAACTGGGCCGCGAACTTCCTGATCTCGATGCTGTTCCCCGAGATGGCGGCGTTCTCGCTGGTCTTCGCCTACGGCTTCTACGCCGCCTCGGCGCTGCTCTCGATGTTCTTCGTGCTCAAGTGGGTGCCCGAGACCAATGGGCGCGAGCTGGAAGACATGTCAGACGGCGCCTATGAGAAGGCTCCACGGGCCACAAAGGCCCGCTGAGCCAGCGCTGGGTCCCGCCCCGGATGGGGCTGAAGCCTCGCCTGGATAAGGGTTGAAGCCTTGCCAGGATCGGAGCTGAAGCCCCGCCAGGATGGGGGCTGAAGCCCCGCGGAGAAGCACCGCCCCCGCCCGGAGCGAGGGTCACCGCCAGTCGATCTGGAGGGTGACTTTGCTCAAAGGCGGGGGCGCTCTGTATAGTTGTTGGTTGTTGTGCGTGTCCACCCTTGCGTGGGTTCGTGTCGAGGCGGCTCAGTTGCATGGTCGTCAGCCTCCGCGGACTGCAGGGGAACTCACGGGCCCGGTCTTTTCCCAGTCCTCACCTGGGAATCCGGATGTCGCACTCGCGAAGAAACAGTCACTGACACTCGGTGCCTCTCACACACCAGAGAGTCCAGTGCACTGAACCGTAGAACATCGACCGAAGGCATACCAACGTGCGTACGTACACCCCGAAGCCTGGCGACGCCGACGCCCAGTGGCACGTCATCGACGCGACTGACGTCGTGCTGGGCCGGCTCGCTTCCCAGACTGCCGCGCTGCTGCGCGGCAAGCACAAGCCGACCTTCGTCCCACACCAGGACATGGGCGACTTCGTCATCATCATCAACGCCGAGAAGGTCGCCATGACTGGCGACAAGGCCGAGAAGAAGCGCTACTGGCGCCACTCCGGCTTTCCCGGCGGCATCAAGTCGCTGACCTTCAACGAGATGGTCGAGCGCTACCCCACCCGCGCCGCCTACCAGGCGGTCAAGGGCATGTTGCCGCATAACAAGCTCGGAACGGCTCAGCTGAAGAAGCTGCGCGTCTATGCAGGTGCAGAGCACCCGCACGTCGCGCAGCAGCCGAAGCCGTTCGACATCTCCCAGGTCACTCAGTAGTCCTGGCCACCCGACACTAGAATTTTCAAGGAGAATCGTGGCTCAGAACACTGAAGAGCTCACCGAAACCGAGGAGCTTTCAAGCTACACCTCGGAATCAACCCCCACCGAGGAGACCGCCGGCGAGTCCGAGCGTGCACCGTTGACCGTCGGCGGAGCCGCCATCGGTCGACGCAAGCGCGCACGTGCTCGTGTCCGCATCACCCCGGGCACCGGCACCTGGACCCTCAACGGTCGCAGCCTGGAGGAGTACTTCCCCAATAAGCTGCACCAGCAGGAAGTGAACGATCCCTTCACCCTGCTCGATCTCAAGGGCGCCTACGACGTCATTGCCCGCATCGACGGCGGCGGCCCCTCGGGCCAGTCCGGCGCGCTGCGGCTCGGCATCTCCCGGGCGCTGAACGAGATCGACCGCGACCACAACCGCGCGGCACTGAAGAAGGCTGGATTCCTGACTCGCGACGCCCGTGCGGTGGAGCGCAAGAAGGCCGGTCTGAAGAAGGCTCGCAAGGCACCGCAGTACTCCAAGCGCTGATCACCCAGCACTGTTTCCAGTGCTGACCCCAGCTGCTCGAAGAACCCCGCCGGAGACTCTCCGGCGGGGTTCTTCGCGTCTGTGCGGGATCTGCCCAGTAGACTGACCGTCATCATGGCACGACTTTTCGGCACTGACGGCGTGCGCGGTGTGGCCAACGAGCTGCTCACCGCTGAACTCGCCCTCACCCTCTCCCAGTCAGCAGCAACCGTCCTCGGTCACCAGCAGGTGCCCCCCGGCACCCGGCCCACCGCAGTGGTGGCGCGGGACCCTCGCATCTCCGGGGAGTTCATCTCCGCCGCGGTGCAGGCCGGCATCGCCAGCAGCGGGGTCGATGTCTTCGACGCCGGCGTGCTGCCCACCCCGGCAGCAGCCTTCCTGGTCGCCGACATCGGGGCGGACTTCGGCGTGATGATCTCCGCCTCGCACAACCCGGCCCCGGACAACGGCATCAAGTTCCTGGCCCGGGGCGGCCACAAGCTCGACGACGCCGCCGAGGACGCCATCGAGACCGAGATGGGGCGCACGCCCCCGCGGCCCACCGGAGCCGACGTCGGGCGGATCAGCCGGTTCGCCGACGCGGAGGACCGATACCTGGTGCACCTGCTTCGCTCGCTGAACGGCGTCAGCCTCAAGGGGCTCAAGATCGTGCTCGACTGCGCCCACGGTGCTGCCGCCGGGGTCTCGCCCCAGGCCTTCACCGATGCCGGGGCCGAGGTGGTCGTCATCGGGGCCGAGCCCGACGGTCTGAACATCAACGAGGGCTACGGCTCCACCCACCTGGGCCCGCTGCAGGACGCGGTGCGCGAGCATGGAGCCGACCTGGGCATCGCCCACGACGGCGACGCCGACCGCTGCCTGGCCGTGGACCACACCGGAGAGATCATCGACGGTGACCAGATCATGGGGGTCTTGGCGATCGCGCAGCAGGAAGCCGGCACCCTGGTCGATGACACCCTGGTCGTCACGGTGATGTCGAACCTCGGCCTGAAGCTCGGCATGGAGGCCGCAGGGATCAAGCTGGTGGAGACCGCGGTCGGGGACCGCTACGTGCTCGCCGCGATGCGCGCAGCGGGTTACAACCTCGGAGGCGAGCAGTCGGGGCATCTGATCTTCGCGGACTACGCCACCACCGGTGACGGACTGCTCACCGGGCTGCAGCTCGCCGCCCGGGTAGCGGCCACCGGCAGGTCGGTCCGGACCCTCGTGGCAGAGTCGATGACTCGGCTTCCACAGGTGCTGATCAACGTCAAGGGCGTGGACCGGACTCGGGTCAAGACGCACCAGTCGGTGCAGGAGGCCGTCGCGCAGGTCGAGGCCCGACTGGGCGCCACCGGCCGGGTGCTGCTGCGTCCCTCGGGCACGGAGCCGGTGGTCCGGGTCATGGTGGAAGCCCCGACGGCAGACCTCGCCCGCGCCGAGTCCGAGGCGCTGGCCGACATCGTGAAGGCCGAACTCGCGCTGTGACCCCATAGCCCCAGCGAGGGGCAGTGCCCTTCTCCGTCGAGGGGCGGTGCCCCTCAACGTGGGGTGGGGTTCAGTCCTTGCCCCAGACCACGTCTTTGGCCTTGCCGAGCACCGAATGGCGCCTGGGCCCCTGGGTGCTCTGCTGCTCCGCGTCCTCGGCCGCCTGCCGCTGGGCCTCGGCCAGGGAGGCGAGGAACGCGGGATTGGTGACCTCGGTCTGGGCCTTGAGCTGATCCCGGATCTCGCGCAGCAGCGAGATGTTTTCATCCTCCGCCTCCGGCGGAGCAGCCTGTGAGCGGCGCTCCCTGGCCTCGATCATGCGCGTCATCGGCGCAATGATCACGAAGTAGACGGCGCCGGCGATCAGCAGGAAGTTCACCAGGGCGGTCAGCAGCACCCCGAAACGGATCGGAGTGTCGTTGAGCATCACCACCGCGAAGTCATCGAAGTCGGGGGTGCCCACCAGCGCGGAGATCAGGGGCATCAGCACGCTCTCCACCAGTGCGGTGACGACTGCGGTGAACGCGGTGCCGATGACCACCGCGGTGGCCAGGTCCACGACGCTTCCGCGCGTGATGAAGAGTCTGAATCCCTTGAGCATGGAAGAAGTCTAGGACACCGAGAACCCGCTGACCGGGTCGGCATCGGGCGCCCCCGGGGTGCTCAGCAGGGGCTCACGGTGCGCCTCAGGGCAGGGCAGGCTCGGCGTCGTCGTACTCCGCAGCCGCCGGCTGGTCCCAGTACTCCTCCAGGGTGAGTCCCTCGGCGGAGACCTCCTGCGCGGTCTCCTCACCGACATAGCGCAGATGCCAGGGCTCAAACTCGTAGCCGGTGATCTGTTCGGCCCCTTCCAGATACCGGATCACGAATCCATGGTCTGCGGCGTGCTCCGCCACCCACTGGCCCTCCGGGGTCTCCGCGAAGCAGTGCCCCTGGATGCATTCGGGGTTCTCGATGCTGATCACATCGGCCGCCAGCCCGGTCTGGTGCTCCGAGTAGCCGGGCCGAGCCACGAGCTCGTCGGTGGCTTCGGTGCCCACAGACGCGTGGCGGTTCGCATACAAGCTCACCTGCGCGTCATAGGACCGGTAGCCACTGGTCATGGCGAGGACCTGGCCATCCTCCGCCGCGGCGGCGATGAGCTGCTCGAGCGCCTCGGCGGCGGGTTCGCGCAGCATCAGCTGGTTCTCGGTGGTCGTGCGGACCTCCGGAACCTCCAGGTCTGTGGGGGCGTAGTCCTCGGGCTCCAGCGGATTCTGCGGGTTCACCAGGACATGGATGGAGTCCGGGTCCCAGGAGGGCTCGCTGGCGCGCTCCGGGGACGGCTCCGGAGAGGGCTCTGGGCTTGCCTCTGGAGCGGGCTCGGGGGTCTGCTCGGAGTCCGGAGACGCGTCCTGGGCATCCGGGACCTGGTCCCCGCGCACCTCGGAGAGCGTCTGGTCCACGTCCAGCGCGGCACGCACCCCGTCCCAGGCCCGGGGCAGCAGGAAGACGGTCAGCGCGAGCGCGCCGAGGAGCAGCAGAGCCACCAACACGCGACGTCGCCGGTACATCCGGGCGCGGCGGGCCTGCTGCTGCTGCTGCCATTGACGACGCCCGTCCGGGCTCAGCCGTGCTTTCGACATCAGGCGCCCCCTCGGCAAGGACTGGGCAGCATGCGGGCGGCGGTGGAGGTGTAGACGAAGCGGGGCAGAACCATGTTCGAGGCGTCAGACCTTGCGCAGCAGGACGCGGGAGACCGAGTGATCCTCACCCTTGGCCATCACCAGCCGGGCTCGGGAGCGGGTCGGGGCGATGTTGGCGCGCAGGTTCGGACCGTTGATCCGGTTCCAGATCTCGGAGGCGCGCGCCTGCGCCTGCTGGTCGTCGAGGAAGGAGTACTGGTGGAAGTAGCTCTGCGGATCGGCGAACGCGCCGTCGCGCCAGCGCATGAACCGGTCCACGTACCACTGCTCGATGTGCTTGGGCTTGGCATCGACATAGATCGAGAAGTCGAAGAAGTCGCTCAGCGCCAGACCGGTGGTGCCGTCCTCGCGCACCCGTGCCGGCTGGAGCACGTTGAGGCCCTCGACGATGAGCACATCGGGCTGGCGAATCACCACTTCACGGTCCGGGACGATGTCGTAGACCAGGTGGGAGTACCACGGGGCGCGCACCTCGGGCTTGCCGGACTTCACCTCGGAGACCATGCGCAGCAGCGCCCTGCGGTCGTAGGCCTCCGGGAAGCCCTTGCGGTCCATCAGGCCGCGGCGCTGCAGCTCGGCGTTGGGATACAGGAAGCCGTCGGTGGTCACCAGCTCCACCCTGGGGGTCGAGGGCCAGCGGCGCAGCATCTCCTGAAGCACGCGGGCGGTGGTGGACTTGCCCACCGCCACCGATCCGGCCACCCCGATGACAAAGGGGGTGCGCAGGGTCTGCTCGCCGAGGAACTCGTTCGCCGCAGAGCGCAGCTGCGCCGCAGACTCCACATAGATCGAGAGCAGCCGACTCAGCGGCAGGTAGATCTGCTCGACCTCGTTGAGCGAGAGGTGCTCACCGATGCCGCGCAGCCGGTCCACGTCGTCCTGGTTCAGCGGCTGTTCGATGGTGTCGGCCAACCGGGCCCAGGCCTGGCGGTCAAGCTCCGCGAAGGGCGAGTGCGAGGTGTTCGGCTGATCCGGCTTGTACGGGGAGCCCGCCCAGGGTGCGGTGCCCGCCACCAGGGCCGGCAGCGGTCCCGTGGAGGCGCGCGGATGAGGATCTTCGGATGGGCGTTCAGACACGTTGACACGATACGCTATCCCTCATGTGTGGAATCGTCGGCTATATAGGCCTGCCCGAGAAGACCAGTCAGCACTCAGCACTTGATGTGCTCCTAGAGGGCCTCCGCCGTCTGGAGTACCGCGGATACGACTCCGCGGGCGTGGCGACCGTGACGGCCGGGAGCGTCTCGACGCGGAAGAAGTCCGGCAAGCTCGCCAACCTCCTGGCGGAGATCGACGAGGCCCCGATGCCCGAGGCTTCGGTGGGCATCGGTCACACCCGCTGGGCCACCCACGGCGCGCCCAACGACGCGAACGCACACCCGCACCTGGCCGACGACGGCAAGCTCGCAGTGATCCACAACGGCATCATCGAGAACTTCGCCCAGCTCAAGGCCAAGCTCGTCGCCACCGGCGAGGAGTTCAGCTCCCAGACCGACACCGAGGTGGCCGCGAAGCTGATCGGTCAGTACTTCACCGGCTCGGCTGCGGGGGACCTGACCGAAGCGATGCGCCTGGCCGCCAGCGAGCTCGAAGGCGCCTTCACGCTGCTCGCGGTCCACGCCGACCAGCCTGACCGCGTGGTCGCCTCGCGCCGGAACTCACCGCTGGTGGTGGGCCTGGGCGAGGGGGAGAACTTCCTCGGCTCCGACGTCTCCGGCTTCATCGACTTCACCCGTGAGGCCGTGGAGCTCGAGCAGGACCAGGTCGTGACCATCACCACCGAGGACGTCGCGATCATCAACTTCGACGGCACCCCCGCGGAGGGCAAGCGCTTCTCGGTGAACTGGGACGCCGCCGCCGCCGAGAAGGGCGGCTACGGCACCTTCATGGAGAAGGAGATCCACGACCAGCCCAAGGCCGTGGAGGACACCCTGCTGGGCCGCACCGACGCCTCCGGCCGCCTGGTGCTCGACGAACTGCGCATCGACCCTGAAGAGCTCAAGGGCATCTCCAAGATCATCGTGCTGGCCTGCGGCACCTCCGCCTACGCCGGCATGGTCGCGAAGTACGCCATCGAGCACTGGGTGCGCGTGCCCGTGGAGGTGGAGCTCAGCCACGAGTTCCGCTACCGCGACCCGATCATCGATGACTCCACACTGATCGTCTCGCTCTCCCAGTCCGGAGAGACCATGGACACCCTGATGGCGGTCCGCTACGCCAAGGAGCAGGGCGCCCGGACCCTGGCGATCTGCAACACCAACGGATCCACCATCCCGCGTGAATCCGACGCGGTGCTCTACACCCACGCCGGACCCGAGATCGCGGTGGCCTCCACCAAGGCCTTCCTCGCCCAGATCACCGCCTCCTACCTGCTGGGCCTCTACATGGCGCAGCTGCGCGGGAAGCTCTTCCAGGGCGAGATCGAGGACATCCTGGCTGATCTGCACAAGATCCCCGCCAAGATCCAGGAAGTCCTGGACGGCGGCGAGCAGATCCGCGAGCTCGCTCGCGAGATGGCCCAGGCCCCCTCGGTGCTCTTCCTCGGACGCCACGTCGGCTACCCGGTGGCGATGGAGGGCGCGCTCAAGCTCAAGGAGATCGCCTACATCCACGCCGAGGGCTTCGCCGCCGGCGAGCTCAAGCACGGTCCGATCGCGCTGATCGACGAGGGCCAGCCGGTCTTCGTGGTGGTCCCCTCTCCGCGCGGCCGCGACTCGCTGCACGCCAAGGTGGTCTCCAACATCCAGGAGGTCCGCGCCCGCGGCGCCAAGACGATCACCGTGGCCGAGACCGGCGACGCTGACGTCGTGGACTACTCCGAGACGGTCTTCTACGTCCCGGAGACCCAGCCGCTGCTGATGCCGCTGCTGACCACCGTCCCGCTGCAGATCTTTGCCTGTGCTCTGGCCGCCGAGAAGGGCTACGACGTCGACCAGCCGCGCAACCTGGCCAAGTCGGTCACCGTGGAGTGACCATCGATATTGAAGTGACCCGCTGCGCGGCGCGAGCCGCACAGCGGGGGGTGCCCCTGCAGCTGAGCGTGATCCCGCGGAAGAAGGAGCAGCACATGATCGTCGGAATCGGCGTCGACGTGGTCCTGGTGACCAGGTTCGAACATCAGCTGCGCCGAACCCCGGCTCTGCGGCAGCGACTCTTCGTCCCGGCCGAGCGTGAGCTCAACACCCGCTCGCTCGCCGCGCGCTTCGCGGCGAAGGAGGCGGTGGCCAAGGCGCTGGGCGCCCCGGCGGGCATGAACTGGCAGGACTGCCAGGTGGTCATGGACTCCTCCGGAGCACCGCATGTCAAGGTCTCAGGGACCGTGGAGCAGGTGGCCGAGTCCAAGGGTGTCAAACGCTGGCACCTCTCGCTCTCCCACGACGGCGACGTGGCCACCGCCATGGTGGTCGCAGAGGGCTGATCATGACCGCAGCCTTGCTTCCGCTCTACTCCGGCACCCAGGTTCGCTCCGCCGAGCTGCCCCTGCTCGAGGCCGGCCAGGGTCCCGCCCTGATGCGGCGGGCCGCCTACGGCCTGGCCAGCCAGGTGCTGGATCTCTTGCGCCGCGCCGACGGGATCTACGGCGCCCGAGTCGTGGGCCTGATCGGCTCCGGAAACAACGGCGGCGACGGACTCTACGCGCTGGCCGAGCTGCGTTCCCGCGGCGTCGACGCACAGGCGGTGCTGGTGGCCGAGCGCGCCCACCCGCAGGCGCTGGAAGCCTTCCTCCGTGCTGGGGGACGACTGCGTGCGGATGTCCCGCCGAATACCACGGTGCTCATCGACGCGATCCTGGGCACCGGCGCCCGCGGCGGGCTCAGCCTCCCGGAGGTCCCAGGGCTGAGCGCCGCGGCCAGCACCAGCACAGTCGTCGCCTGCGACATCCCCTCCGGGGTCGAGGCGGACACGGGCCGCTGCCCCGGTGACGCGATCCCCGCCCAGCACACCGTCAGCTTCGGTGCCGCGAAGCTGGGGCTGCTGCTGGGGGAGGGAGGCCTGCTCAGCGGGGAGATCCGCACCGTGGACATCGGGCTCCAAGACCAGCTGCCAGGCCCCGCCGCCTGGGAGCTGACCGGTCCCGAGCTCAGCGCTCCGCGACCGCGACCGGGGGACCACAAGTACAGTCGCGGAATCCTTCAGGTGGTGGCCGGCTCCGCGCAGTTCCCCGGAGCCGCGGAGCTGACCGTGGGTGCGGCCATCACCTCCGGGGTCGGGATGGTCCGGCTGAAGGCCGAGCCCAGCGTCTCCTCCGCGGTGCTGCAGTCCTGGCCCGAGGCCGTGATGAGTCAGGGCCGGGCCGAGAAGGCCATCGAGGGCGCCACCGCCGCCGCGATCGGGCCGGGCCTCGGACGCGACCGCTCCCGCCAGGTGGAGGCCGAGACCATGCTGCGCGCCACCGTGGAGGCCCAGATGCCCTGCGTGCTCGACGCCACCGGTCTGGAGCTGCTCCGCGGCGATCTGCTCAGCTCCGGCGGACTCGGCGCTCAGCTGATCCTGACCCCGCACCTGGGCGAGGCCCGCCGGATTGCCGAGGCGTTGGAGGACCAGCCCCTGCAGCGGCTGCTCGCCGGGGAGCCTGACACCCTGGAGTCCGCCCGCGCGCTGGCCGCGACCCTCGGCGCCACGGTCCTGCTCAAAGGACCCAGCACCGTGGTGGCAGGACCCGACGGCGCGGCACCGCTGATCGTGCGCTCCGCGACCCCCGGTCTGGCCACCGCCGGCACCGGCGACGTTCTGACCGGGATCATCGGGGCGCTGCTGGCCACCGCGTCGAGCGTGCAGGACCTGGACTTTTCCCGGATCGCCGCCGAGGGCGCCCGGCTCCACGCCGCCGCCGCTCAGCGTCTGGATCCCCACGGCCGGGGACACTTCGGAGCCAGCGCGCTCATCGGCGCGCTGCGCGAGTAGCCACCGCGCCGCACCTGTGTCCGCGGCTCTCGATAGGGTGGTTCCATGAGCATCATCGGCGACCCCCGCGCCACCCCCCGTCTTCCCGAGGCCGTCGAGCGCGCGGCCGTGATCGACCCCGCCGCGATCCGGCACAACGTGCGCACCATCGCCTCCTACGTGCATCCGGCCAAGGTGCTGGTAGCTGTGAAGGCCGAGGGCTACGGGCACGGAGCGGTCACCGCGGCCCGGGCCGCGCTCGAGGGGGGAGCAGACTGGCTGGGCACCGCCCATGTCAGCGAGGCGCTGGTGCTGCGCGCAGCCGGCATCGAGGCGCCGATCCTGGCCTGGCTCCATACCCGCGGGACCGACTTCGCCGCGGCCATCACCGAACACATCGATCTGGGCATCTCCGGCTGGGAGATCCACCACGTGGCCCGCGCGGCAGAGGCCCTGCAGAAGCCGGCCCGCGTGCACCTGAAGATCGACACCGGACTGGGCCGCAACGGCTGCACCGTGGAGCAGTGGCCCGAGCTGCTGAGCCTCGCCGCGCAGTGCCAAGAGCGCGGTCTGATCAGCGTGGAGGGCATCTTCACCCATCTCGCCGTGGCCGACGAGCCTGACCGCCGGGAGACCGATGACCAGCTGGAGGTGTACCGCCACGCGCTCGAGGTGGCGCAGGAGCACCGGATCGTGCCGGACCTTCGCCATGTGGCGAACACGCCGGCCGCCTTCTCTCGCCCGGACGCACATTTCGACATGGTGCGTGTCGGAGTCGGGGTCTACGGGCACAGCCCCTTCGCCGACCGGACCGCAGAAGACCTGGGACTGCGTCCGGCGATGGAGCTGCGCACCACCGTGGCCAACGTCAAGCAGGTCCCGACCGGCCAGGGGATCAGCTATGGACTCACCCACCGGGTGGACCGGCCCACCAGCCTGGCGCTGGTTCCCCTGGGCTACGCCGACGGGATCCCCCGGGTGGCGGTCCACGCCCCGGTGTGGATCAACGGCCGGCGCTACCAGTCGGTGGGCCGGGTGGCGATGGACCAGTTCGTGGTCGACCTCGAGGAGCTTGACACCCCGGTCCAGGTCGGAGACGAGGTGGTGATCTTCGGGGGAGACTCCGGGATCGAGGCCGCGGACTGGGGCAGCGCGGCCGGAACGACCAACTACGAGATCATCACCCGGATCGGGGAACGCGTGCCGCGCGTGGTCCTGGACTCCGAGCAGGCCCCCTCCGCCGCCACCCCGCAGCAGGGCTCCGCATGAGCGGCCTGCAGAGCCCGGCCGCACCCCTGGAGGGGCAGCTGTGGAGCATCGAAGTGGTCCTGGAAGACCTGGAGGCCACGGCCAGGTTCGCCGCAGATCTCGCCGGACTGCTCAGGCCGGGTGCGCTGCTGGTGCTCACCGGAGGTCTCGGGGCGGGCAAGACCACCTTCACCCAGTCCCTGGGCGGCGCACTGGGAGTCAGCGGGATGATCAGTTCCCCGACCTTCATCCTCAGCCGCATCCACCGGGGGCAGGGCCTGGGGCCCGACCTGGTGCATGTGGACGCCTACCGCACCGACCCGGAGGGCCTGGAATCTCTGGATCTGAGCTCCACCATGGCCGATTCCGTGACCGTGGTGGAATGGGGCCGCGGAATGGTCGAGGCGGCACTGGTCGGAACGGCGGGATCCTGGCTGGACCTCGAGTTGATCAGGGATTCGCAGGCGGAGGCCACCCCGCAGGATTCCCCCGGGAATGCCGGGATCATCACCGACTTCTCCGAGACCGAGGCCGATCTGCTGGGGTCCCGACGGCGCGCCGTGCTGCGCGGCTACGGGCCTGCCTGGGTTCAGCCCCCGCAGCTGTGAGGAACTACCATGGAGGGGTGATTCTTGCGATCGACTCCTCTGCCGGCGCCTCCGTGGCCGTGCTCGACGCCGGTGGGGTGCGCGCCCAATGGCGCACCGCTGAGACGACGACCCATGCCGAGGTGCTCGCCGAGGCGGTGGCGCTCACGATGCGCGACGCCGAGGCGACCGGTGCCGGGCTGCGCGGCGTCGTCGTCGGAGTGGGCCCGGGCCCGTTCACCGGACTGCGGGTCGGTCTCGCGCTGGCGCAGTCGCTCGCCGAGGTCTGGGGCGTCGCGCTCTATGGAGTGTGCAGCCTGGACTCCTTGGCGCAGCGCGCCGTGAACCAGCCGGCTGAGTCGGGAACCTCGGCATCGGGAGAGTTCCTGGTCGCCAGCGACGCCCGCCGCCGCGAGGTCTACTGGGCCCGCTACCGTGCCGACGCCCACGGGTTCGCCGAGCTGCTCGAGGGCCCCCGGGTCAGCGCCGCCACCGAGCTGCCCGAGCTCCCGGTGGTCGGGGTGGGTGCCAGTCTGTATCCGCAAGACCTCACTGCTCGTGGGGCGGCGGAATCACACTGGCTGCCCGATGCGGTGGAGCTGGGCCAGCTCGCCCAGCGTCAGCTGGGGCAGATCCCAGAGCCGCAGCGCAGCGGGGAACCGACGGCTGCTGCCGCCGGGACGGGGCTGCGCGAGCCGCTTCCGCTGTACCTGCGCGAGTCCGACGCCAAGGTCCCGGCCCAGATGCGCGCGAAGCAGGCGTCATGACCGGCACGACCCCGCCGCCGGACCCCAATACCTCGCCGTCCCCGCCGGACCCCAAGACCCCGCCGCCCACGCCGTCCCCCGCAGCCGAGGCTTTCGGCCTCACTCCGATGACGGCCCTTGACGTGGACGAGGTGCTCGCGCTGGAGCACCGGCTCTTCCCGCAGGACGCCTGGCCGGAGAGCTTCTTCTACGACGAACTGGCACACACCGCCTCCGGCCCGGGTGCCGAACCCACCCGTCGATACTGGGTGGCCCGGGACGCCGGGGGCCGGCTCTCCGGCTACGCCGGCATGATGTGCGTGCTGCCGCTGGCCGATGTGCAGACCCTGGCAGTGGCCCCCGAGTCCCAGGGTCACGGACTCGGCACCCGTCTGCTGCGCCTGCTGATCAGCTCGGCCCGAGAGCAGTCCGCCGAGCAGATCCTGCTCGAGGTCCGTTCGGACAACCCGGGGGCGCAGGCGCTGTATCGCCGTGAGGGCTTCAGCCGCATCCATACCCGGGCGCAGTACTACCCGGACGGCGAAGATGCGTTGATCATGGCGAAGCCGCTGATCGACCTCACCGCACCCAGCTCGGCAGCAGATCTCAGGAGTCCCTTCACATGAGCGAGACCTTCTCAGCCCGCAGCGCCCCGCTGGTGCTCGGCATCGAGACCTCCTGCGACGAGACCGGGATTGGGATCGTCCGCGGGACCGAACTGCTGGCGAACACCGTCGCCTCCTCTATGGAGGAACACGTCCGCTTCGGCGGCGTGATCCCGGAGATCGCGGCCCGCGCCCACCTCGAGGCCTTCCTCCCGACGCTGCGTGAGGCGCTGGAGACCGCCGGGATCGAGCTGCACGAGGTGGACGCGATCGCCGTCACCTCCGGCCCCGGGCTCGCCGGAGCGCTGATGGTCGGGCTCTCCGCCGCGAAGGGGCTCGCCCTGGCGGCGGACAAACCGCTCTACGGAGTCAATCACCTGGTTGCCCACGTCGGCGTCGGGCTGCTGGACCCCCACGAGAATCCCTCCGGTGGCCCTGTCGAAGAGCCCTCCGGGCACCGCGCCGGCAACCCCGGCGCTGAGCCCGAGGCTGGGCCGCGAGGCATGCGCAGGCTGCCGGAGAACACCGGGGCGCTGCTGGTCTCCGGCGGCCACACCGAAATCCTTCGAGTCGGCTCGCTGACCAGCGACGTGGAGCTGCTGGGCTCGACGATCGACGACGCTGCCGGTGAGGCCTTCGACAAGACCGCCCGGCTGCTGGGACTGGGCTACCCCGGCGGGCCAGCGATCGACACCGCCGCGGTGGCCGGGGACCCACACGCCTTCCGCTTCCCGCGCGGCCTGACCATGCCGAAGTTCGAAGGCTCCGCGCAGAACCCGGGGAAGCATCGGCACAACTGGTCCTTCTCCGGGCTCAAGACCGCGGTGGCGCGCGCTGTGGAGCAGTTCGAGGCCTCCGGCCGGCCGGTCCCGGTGGCAGACATCGCCGCCAGCTTCCAGGAGGCGGTGGTGGATGTGATCACCGCCAAGGCGGTGCGCGCCAGCCTGGAACACGGCATCACCACGCTGATGCTGGGCGGGGGAGTCGCGGCGAACCAGCGGCTGCGCGAGCTGCTGGCGCAGCGTTGCGCCGCCGCCGGCCTCGAGCTTCGGATCCCGCCGGTGAGCCTGTGCACCGACAACGGTGCCATGGTCGCTGCCCTGGGCGCGCAGCTCGTCGCCGCCGGAGTCACGCCCTCCTCGCTGCAGATCCCGGCCGATTCCTCCCAGCCGGTGCAGCAGATCAGCGTCTGATCAGACCCGCCGCGGACCGTTGATCGACATCCGGGTCCTGGCGGCCGCGTCGAGCACCACCTGCCGCAGATCCCCCTGGTGGGTCTCCGCGACCTGGCGCTGACGGATATAGCCGGCGCCTTCGCGCATCATCTGCTCGACCAGGGCGAGCTCATCGGCGCAGCCGAGCTCCTTGGCCACCGGTTCCAGCCGGTTCAGCTCCTGCTGAAGGTGATCGGTGACCAGCATCTCGTCACCTTCGGCGTTGAGGATGATCTCGGCGTCCAGGCCGTAGCGCGCGGCGCGCCATTTGTTCTCCTGCACGAACCATGGCGGCATCGAGACCACCTTGCCGCCGTTCTCCAGGTCCTTGACCGTGGAGTGCACGATGCACTGGGTGAGCGCCGCGACCCCGGCGATCTCTTCGAGCGTGGCGAGACCGTCACAGACCCGCAGCTCCACGGTGCCCAGCCGCGGCACGGCACGCACGTCCCAGCGCACCTCGGTGACATCTTTGATCACGCCGGTGTGCTCCAGGTCGCTGACGGCCCGCTCATAGCCGGACCATTCCTCGAACTGGAAGGACGCACCGGCGGTGGGCAGCTGCTGGAAGACCAGCGCCCGCTGCGAGGCGTATCCGGTGTCCTCACCCGACCAGTAGGGCGAGGAGGCGGTCAGCGCCTGGAAATGGGCGTTGTAGTTGCACAGGGCGTTGACCGCCGGCATCGCCTGGGCCACGTCATCGAGGCCCACGTGCACGTGTACCCCGTAGATCACCATCTGCCGGCCCCACCACTGGGTGCGCCGGATCAGCTCCGCGTAGCGCTCTTTATCCGTCACCTCCTGCTCGGTGGGTGCGGCGAAGGGATGGGAGCCCTGGCAGTAGAGCTCGACGTCGAGCGGCTCACAGTGGCGCATCACGTTGCTGGCGGTCTCGCGCAGCTGATCCACCCCGGTGTTCACATCCGGGCAGACATCGGTGATCAGCTCCACGGTGTTGGTCAGCAGCTCCTGCTTCACGTAGGGGTGCTCGTCCTCCGGGCCCAGATCCGGCAGGTCCTCGTGACAGGACCGCAGGATCTGGTCCGCCACGGACCGGAGATCTCCGGATTGCCGATCCACCAGGGCCAGCTCCCACTCGAGGCCCAGGGTGGAACGTCGTGACTGCGCGAAGGGTAGTTCCAACTTGGCTCCTCAGGGTGTCAGGGCCGGCGGCCGCATCAACACACAGAATACTGCCCCGGCTGGACGATTCCCGATACCCGGCCCGGAGTTCCCCTGGAGGTCGGGACTCTCAGGACTCGCGTCCGAGGTCCGGCCCAGCTTTCCAGGCGGCGCGGATATCCTGGCTGACATGTCTTCCGCCGGTTCCTCACGTCCTCGCCCCCTCGCGGCGGCGGTGCTGCTGTCTTCCCTGCTGCTGAGCTCCTGTGCCGGGGGCGCCGATCCGGATGTCTCCGGGGATCCGTCGGAGCCGAGCGAGCAGAGCGCCGAGGATGCCGCGGCGGAGGCCGAGGAGCAGCGTCGCGCCGAGGCCGAGCAGGCCCAGGAGGCCGCGCTCGCCGGGCCCGCTGAGGAGCACCAGGAGCGGGCCGCCGAGATCGTGGCCGAGTACTCGCTCAGCGAGCTGGCGGGATCCGTGCTGGTGGGGGAGTACGCGACCCCCGATGCCTCCGGCATGGTGGCCCTGATCGAGGAGCTGCACCTGGGCGGTGCCATCATCATGGGCGCCAACGTCCCTGTCGCCGAGGGAGGTGTCGACACCCAGGAGCTGGCCGCCGCGCTGAGCACGCTGGGCGAGGCCGGCGGCGAGCGCGAGGTGCCCCCGATGATCAGCGTGGACCAGGAGGGCGGCCTGGTCACCCGGGTCGGCGCCCCGCTCACCGAATGGCCCACCCCGATGGCCTACGGAGCAGCCGGCCCAGGGCAGGCTGATTCCGGGCAGGACGATCCTGAACAGGAACAGCCGGAGGTGGACGCGCAGGACGACGACGGCGCGCTCACCCGGACTGGACACCGCTTCCTCGCCGCTGAGCTGGCTGACCTGGGGTTCACCACCAGTTTCGCGCCCAACGGCGACGTCACAGTCGGTGCCTCCGATCCGACCATCGGCTCCCGGTCCTTCGGCTCGGACGCCGAGGCCGTCGCGGAACTGACCATGGAGGGCATCCGCGGCCTCGCCGAGGGCGGACTTGCAGGCTCGGTCAAGCACTTTCCCGGGCATGGTTCCGTGACCGAGGATTCCCACCAGACACTCCCGGTCCAGGGTGCCAGCCTCGAGGAGCTGCGCGCCCGCGACTGGGCGCCCTTCGCCGAGGCCGCCGAGGCCGGTGTCCCGATGATCATGATGGGCCACATCGAGGTGCCCGCGCTGGAAGCAGACGTCCCCTCCTCACTCTCCGCCGCCGCCTACACCGAGCTGCGCGAGCTGGGCCACGACGGCGTGGTGGTCACCGACGCGCTGAACATGGGCGCCATCGTCCAGGGCTACGGCGGCGACCAGGCCGCCGTGACCGCGCTGAGCGCAGGCGCGGACCTGCTGCTGATGCCCGCCGACCTCCGCGGCGCCCACACCGGCATCGTCACGGCGGTGGAGTCGGGCGAGCTTGACCGCTCTCGCCTCGAGGAGGCGGCCGAACGCGTCGCCGCGCTTCAGCTCTGGCAGGCCGAGCTGGCCGACGGAGAGCTCGCCGCGGGGCCCGGCGCCCAGCTGCCCGAGCGGCTGCGCGGCGAAGATGCGCAAGGAGACGCCGACCAGGAATCAGAGTCCGGCAGTGCAGAAGAGACCGCGGCGGAGCTGAGTGAATCCGCGGTGACTCTTGTCGCTGGAGAGTGTGAGGCCGACCTGGCCGACGCCGGCATCACCATCCTCGGCGGCACCGACCAGGACCGCGCCCGGCTGACCACAGCCGCCGAGGCTGCCGGCCTCACCGTGGGAACCGGCGCGGTGGTGAACCTGGTCGGGGAGTCCAGCGCCGCCGGTGGTGACATCGCCGTGGCCCTGGACCGTCCCGAGGTGTTGGCCGACGCCGACGCTCCCACCCAGATCGCGCTCTACGGCCGCACCCAGGAATCCTTCCAGGCGCTCGCCGCGGTGCTCGCCGGGGCCCAGGCCCCTGGAGCGCTTCCGGTGAAGGTGGGCGAGCTGCCGCGCGGCCACTCCGCCTGCTGAGCGGCTACAGCGGCTCCACCACGGCGAAGACCCGCTCCTCGCCCAGCCGGGTGATCACCACGGTGGCCCGGTGCCGGGGTCCCTTGGTGCGCTTCTTCGGCAGGACCTGCTGGCGGAGCTGTTCCGGGACGACGTCGACCCCGCGCTTCTTGATCTCCAGACTGGTCACCCCGGAATCCGCCACCCAGGCCTTGAGCGACTTGACGTTGTAGGGCCTGACCTCGAGCACCCGGAACTGTCGGGAGAGCCGATAGGCGGGGTCCCCCACGGGCTCATCGGCGCAGAAATAGGCGATGTGCTCATCGAGCAGGTGAGCATCCAACGAGTCGGCGAGCTCGGCGACGAGCCCGGAACGGATCACCGCCGGGTTCGGCTCATGCAGCACCCCGGAGAGCCCGGCTCGCCCCTCGGGTTCCAGCTGCGCGCCGGATCCGAAGTCGGTCTCGCTGATCAGCTCCACGGGCGTGGCGCCGTCGCTGGGCAGCAGTGTGGCGGCCCGGCGCACCCCGGGGCGGGCCAGCGCATTGAACCAGAGCACCACTTCCACCAGATCTCCGTCCACAGAGACCCATTCGGCCTCACAGTCGGCCGGGATCAGCTCATGCGGCAGCCCGGGACCCAGCTTGACCCCCATCGGGGTGCCGGTGCTCGCCAGGGCGGTCACGAAGCTCAGCGGAGGGGAGAAGGACTCCGGGTCCCAGAGCCGAGAAGGCCCGGTCGAGGCGGAGTCCTGGGCCGCATGCGGATCGCGGCGTGCCGGATCCAGCCACAGGCCCCAACCTGGGGGAGCCCCGGTGCCGAGCAGATCAAAGGTCACGGCGAAGTCCTCGGCCGTGCCGTGCTGGACCGCCGCCTCCGGGAAGGGGTGCAGGTTCATCGTGGCCGCTGCGGCGATGCGCTCATCCGCCTCCACCGCCGTCACGGCCAGGCCCAGCGAGGCTGCCGCCATGGCATCTCCCCCCAGGCCGCAGCCGAGATCGATCACCCGATCCAGACCGGCGGTGCGGAAGCGCTGGGCATGACGCGCCGCCACCGGCAGCCGGGTCGACTGCTGCAGGCCCTCGTGGGTGAAGAGCATCCGCCCGGCGAACTCGCCGAACTTCTTCCGCGCCGCCGCGCGAAGCCGGGACTGCGTCAGGGCCGCCGCCACCCGATCCGGCGGGTGGCCGGCCTCGCGCAGCCGAAGGTTCAATCCGAAGGCCGCCTCCTCGTCATAGGGCGGCAGCGAATTCAGCAGCTCCCACCCTCCGGGGTGAGGACTGGGGAGAGAGGATCAGCGGCGGGGGAGGACACTGCTCCTACGGTACCGGTAGCTGCCCGCCGATCCGGGCGAATCCGCATGCTGGAGACCCCGCCACGAACAATACCTCACGAACTGATGACCGAATCACGCCTTCCCGACATATAGGGCACCCTATTTGCGCTAAATTAGATAAGTCTGTAGCTTCTATTTAGCTTAGGGGACACTAAGTCTCAATCTTCTTCCGTGAGTACCCGGAGCAATCACCGTGAAAGGCAGGGCCATGCCCACTGAAGACTTCGCACCCGAGGGCACCGCCTCCGAGAGCACTGCGCCCAAGCGCCCCCGGCTCGGGGCCGCAGGCCCTGAGTCCATTGCGCGCAGCTCGGCGCCGACGCCGCGCTCCCGGACCGTGGGCGCGCTCTCCCTGGGCCTCATCGCGATCTTCGCCCTGGGGGCCTGCGGCTCGCAGGCCGAGGCAGAAGAGCCCGAGGCCACCGAAGGGGAAGCAGCTGAAGCGGAAGACGCCGAGGGTGAGGCTGAGGGTGAAGACGCTGCCACGGTCACCATCGAGGATGACCACGGCACCCACGAGGTCTCCACCGATCCCCAGAGCGTCGTCGTCACCGACAACAGGTCCTACCGGACTTTAGAGGCTTTCGGCGTCGAGCCCACTGCCGCCGCGCGCAGCTTGATGGACGCCCAGACCCATGACTGGGCTGAGGATGAGTCCATCCTGGATCTGGGCAATCACCGTGAGCCGGATCTGGAGAACGTGGTCGCGGCGGAGCCCGATCTGATCATCAACGGGCAGCGCTTCCAGCAGTATTACCAGGACCTCGGAGGTCTTGCGCCCGAGGCCACCATTCTGGAGTTCGAGCCGCAGGAGGACGCCGACCTGGTCGAAGAGCTGATCCGGAAGACGGAATCGCTCGGCGAGGTATTCGGTGAAGAGGGTGTCGCCGCCGAGCTCGTGGAAGAGCTCGAGGCCGAGATGGCGCGGGTCCAGGACGCCTACGACGGCGAGTCCACGGTGATGGGCCTGCTCACCTCCGGCGGTGACATGAGCTACGTGGCGCCAGGGCCTGAGGGTCGGTCTATCGGACCGGTCTTCGACACCTTCGACCTCACCCCCGCACTGGAGCAGGAGGGGGAGAACGAGTCCCATGGCGATGACATCTCTGTGGAGGCCATCGCCACCGCGAACCCAGACTGGCTGCTCGTGCTGGACCGCGAGGCCCGCCTCTCCCTGGACGAGGGCGAGGAGTACAGCCCCGCAGCCGAGATCGTCGAGGAGTCAGCCGCACTGGCCAACGTCTCCGCCGTGGAGAACGACCAGATCGTGTACCTGCCGGAGAACTTCTACCTCACCGAAGACATCCAGGCCTACACCGAGTTCTTCCGCGACTTCGCAGACGCACTCGAAGCCGCGGAATGACCGCAGTTCACTCTCTTGCCAGTCGGTGAATGATGGTCGCCCGACGGTCCCGCGCAGGCCTGGACAACCTGCGCGGGACCGTCTCCAATACGAAATACCTGTATTAGCTATTCAGGTCCGCAGCGGACGGACTATGCGGACCACTGCATAGCTCCAGCTCATCATGGAAAGCCCCTTCGATGCCTGACACCCCCTCTGCAGCGCGGAGTCGCGAGGACCTCGCGACTCCGGTCGCACGTGGCCCCCGAGAGACTCGCAAGCAGCGACTCCTCACCTCAGGCCTGCTGATCGCCGTGCTGATCACCTCAGGGCTGCTGATGCTCTCGCTGACCACCGGAGCGTACGACGTCTTCTCCGCAGACGGGTTCTGGATGTTCGGCATCACCCGGGTCCCGCGCACCATCGCACTGGTGCTGGCCGGCGCTTCGATGGCCATGTGTGGACTGATCATGCAGCTGCTCACACAGAACCGTTTCGTGGAGCCCACCACCACCGGCACCACCGAGTGGGCGGGACTGGGGCTGATCCTGGTGCTCTGGCTCTTCCCAGGAGCCTCGATGCTCGCTCGGATGGGCGGGGCCGTGACGATGGCCTTCATCGGCACCGTCATCTTCTTCCTCTTCCTGCAGCGGGTCACCCTGAAGTCCTCGCTGATCGTGCCGATCATCGGGATCATGCTGGGCGCCGTGGTCAGCTCCTTCACGACCTACATCGCGCTGATGACCGACCACCTGCAGACCCTGGGCATCTGGTTCGCGGGCTCCTTCACCCGAGTGGTCGAGGGGCGCTACGAGCTGATGTTCCTGGTGCTGGGGGTGACCATCCTGGTGTTCATCACCGCCGACCAGTTCACGGTCGCTGGACTCGGCAAGGACATGGCCACCAACGTGGGCCTGAACTACACCGCCGTGCTCTTCATGGGCACCGCCATGGTGGCGGTGGCCACCGGGGTCACCGCCACGGTGGTCGGCACGCTGCCCTTCCTGGGGCTCGTGGTGCCCAATATCGTTTCGCTCTTCCGCGGCGATGACCTGCGCAGCAACCTGCCATGGGTCGCGCTGCTCGGGATCGCGACCGTGACCGTCTGCGACCTGATCGGTCGCACCATCCGCGCACCGTTCGAGATTCCTGTCGGGCTGGTCCTGGGCCTGGTCGGCGCTGTGGTGTTCGTCGGGCTGCTGCTGCGGCAGCGCAAGAAAGGAGGGCTTCCCGTATGACCGCACAGCTCGATCGCGAACACCGCGCCACATCTGGCCCGGCCGGAGATGCCGGGTCACCGGGAGTCAGGTCGCCGCATCGGGACGGTCGGCGCTCCGGGGCGATTACCACCAGGCGCCACGGCCTGCGCTACTGGGGCATCATGGCGCTGCTCGCCGGTCTCTCGGTGCTCTTCACCGCGGGGATCCTCAGCTATGACAATCCGATGCCCGTGGGCTCCGACGGGTACTGGCTGATCGCAAAGATGCGCGCGGAGACCGTGCTGGTCATCGGCGTCGTCGTCTTCTGCCAGGCGATGGCCACGGTGTCCTTCCAGACCGCGACCAACAACCGGATCCTCACGCCCTCGATCATGGGATTCGAATCGCTGTATGTGGCGATCCAGACCGGTGCGGTGTTCTTCTTCGGCATCGCCGGGGTCACCCTGGTCACCGGGCTGCCGCAGTTCCTGATGCAGGCCGGGGCGATGGTGCTCTTCGCGACGATCCTCTACTCCTGGCTGCTCAGCGGGAAGTTCTCCAACATCCACATCATGCTGCTGGTGGGCGTGGTGATCGGCGGGGGACTGGGCTCGCTGTCGACCTTCATGCAGCGGGTGCTGACCCCCAGTGAGTTCGACGTGCTCACCGCGCGGCTCTTCGGCAATATCGGCAATGCCCGCGGGGAGTACCTGCCCTACGCGATCCCGATCGCGCTGGCGGCCGCAGGGGTGTTGTGGTGGCGGGCGCGACGGCTCAACGTGGTCGCGCTGGGACGTGACACAGCGGACAACCTCGGGGTCCACCACAGGCGCGAAGTGCTGATCATCCTGGCGCTGGTCTCGGTGCTGATGGCGATGAGCACCTCCCTGGTCGGCCCGATGACCTTCCTGGGCTTCCTGGTTGCGACCCTGGCATACCAGTTCGCCGACACCTACTCCCACCGGATGCTGTTCCCGATGGCCATACTCATCGGGTACGCCGTCCTGACCGGGGCGTACTTCATCATGCGCAACATCTTCTACGCCCAGGGCGCGGTGACCCTGATCATCGAGCTCATCGGCGGCGTCGTCTTCCTGATAGTCCTGATGCGAAAGGGTCGCCTGTGATCAGCCTTACCGAGGTCGCCAAGAACTACGGCACAGAAGGGGCCAGCGACACCGTGGCCATCGGCCCGGTCAGCGTGGACATCGCCGCCGGCGGCATCACCGCCCTGGTGGGCCCCAACGGTGCCGGAAAGTCCACCATCCTGACCATGATCGGGCGGCTGCTCGATGTGGACGCCGGGCGGATCGAGGTGGCCGGGCACGACGTCGTGAGCTCGCCCTCGAAGACCATCGCCAAGATCCTCTCCATCCTGCGCCAGGAGAACCACTTCGTCACCCGGCTCACGGTGCGCCAGCTGGTGGGCTTCGGCCGGTTCCCACACTCCCGGGGCCGGCTCACCCTTCAGGACGAGCGGCACATCTCCGAGGCCATCGACTTCCTGGACCTCACCGCACTGGAGGGCCGCTACCTGGATCAGCTCTCGGGTGGTCAGCGGCAGCGGGCCTACGTGGCCATGGTGCTGGCCCAGCACACCGACTATGTGCTGCTCGATGAGCCGCTGAACAACCTGGACATGCAGCATGCGGTGCAGATGATGCAGCAGCTGCGCCGCGCCGCCGACGAGCTGGGCCGGACCGTGGTGATCGTGCTGCACGACATCAACTTCGCCGCCCGCTACTCGGACAGGATCCTGGCGATGAAGGATGGCGTAGTGGTCGAGCACGGAACCCCTGCGGAGATCATGCAGGATGCGGTGCTGACGCGAGTCTTCGATACTGAGGTCACCGTGATCGAGGGTCCGCGCGGGCCGCTCGCGGTGTACTACTGAGAGCTCTCGTTGATGAGTGATCGCGTGGCGATGTTCGACAGGAGCGGCCTTGAACCGCAGAGGACGAAGATCTTTACCCACGCCATTCGCACGGTGGACCCGGATCTGGGCACTCCGGTGCTGAACCCGGAACTGAGCTGATCATCCGGTCCCGTCGGCACCACTGCGGAATCTGACCCTGACCGACAGCGGCACCGAAGCATATGACGCTCGTGTGCAGGGGGCTCGTGGATGCGATGCAGTCGTTGTGCGGTGATAGGCAACGGTGACTGAAGCCACCTTCACGAGCCATCGATGACCAGGGCGGGTCCGCAGCCGATACCGCAGGCCCGCCCTGGCGCATCACGTGTCAGCTGCCCCGCACGTCCTGCGCCGAGGACTTCGCGGAGTCTGCGACGGAATCTTTCTGATCCTGTCCTTCAGACTTCACGACTTCACGTTCTGCCGCACTCTCAGCCGCTGACGTTCTCGGACTCGCTGCGCAGATTCCTGCGCCGGCTCCTTGAGCTCCTCGGCCATCGACTTCGCCTGGCTCTTCGCATCATCGACCAAGGGCTGGGCCTGGTCTTCGAGCTTGGCGGCCGCCTTCTTCTCCGGCTCAGAGGCCGGCACGATCGAGGCTGCGAGCCACCCGGCGCCCAGGGCGATCAGCCCGGCCGCCAGCGGGTTTCCGCGAGTCTTCTGCTTCGCGGCACCGGGTGCATGCTGAACACCTTCGGCCGCGTGGTGCGCCCGATCGGAGACCTTGGTGGAGGCATCATCGGCTGAGCCCATCACGTGATCCTTCCATCCGCCCACGGTGTGGCGGACCTTCTCAGTCTGTCGCTGCGCGACCTTGGAGGGTGAGACCTTATCGGCGACGGCGTCGACGTCAAGGGAGAGGCTGCTGCGGGTCCGCTCGATATCGGCGCGGATCTCTTCCGGAGTCTGCTGTGTCATCGGGTCTCCTTGGTGGGGGTGAGGGCGTCGGGGATTTCTTTGAGGGTCTCCGTCGTGTGCGGGGCGCCCTGGGCCTGTTCAAGGTTCTTCTTCCCGAGCACCGCCAGGACCGCGGCGATGATCGCCCAGATCGCGGCGACGATCACCGCTGACCAGGCGGTGCCGATCGCGGTGGCGCCCAGAGCGGCCCAGAGGGCGATGGAGAGGAAGAGCAGCACGAAGTGCCCGGCGATGCCGGCGCCGCCGAACATGCCGGCACCCTTTCCGGCGTTCTTCGCGGTCTCGCGCAGTTCGGCCTTGGCGAGGGCGATCTCCTGCCGGATCAGGGTGGAGAGGTCACTGCTGACGTTGGACATGAGCGAACCCAATGATTCCTTTTCGGCTCTGCGCTCCCACCTAGGCGTGGGATCTGTCCCAGATGTGGGTTCTGGGTCAGTGGGGCGACGGGCATAGCTGCTCATCGGCCAGCACCGCCGGCGTAGGGATCGGTGTCGCTGGTGTAACCCGGGGCGGGACTGGTGGGACCGGTTTCATAGGCCGGGGCAGTGCCTGGGTCGGCGTCACCGGCAGCAGGCCCGGTTGCGACAGCGCCTGCGTCATCGGCGTGGTGCTGCTTGAGTCCACGGGTCAGCCGGCCAGCGGCGAAACCGACACCGGCTGCGATGGCCAGGAACGCCACCGGACGACGACGCGCGAAGCTCTGCACCTCGTGCAGAACCTCCCGGGGGTCATGATCCTCGAGCCAGCTGGCAGTCGCCTCGGCGCGGGTGTTCAGCTGGTCCACGAGGTCCTTCGCGACCCCGGGCTCAGGCTTCTCGCCACGAGCGATGCGAGCGACGTCGTCGCTGAAGGTGCGCACCGTGCCGGCTGCGCGATCCAGCTGTTCAGACGCCTGGGACTCGAGCATGGTGCCCGCTTCACTGCCCAGGCGCTTGGCCTCGCGCACGGCGTCGTCCTTGACCCCTGCGGCTTCCTGGGTCGCCGTGTCCTTGACTGCCCGTCCGGCACCCTTGGCGTCGCCGGCGACATCTTGGGCCGCGGATTTGGCATGATCCGACTTCTTCTGGTCCTGAGACGCAGAATCGGAGGTGGAACCAGATGTGGAATCAGACCCGGAGCCGGGACGCTCCGAGTGCTGTTGCTGCCCGGAGATCGGCATGGTCCCCAGTGGGAGATCGTTCGCTGCAGGATCCGTCTCCCTCCCGGGCGAGGTCGACGGAGGCGTCGGGAACGTCTTGGCTCGTGACGCGTCCTCTCCGCCGAGATTGTTATTCGGGGTGCTGTGTGGGTTTAACATGATTGCCTTTCGTCGTGTCCTCGGATTCGCGACGAACCGAGGTTGAAAAGAGAGTCTGGAGATCAACTAGACGGGTGACGCCCGACACCTCAGCGCCGGACAGACTCGTCCGTGCCAACTGCTGGTTCGTCTTGGCTGCGGCCGGCAGATCTGCGCAGATTGCGTGCGCGCCCGACATCCTCCTGATGCTTCTTCGCCTTCTTGTCGCTGGCCTTGGTGTCTCGGGCTGGCAGCTGGAGGTTCTCCTCTGCGGGCATTCCAGCCTGGAGCTCACGGCCGCGCTCGACTTCGCTGTCAACCTCGGCGCCGAAGAGCAGGATCGCATTGACGATGTATATCCACAGCAACAAGATGATGACCCCGGCCAGCGCTCCATAGGTGGCGTTGTAGTTGCCGAAGTTGGACACATAGAAGAAGAAGCCCACAGAGGCCAGGACCGCGACCACGATGGCGATGAGGGCCCCGACACTCACCCAGCGGAACTTCGGTTGCTGCACGTTGGGAGTTGCGTAGTAGAGCAGAGCAACGACGGACACGACGACGAACGCCAGGACGAACCATTGGGCGATACTCCACACCGTGACCGCCGTCGAGCCAAGCCCGATCGCGCTTCCCACTGCTTCTGCAACCGGTCCCGACAGGACCAGGATCAGCAGGGCAACCGCTCCCAGGACCAGGATCAGCGCTGTCAGGAGATACATCTGCACATTGAGCTTGATCCCACCACGACCTTCAGGAACCTCGTGGATGACGTTCATCGCCCGGCCGAACGCCTTCACGTAGCTGGAGGCCGACCACAACGCGGCCAGCAATCCGAGGATGAGCCCGAGCCCCGGAGCAGGGGCTGTCAGGACAGACTCCAAGGCAGGCCGGACTGTGCCCCACGTATCGGAGGGAACGATGCCCTCCGCCTGATCAAGGACCGCGGTGACGGTTCCCCCGCCCTGCCCGAACAGACTCAACACCGAAACCACGGCGATCAGTGCCGGGAAGATGGAAAGGACAGTGCGGTAGGTGAGGCCGGCGGCCAGATCGGTGCAACCGTCCGCGGAGAACTCGCGGATCGTGGTCCTGAGGATGTACTTCCACGTAGGTTTGGTGATCTCAGCCGGAGAGTCAGGCTTGCGTTCGTCCTCCGGGTGAGGAGCGTCCGCCGGATCATTCTGGGTATTGTCGCGGGAGCTGTGAGACATGAGACGGGCCTTTCTCCGAGTGTGTAGGGAGCACGAGCTCCGGGACATGGTGGCGGTCTGGGTCTAGTCGCCCGGCCACTCTCTGGTGAGCCGCTGAAACGTCCGAGCTCCACCGCGATCTACGAGGGCTTTGACACAGGCGAAGAGCGCTCCTCGAACAGCAGCCGCGAGAAGCACCTCACCGACGAGCCCGGCTGGCTAGGAGGAGGGCTGCGGTCACGGCGAGAGCGCCTGCACCGATCCACGCGTTCGTGTTCGGTCTGCCCTGTCCATCGCTGAGAGATGCCTTCACGCGCCCGATGAATCTGGCGGCGTGCTGGCGTGCTTCGCTCGACTGCTCGGCTATGCGGTCCTTCGTCACGTTGATCTGTTCCCGGGCCTGGGATTTCACATCGAGTTTCTCGGCCAGAGCCCCGACAGTCTCACCGAGCTCGCGCCGAGTGCGCATAAGGTCGGCCTCGATCTCATCTTTGGAAGCTCCCTTCCCAGGCTCTGACTGAACAGCGGTGGCGTTCTTCGTGCCTGTAGTCAGGCGGGGCCCCTGAGGATTCTTGCGATCAGCGGGTGTCATGGCGGGTGTGTTCCTTGACCTCAGCAACGTCTAGCTTGACGTTGGTGATTGTCCGTTCGGGCGCCGGTGAAAGCTCTTCCAGTCTTTTCTTGCCGAGCAGGGCCGTAATGGCGGCGGCGATGAAGAGGACAGCCGTGACGATGAGTGCGGCTGCCCACGCCGGCAGAATCAACGCGAGCCCCAGGATGGATGTGGTGATCAGAGCACCGACACCAAACCATGCCAGGATGCCTCCGACGCCGAGGAACCCAGCACCGATGCCGCCCTGTCTCGCCTTCGCGGTCAACTCCGCCTGGGCGAGTCGCACCTCGTCGCGGACCAATCGTGAGGTCTGTTCTGAGAGGCGGGTCATCAACTCAGGAACTGTAGGTTCGGACGGTTTCGCGGGGTGACTCATGATGTGTTCCCTTTGCATGTGAATCGACGTGCAACCTCGTGGCTGCTGACATTCGAAGATCAAGCTGCCCCGTGCCGTAGGACCGGTAGATGGATCGGGCCTAAGAACCGGCCATCACGGATGTCCCGATCAGCAGAAGATCCTGCATCCTGTGCGATCGACCTGCTGGCACCGGGGGCCTGTTCTTGATGGCACCTCCCAGGGGTCGGACCCTCAGACCCGACCCCCGGTTGGCGCCAGACGTCAGGCTCTGAATGCGCAAGCTGCAGAGACGTCGCTCACCGCTTCGCACCGGGCTTAGCGTCGCCTTCAACGTCGATCTCTTCCTTGCGGACCTCGCCGGAGACGGTTTCGGTGTCCTGGACAGTCCGTTTGCCGACATTGACCTTCTCCGTGGCCACGGTCTCTTTGTCGACCACGGGGCGTTCCTCGCGCAGCGTCACGACTTCATCCTCGCGACCCGCATCATCGATCGTGCCTGCAGAGCTCGCATCGGCGGAGTTCGGGTCGACCTTCTCCCGCTCAACGACGAGCTCTTCGCGCTGGACGGGCACCTCAATGCTCTGGTTCTCGGTGCGAACCCGCTTGCGCAGGCGCACCTGGCCTGCCTCGCGCTGCTCGGTGCCGATCTTCAGCCGCTCCTCATGGGCGACCATGTTGTCGGCATCTGCGGTATCGGTGTCAACATCGGGACCGCCGGTGTCTACCCCGTGGCGTCCGGTGTCGCGAGCAGAGCTGTAGTAGTCCCAGAGACGCTGCTCCTCCTCAACACTGAGGTGTCCGTCAACGTCGATGTTGGGAGCATCCTTGATGTAGGCCTTGGTGAACGGCACCCTGAGGCCTCGGGGGAGTGGTCGGTCGCGCCGAAGGGGATGAAGTTCTCTTTGGTACCAAAGAGGCCGATATTTACGGTGACGAACTCGGGTTCTTGTGTCTGACTATCGACGTAGACCTGACCGACGGAGCCAACCTTGGCTCCCTCACTGTCATATACATCTGCGTTCTCGATCGAGTCGATGTCGAAGTTGCTGTTGACCATGGTCATTCACTCGCCTTCCCATGCCCCCGAGCTTCGGGGGTCAAGATTTTTTAAAATAACATTTATATGCCAATTGATTCGAGTTAAATAATTGTTGGAATCAACTGCACCGTCTATTTCATCGCGCCAACCGTGCCTGTAGGTGCTCGAGAGTGCTCCCGGCCCCGAGTGACGCGTTCGTAGCAGGCAAGCGCCCGTCCTCGCGTCGTCGCCGCGGCTTCGGGGCTTCAGCCTGATGTGGAGATTACACTGTAAACACAGCTCCGAGCAATAGCCGGCCAGACGGAATCGGAGGGCCATGTGGCAGCACGCCGCGTTGCGCCGCTGATGCCTCACCAGGGCCCCCTGATCGCTGGCGGTGGGACAGGGGTGCGCGGGTGGGCGCTGCGCCGGGCAAGGCGGCCCGGCCCGCCGGGGGTCCACGTGTGATCGCTCCTGGCTTGGGTATTCGAGGTGATGTCCAAGACCTTCGATCCTGGGCATGCTGCTGCGGTGAGGAGCTCGACTGAAACTGTGAAGAAACTCCGCCGGAGTACCATGGGTGAGCGCACGCAGAAGCGTTCACCAGCTGGGCGTCTTCTGAGGAAGTCACCTATCAGGTAGCGGGGTAAATGCAAATGGATCGGACAACCGACGCCGAAGGTTCAGGCAAGGCGCGACCTGGGCTCAGCCGTGAATTGGTTGTGAGGTCGGCCCTGTCGTACATCGACACTCATGGTGCACAAAAGCTGACGATGCGCGCACTCGGTGCCAGCCTCGATGTGGAGGCAATGGCGCTGTATAGGCACGTCTCAGGGCGTGAAGACCTGCTCGAGAGCGTCGTCGCTGAACTGTTACAAGGTCTGGAAGACGATCTCGACAAACAGCTCAGTGAAACATGGCAGGGGTACCTTCAGACATTTGCCCATCAGGTTCGCCAGATCGCGGTCGAGCACCCTCTGGTCTTCCCGCTTGTCGCGACCCGCCATCCTGCGGCACCGTGGCTTCGCCCCCCACTGCGCAGCCTCTCCCTGGTAGAAGGCTTCCTTCGCGCGCTCATCGACCATGGTTTCAGCGACTCTGCCGCAGTTCACACCTACCGAATAATCAGCAGCTTCCTGCTGGGGCACCTGCTGTTGGAATCAATCGTCCGCGGCGCTGAGGTCTCCTCCGTAGAGGTTCCCCTGGACGAGGGAAACGCAATTGTTCCTGAAGGGGATGCCGACCTCGACCGCAGCGCAGTCCCAGTGGTGATGCGTTTGAAGGCAGCTCTGAGTGAGGATCACTCCAAGAATGAATTTGAGATCGGCCTGGAAGCACTAATCGATCGCATTGAATTCTATATCAGCCAATAGCTTCTAATCAGCTTTTCTGGAAATTTACTTGCTGGTTATTTTTTGCATCTAATATGGTTGCGAACCCGGTGTGCATGCCCTTATAGGGTCGAAGCCTATGTCTCCCCGTGGGCCTGGCGGAAGCTTTGGAGGATCCATGCGTGCGCTGCGTGCCGAGTCTTTGACAGCCGCCGTCACAAGTGTTTTCCTGCGACGACGGGTTGGCAATCAGGGGATTCGCACCTGAGTTCCCCACAGACGCGCGATTCCGCAGCGGGAACGAGTGGCATCGGCGCCACGCCGAAATCGGACGATAGAGTCGCCAAGACTGACGTATGAGCATAGGCCCGATGAGATCGTTGCAGCTTCACATCAGACGGGTGGTCTGTGGAGTCATTCGGATTGGGCTCCGGAGGCCGCCCACTTCAGTCTCAGCTGATGAGACGGCATCGACCCGGGTACAGCACCCTCGGGGCCTCGCCCTATCATTTTGGGTCTGCGCCGCACTCGGCGCCGCTCACCATCAACCCTTCTGTGGAGATGCCCAGCAATGTCTACCTCTGTTGACCCCTCAGCGCCCGGCGCCTCGAAACGAAAAGTCGACGACGTGGCCGATGAGAACCTCACCGTGCCGCGCCGCCGGATCATCATGGCCTCGCTGATCGGGACCACGATCGAGTTCTACGACTTCTATATCTACGCCACCGCGGCCGTCTCGATCTTCCCGCTGCTCTTCTTCTACGGCGATGAAGGCTCCGCGCTGCTGGCCTCGATGGCCACCTTCGGGGCGGCGTTCGTGGCGCGGCCGCTGGGTGCGATCATCTTCGGCCACTATGGGGACAAGGTGGGTCGCAAGGCCACCTTGGTCGGCGCACTGCTGACCATGGGCATCGCCACTTTTTTGATCGGCGCGCTGCCCACCTATCACCAGGTCGGGCTCTGGGCGCCGGCGATGCTGACCATCCTGCGCTTCTGCCAGGGCCTGGGCCTGGGCGGAGAATGGTCCGGTGCCGCGCTGCTGGCCTCCGAGACCGCCCGGCCGGGCAAACGTGCGCAGGCGGCCATGTGGCCGCAGCTGGGTGCCCCCTTCGGCTTCATGCTCGCCAACGGCCTCTTCCTGCTGCTGGCCACCCTGTTCGCCTACGATTCCACGGCACGCGACCTCGACGACCCGTTCCTGGTCTGGGGCTGGCGCCTGCCATTCCTGCTCTCGGTGGTCATGGTCGCCGTCGGGCTCTATGTCCGGCTGCGGATCGAGGAGACCCCGGTCTTCGCCAAGGCCATGGCCGGCAATGAGCGGGTCAAGGCCCCCATCGGGGAGGTCTTCCGGCGCAACTGGTGGGAGATCGTCCTGGGCACCTTCATCATGCTGGCCACCTACGGGCTGTTCTACCTGATGACCACCTGGGTGCTCTCCTACGCCATCGGCAGCGCCGAGGTCGGAGGGCTGAGCTACGGGTACCAGGACTTCCTGGTGCTGCAGATCGTCGCGATCACCTTCTTCGCGATCTTCGTACCGGTGGCCGGCCGACTGGCCGACCGCTTCGGCCGCCGCCCGATGCTGATCGTGGTCACCTTGGCGATCATGGCCTTCGGACTGAGCTTCCGCTACTGGCTCTCCGCGGACTCTATGGGCACCGGCGAGGACCTCAACGTCTGGCAGATGCTGGCCTTCCTCGCCGTCGGCATGACCCTGATGGGGCTCACCTTCGGCCCGATGTCCGCGGTGCTGCCGGAGCTGTTCCCCACGAACACCCGCTACACCGGATCGGGTGTGGCCTACAACGCCGCCTCGATCCTGGGCGCGGCTCTGACCCCCTTCGTGGCGGCCTGGCTGGTCCAGGCCTACGGCGTCGGCGCGGTCGGGCTCTACCTGGCTGGCCTGGGCGTGCTGACCCTGATCGCGCTGATCCTGGCCCCGGAGACCTCGAAGAAGTCGCTCTACACCGAGGCCGCCAAGTAGTCGCACCGGCTCCAGCTGCCCCGTCCCCGACTGATGAGCCGGGGGCGGGGCAGTTCTGCGTCCAGGGCAGCGGCGCTTCTCATGAGACTCGGTCGGCCGAGCTGGACGAGCCCGAGGAGCCGACGAGCCTGACGAGCCTGACGAGCCGGGTCAGCCGTCGAGCCGTCGAGCCGGCCGAGCCTGAAGAGCCGGGTCAGCCGTCGATGACGGCGACCAGCTCGTCGAGGAATCCGCCGAAGTCGGTGCCTCGGCGCAGGATCCGCTGCAGCGAGTCGCGTTCGCTGAGCACCTCGACGAGCTGTTCGAAGACGGTCTGGAACGCATCGCGCTCGGACTCGGAGAACGCCGCCAGGGCCACGACCTGGATCCGTCCTTCGCCCCAGCGGATCGAACCCTCGGCGATCCCGATGGAGAGCGCGGTGCGCCGAGCGGTCATGGTCAGTGCGTGCGGGACCGCGAGCGATTCGGTGAAGGCGGTGGAGGAGAGGCGTTCGCGCTCGATGGTGCCGCGCACATAGTCCTCGTCGATGATGCCCTGCGCGAGCAGCGGGGCGCTGAGCTGGCGGATCGCGTCCTCTTCATCCTTGGCCTTCAGCGGGCGGATGAAGGCGTCGGGGCTGAAATAGCGCTCAAGCTCTCCGCGCAGCCGGGTGAGCCGCCGGGTGCGGCGCCGCTTCGAGGCCACCGCGGCGATGCGCTGGATATCCGCGTCGGTGATGAACGGGGCCAGCTGTACGGTGCGCTCATCGGGCACCGGCGGTTCGATCGTGGTCAGCACCAGATCGGTGTCCATTCCGGCCCAGTCTGGATCGGTCCGGGTCTCCACCGCGGTGACCTCGATGCCCGGACCGAGGGATTCATCGAGCCGGGAGCGCAGCAGGTCATGCAGCTCGTAGTAGCCGGGACACACGATGGTCGCGGTCAGCGCGGCCTCGGTGCGGCGGCTGCGCTCCAGCCGGCCGCCCACATGCATGGCGATATAGGCGATCTCATCCTCGCGGATCAGCACGTCCAGCTGCTCTGAGACATCGCTGGCGATGGAGACCGCGACCTGGAAGATCATCGGATAGGTGGACTTCAGCGACTTGGTCAGCGGATTGCGGGAGAACGCCTGCTCCCGTGCCCGGTGGACCAGGTTCTGCACGTGCAGGCTCAGCCGACGGATGAAGTCCTCGTGAGCGATGTCCACCAGATACTCCTCCGCGGCGTGGCCCACGGCGCGGATCACCGCCCGTTCCACCTCGGCATCCAGCGGCACCTCGGTGCCGGCGCTGCCGTCCGAGGCGACCACCCGGGTCAGCACCAGCGAGGCCAGATGCTGCAGGTCGCCCTGCCCCAGACTCACTCCGAAATGCGCCGAGGCCAGCTTCCCGACGACGCCGGCCAGCCGCTCCTGCTGGGCGCTGGGCTCGAGGTGGGTGCCCGCCAAGGGGTGGCCGTGACTGACACGATCTGCCGCGATCGCCACATGCAGCACCACGTCCGTGGAGGCGAACTCGTTGACGTAGTAACCCTGCTCGGCCAGCTGCGTCGCCAGCTCGCGCTTGAACGGACCGAAGGCCTCCGCCTCCAGCGACCCCAGCCCTGCCGCGCGGCGCAGGCCCTCGCCGTCGAAGGAACCGTGCTCCATCTCCTCGTGCGCGAGCTTCGAGACCAGCCGGCGCCGGGCCAGCTCATCGCCGACCAGCAGCGCACGCGAGCCTGAGCGTTGGACGGTGTTGCCGGTGCCCACGAGCAGCTCGCGGACCCGCACCAGATCGGCCTCCACCGTGGCCACGGAGACGTAGAGCCGTTCGGCGGTGCGGCGCAGATCGACCCCGTTCTGCGCCTCGAGCAGCTCGCGCACCAAGCCGTGGAGCCGGTCCCGGGTCGATGCGCGGCCGGAGTCGCTGCGCAGCGCCGCCAGCGCGGCCCGGTCCGCTCGGTATCCCGCGGGCCCGGATTCGATCGGAGCCGTCTGTGAATCCGCCGCAGGGGCGCCAGCGGGGGCGCGTGCATTGAGCTGCGCGATATAGGACCGGACGCTGCGCGGGGTGACGCCGAGCAGGTCAGCCAGCGAGCCGGCGGTGATCCACCCGGGCTCACGCAGGAGCAGATTGATCAGCTGCTCCTGGCGCTTGCTCATCCGGTCCACGCTCAAACCTTACCGGGCGGCCATCTCGAGGCACCGGTTTTTCCTCCCCAGCGGAAAGAACTCTCAGCCCCAGACCGGTGCAGTGTGCCCTGAATCACTGCACAATCGAGGAGGAAGGAGAGTGTGATCAATGGAGATCCTGGTGGTCTGCGGTGCTGGTGCGTCCAGCACCTTCGTGGCGCAGCGCCTGAAGCTGGCGATGCGCCGTTCCGGCGTCCCCTACGCGGTGCGCGCCGGGAATCAGGCCTCCCTGCTCCATGATCTCGACTCCGCTGATCTGATCCTGCTCGGCCCGCACCTCGCGGACTCGTTGGAGGACATCCGAGGACTCACCGCGCCGGCAGGCACCGTGGTGAGGCTCCTTCCTGAAGACATCTACACCGACCTCGAGGGCACCAGCGCTCTGGCGCTGATCCTCGAGGTCTTCCCCATGCCCGACGCGGCTGCCGCCGCATCAACCCGAAAGGGACTCTCATGAGCTCCACTCGCACTGTCACCGTCGCCTCCTCCCAGGGACTGCACGCTCGTCCGGCCAAGCTGTTCGTCGAGGCCGCCCAGGCCTCCGGCGCCCAGGTGACGATCGCCAAGGGCGAGAAGTCCGTGAACGCGGCCAGCATCCTCGGCGTGCTCTCGCTGGGCGTGGAGCGCGATGACCAGGTGCTGCTCACCGCCGAGGGCGAGAACGAGGAGCAGACCCTGGACAGCCTGGAGCAGTTCCTCACCACCGACCACGACGAGGCCTCCTGATGCCGGAGCTCTCCGGAATCGGCGTTGGAAGGGGCATCGCCGCGGGGCCAGTGGCCCGGATGTCCCCTCCTCCGCCAGCACCTGCCGATGAAGCCTCCGCGCTCAGCACCGAGGCTGAGACGCAGCGTGTGCAGGTGGCGGTCGCCGAGGTGGCCGCCGAGCTCGAAGCCCGCGGTCGCACCGCCGGCGGCATGGCACGCGATGTGCTCGAGGCCCAGGCCATGATGGCCCAGGACCCCACACTGCATGACGCGGTCGCGACCCGGCTGCAGGCGGGCAAGACCGGCGAGTACGCCGTGCACGAGGCCTTCGCCGAGTTCCGCGCCACGCTCGAGGAGCTCGGCGGCTATCTCGGCGAGCGCGCCTCAGACCTCTCCGACGTCTCCCAGCGAGTGATCGCCAGCCTGCGCGGGCTCCCCGCCCCCGGCGTGCCAGACCCCGGCCACCCGTTCATCCTGGTGGCCGAGGACCTGGCCCCGGCGGACACCGCGCTGCTGAACCTGGACCAGGTCCAGGCCCTGGTGACCATCCAGGGCGGTCCCACCTCGCACACCGCGATCCTGGCGCGCGAGAAGTCCATCACCGCCATCGTCGGTGTCGCCGAGGCCGGGAGCCTCACCGAGGGCCAGCAGGTGATCGTCGACGCCGAATCAGGCACCGTGATCACCGATCCCACCCAGGATCAGCTCGACGAGGCCCAGGCCCGCCGCGCGGCACATGCGGCACAGGCCGCGGCGCCGATCACCCCCGGCGCCCTGGCAGATGGCACCGCGGTGCCGCTGCTGGCGAACCTCGGTTCCGCCAAGAGCACCGAGAAGGCCGTGGCGCTGGGCGCCGAAGGCGTGGGGCTCTTCCGGACCGAGTTCCTGTTCCTCAGCGCCGACGAGGCGCCCTCGGTGGAAGAGCAGCGCGAGGCCTACCAGTCGGTGCTCGAGGCCTTCCCGGGCCAGAAGGTCGTGGTCCGAGCCCTCGACGCCGGTGCTGACAAGCCGCTGAGCTTCCTCAACGACGCACCTGAGGAGAACCCGGCACTGGGCCTGCGCGGACTGCGCGCACTGATGGCCAATGAGCAGATCCTTCGCGACCAGCTCACGGCCCTGGCCCAGGCCCAGGAGAACACCGAGGCCGATGTCTGGGTGATGGCTCCGATGGTCTCCACCGTGGAGGAGGCCGAGGCGTTCACCGCCCTGGCCAAGGAGCACGGTCTGGCCACCGCAGGGGTCATGGTGGAGGTTCCCTCCATCGCGCTGATGGCCGATGAGCTGCTCTCGCGCACCGACTTCGCCTCGATCGGCACCAACGACCTGACCCAGTACACGATGGCGGCCGACCGGCTGCTCGGTTCCGTAGCGTCTCTGCAGGATCCCTGGCACCCCGCGGTGCTGCGGCTCATCCGCCAGGTCGGCGCGGCGGGAATCGCCTCGGAGAAGCCGGTCGGAGTCTGTGGCGAGGCCGCCGCGGACCCGCTGCTCGCCGTCGTCCTGGTCGGGCTCGGCGTGAACACGCTCTCCATGTCTCCGGCCGCGCTCGCCGAGGTGCGCGCCGAGCTGAAGCTGCACACCTTGGAGCAGGCGCGCAGCATCGCAGCCGCCGCGCTGACCGCCGCCACCGCTGCGCAGGCACGGGAAGCCGCGCAGGGGGCGGCGCAGAAGTCCTGAACCACCCGCTGAATCACTCCTATCTGGTCCCTCAGCAGAGGGGCCACCACCTTGGACGCACCACAAGGGGCGTCACCATAAGAAAGAGGCTCCGTCATGACAACGGTGTCAGCTGAGACGAAGGATCGGGGCGGCGCACGTGTGGCCGTCCAGCGATTCGGCTCATTCCTATCGGGCATGATCATGCCCAACATCCCGGCGCTGATCGCCTGGGGCATCATCACCGCGCTGTTCATCGACGTCGGTCCGTTCCCGAACGAGGGTCTGGCCATGATCGTCGGACCGATGATCCACTACCTGCTGCCGATCCTGATCGCCATGCAGGGCGGACGGATGATCTACGAGACCCGCGGCGCCGTGGTCGGCGCGATCGCCACCATGGGTGTCATCGCCGGCTCCGACTTCATCGTCGCGCAGTTCAACGCCGGCCTCGCAGAAGGCGCTGACGAACTGGGTGAGGTGCACATGTTCATCGGAGCGATGATCATGGGCCCACTGGGCGCCTACGCGATCAAGGCACTCGACGCCCTCTGGGAGGGCAAGATCAAATCCGGCTTCGAGATGCTGGTCAACATGTTCTCCGCCGGCATCGGCGGATTCCTGCTCGCGCTCGCTGGCTTCTACTGGCTCGCCCCGGTGATCAATGCGTTCATGGAGGTCATGGGCAACGCGGTGCGGTGGCTCATCGAGACGAACCTGCTGCCGCTGACCTCGGTCATCATCGAACCGGCTAAGGTCTTCTTCCTGAACAACGCCATCAACCACGGCGTACTGACCCCGCTGGGCATCGCCGATGCCGCCGAGAACGGCAAGTCGATCCTGTTCCTGCTCGAGGCGAACCCCGGTCCAGGCCTGGGTGTGCTGCTGGCCTTCACGGTCTTCGGCACCGGCGTCGCGCGGGCCACGGCTCCGGGCGCGATCCTGATCCAGTTCCTCGGCGGCATCCACGAGGTCTACTTCCCCTACGTGCTGATGAAGCCCGCGCTGCTGCTGGCAGTCGTCGCGGGCGGCGCCACCGGCGTGGGTACCAACATGGTCTTCGACGCTGGCCTGCGCGCCCCGGCTGCGCCAGGTTCCATCTTCGCGGTGCTGCTGCAGACGGCATCGGACTCCTACGTGGGTGTCATCCTCTCCGTGATCCTCTCCGCAGGTGTGACCTTCGCCGTCGCCTCGGCGATCCTGCTCTCCAGTCGCAAGCGCGACCTCGAGATGGCTGTGGACAGCTTCTCCGCCGCGGTGGCCAAGACCGAGGCCAATAAGGGCAAGTCCTCCTCGCATCTGGCGAACCTCTCCGCTGCGACTCAGGTCCCGGCGCAGAAGATCACCAACGTGATCTTCGCCTGCGACGCCGGAATGGGCTCCTCCGCCATGGGCGCCTCGGTGCTGCGCAAGAAGATCATCGGCGCTGGCATCGAGGGCGTCACAGTCACCAACAAGGCCGTCGCCTCGCTGCCGGGCAACGCTGACCTGGTCATCACCCAGCAGCAGCTCACAGATCGAGCACGAGCCAAGGAGCCTCAAGCGGTGCACGTCTCCGTGGACAGCTTCATGACGCCCCGGAGTACGACGACGTCGTCACGCTGATCCGCGAGAGCGAGGCGAAGGCCTCAGGGTCCGACGCCGATGACACCGCGGACTCAGGCGAGTCCTCCGCCGGGGGCGTCGCCACGGACACCCGGGTGCGCAGCGAGGCACAGATCCTCACCCGCTCACAGGTCCGGATCCACTCCGGCTCCGCCAGCCAGGACGAGGCGCTCACCGAAGCCGCCGAGATCCTCGGCGCGGCCGGCGCGGTCACCGGGGAGTACCTCTCGGCCATGAAGGAGCGCGAGGCCACGGTCTCCACCTACATGGGCAACGAGCTGGCCATCCCGCACGGCACCAACGACGCGAAGTCAGCGATTCTGGCCTCGGCCCTGTCGGTGACCCGCTACGACGGCGGCGTGGACTGGTCCGGGGAGAAGGTCACCTTCGTGATCGGCATCGCCGGGGTCGGCGACGAGCACCTGGAGATCCTCTCCAGGATCGCGGAGCTCTTCTCCGACGACGCCGAGGTCGCCAAGCTCAAGCGGGCTTCCTCCGAGGAGGAGCTGCTGGAGCTGCTCTCGGCGGTCAACGCGAGCTGAGGCCGTTGACACAGGTGCCTGCGAGCACCAGCTGAGCCGAAGGGGTGCGTCACGCCGGGTCACCCGGGGGCGCACCCCCTTCGCATCTGTACACACGACATGAATCTGAGCACTCAATCTTCGGGAGTCAACATGCTGGCAGTCCATTTCGGCGCTGGAAACATCGGTCGAGGCTTCGTAGGTACCCTGCTGCACGAGGGAGGCTACGAGGTGGTCTTCTCCGACGTCGCCGCACCCCTGGTGGACGCGCTCACGGCCGCGGGCAGCTACACCGTCCATGAGGTCGGAGCCGGAGGCGTGGACCGGGAGGTCACGAACTTCCGGGCCATCAACAGCGCGGAGAACCCCCAGGCGGTGGCCGCCGAGGTGGCCTCGGCTGATGTGGTCACCACCGCGGTGGGCCCTGCGATCTTGAAGTTCATCGCCCCGCATATCCTCGCCGGGCTGCTGCAGCGTCCCGCCGAGGCCAAGCCGCTGCAGGTGATGGCCTGTGAGAACGCGCTGGGCGCCACCGATACCCTGCGCGGGCACGTGCAGGAGCTCGCCGGGGACCAGTGGGAGCAGCTCTCCGCCCGGGCGGTCTTCGCCAACACCGCGGTGGACCGGATCGTCCCAGGACAGCCCGCCGCCGGGGGAGTCGACGTCACCGTGGAGCCGTTCTATGAATGGGCCATCGAGGCCGGTCCCTTCGGTGCCGACCGGCCCAACATCCCGGGAGCTCACTTCGTGGAGCACCTCGGGCCCTATATCGAGCGCAAGCTCTTCACCGTGAACACCGGGCATGCCGCCGCGGCGTACCTGGGCTTCCGTGCGGGGCGCAGCAAGATCGCCGAGGCGCTGGCCGATGAGACCGTCCTCGCCGGAGTCCGGGCGGCTCTGGAGGAGACCTCGGCACTGCTGGTGGCCAAGCACGGCTTCGCGGCCGAGGAGATGGCGGCCTACCGTGAGACCATCCTGGAGCGCTTCCGCAATCCGGAGCTGCCCGACACCGTGGACCGGGTGGGCCGGCAGCCGCTGCGCAAGCTCTCCCGGAACGAACGGCTCGTCGGTCCTGCGGCGGAGGCCGAGGAACGCGGTCTGAGCGTGGCGGGGCTGCTCGCCGTCGTGGAGGCCGCACTGTACTTCGAGTCCGCTGCCGATGAGCAGACCCAGCAGCTGCAGAAGCTGCTGACCGAGCTCGACGCCGACGCACTGACCACCGAGGTCACCGGGCTGCGGTCGGAGGATCCGCTCTACAGCAGGGTCCGCGAGCTGGTCGCCGCGCGGCAGCGCTAGCGGCGGGGCCGCGCGGCGCGTCCTACTCCGGCTCGGACTCCGGCATCCTTTCCCGCAGCGTCTCCCGCGGCCTCTCCGAACCCTCTCCCGCGGCTGTCGCATCCCTATGCCATGTCCCATCGCTTTGGACGGAAATAGCGATGGGACCTGGCAAAGACATGCGACGGATCGCGCGGCGGGACGGATCGTGCGGCGGGACGGATCGTGCGGCGGGACGGATCGCGGGCGCGGTACGGGCGCGGGGGAGGCTCAGTCGACGATGCTGGCCACGACCTGGCCGGCGGTCACGGTGGACCCGGCCTTGGCCTTGAGCCCCTTGAGCCGGCCGGCCTTATGCGCCGTGATCGGCTGTTCCATCTTCATAGCCTCCAGCACCAGAACCAGGTCCCCTTCGGCAACCTTGGAGCCGTCCTTCGCGGCGACCTTCACGATCGTGCCCTGCATCGGTGAGGTCAGGTCATCACCTGAGACCGCAGCGGCGGAGCTGCTTCGTGCCTTGCGCCGCTTCTTGCCCCCGGCGGGCTTGCCGCCGAGCTTGCCGCCGGCCAGGGCGGCGGGCAGGTTCACGGTGATGCGCTTGCCGTTGACCTCCATGACCACCGACTCGCGCGGCTCCTCGTGGTCATGGGCCGGGTGCGCCATCAGCGCGTTGTACGGCGGGATCTGGTTGTTGAACTCGGTCTCGATCCACCGCGTGTGCACATGGAAGCTCTCCGGGGCGGGCGCCCGGCGTCGAGCCAGCCGCTCGGCGGCCTGGGAGACCGGGCTGCCGGAGCCTGCCGTGGCACCAGTTGCGGAGGCGGGCTGGGCGGCCGGAGCCAGCTCAGGGGCGAAGGCCGGGTCTCGAGCACCGCGCGGTGGAAGGGCAGCACCGTGGGCATGCCCTCGATCTTCATCTCCTTCAGCGCGCGCCGGGCCCGGCGCAGCGCCTGCTCCCGGGTGGCCCCGGTGATGATGACCTTCGCGATCATCGAGTCGAAGGCCCCGGAGATGGTCTCCCCGGCGTGTACGCCGGAGTCCACTCGGACCCCGGGTCCGTGCGGCAGGTCAAAGGTCTCCAGGGTGCCCGGTGCGGGCATGAAGTTCCGGCCCGGATCCTCGCCGTTGATCCGGAACTCGATGCTGTGTCCGCGGATCTCGGGGTCCTCGTAGCCCAGGCGCTCGCCGCGGGCGATCCGGAACTGTTCCCGGACCAGGTCGATTCCGGTGACCTCCTCGGAGACCGGGTGCTCGACCTGCAGCCGGGTGTTGACCTCCAGGAAGCTGATGGTGCCGTCCTGACCGATCAGGAACTCGCAGGTGCCGGCGCCGACATAACCGGCCTCGCGCATGATGGCCTTCGAGGCTCGGTAGAGCTGCCGGTTCTGCGCCCGGGTCAGGAACGGCGCCGGAGCCTCCTCGACGAGCTTCTGGTTGCGCCGCTGCAGCGAGCAATCACGCGTCGAGATCACGACGACGTTGCCGTGCTCGTCCGCCAGGCACTGGGTCTCGACGTGGCGCGGGGAGTCAAGGAAGCGTTCGATGAAGCATTCGCCGCGGCCGAAGGCGGAGACCGCCTCACGTACCGCGGATTCGAAGAGCTCGGCGATCTCGTCACGTTCGCGGACCACCTTGATGCCGCGTCCGCCGCCGCCGTAGGCGGCCTTGATGGCCAGCGGCAGCCCCTGCTTCTCGGCGAAGCGCATGACCTCCTTGGCGTCCTTGACCGGTTCCTTGGTTCCCGGTGCGAGCGGCGCGCCGACCCGTTCGGCCAGCTGCCGCGCGGAGACCTTGTCCCCGAGGGTGTCGATGGCTTTGGGCGGGGGCCCGATCCAGGTCAGCCCGGCGTCGATCACGGCCCGGGCGAACTCGGCGTTCTCGGAGAGGAACCCATAGCCCGGGTGCACGGCGTCGGCGCCGGTGGCGCGGGCCGCGGCGAGGATCTTGGGGATGCTCAGGTAGCTGTCGGCGGCGCTGGCACCGCCGAGGGCGTAGGCCTCGTCGGCCATGCGCACATGCACCGAGTCACGGTCCGGGTCGGCATAGACGGCGACGGCGGCCAGCCCCTCGTCCTGGGCGGCTCGGATCACGCGGACGGCGATCTCGCCGCGGTTGGCGATCAGGACCTTGGTGAACTCGGTCATGGTTCCTCTCTCTGCTTTCGCTGTCACCCACCTTGGATCGGTGGGTCTGCAGGCGCGGGAAGTACCGCCCCTGGGATGTCTCAGGTGTGGCTCACCGCGGAGGCGGAGACCACAGGTCGATGATGGAATGGCCCAGTTCGGCGAGCATCGAGTGCAGCGCCGCCGGGGAGACTCCGATGACGGAGAGGTGATCCCCCTCGATGCGGTCCACGAAGGCTGAGCCGCGACCGTCGATGGTGAAGCCTCCGGCACAGGTCAGCGGCTCCCCGGACTCCGCGTAGGCCTGGATCTCGGCGTCGGTGGGCTCCCCGAAGCTGACCCGGGTGGAGACCGTGCGCTGGGCTCGGGCGCCGGTGGCGGCGTCGACCAGGGCGTGGCCGGTGTGGAGCACCCCGGTGCGTCCGCGCATCTGCTTCCAGCGCTGCACCGCCACGTCGACCTCATAGGGTTTGCCGTAGCTGGCCCCGTCGAGCTCGAAGACCGAGTCGCAGCCCAGCACCATCACCGAGGGCCGGCTGTTGATGCCAGGCAGGTTCGCGACGGCGGCGGCCTTCAGGTCGGCCAGCAGCTGGGCCTCCAGGGCCGGACTGAGCTGCTCGTCGCCGAGCTTCTCCTGGGCGGCGGCCACGGCGGCGGGCTCGTCCACATCGGAGACGCGCACGGTGAAGCGCACATCGGCCTGGGTCAGGATACGGGCACGGCTGCTCGAGGCGGAGCCGAGGATCAGGCGGGTCATCGCAGGCCCGCCGCGTGCTTCCAGGAGTCCGGCCCCGGGCGCCCCCACAGGCCGAGCCGACGGCGTCGCTGCAGGGTGCGGTCACTGGGCCCGGCGCTGCCGGCGCCGCTGTGCTCGACCCCCGAGGATCCGGCGAGGGTGCCCAGCACGGCGGTCACCGCGGCGAGCTCCTCATCGGTCAGGGAGCCCCCCGCCAGCTGCAGGTCGGAGCCCTCCGGACCCGTCGGGTCCTCGAGATCCGCCTCAGCGCCGGCATCCGACGCGTCGGAATCCGACTCGGTCTCAGAGTCCTGCCGGCTCTCAGAGCCCGGCTCGCCCTCGGCGGGCGCCGCGGAACCGACCGCCGCCACCGTCCCGAACGGGTCGGTCGAGTCGATGGCCGCCGCGTCGGTCTCGGGGAGCGGGTCGGTGCTCAGAGTTGCGTGGGTCATGGTCTGAAGCCCTTCTAGAGCGGAATATTTCCGTGCTTCTTGGCCGGCAGCGCCTCACGCTTGTGCTGGGTGGCGCGCAGCGCGTTGGCGATCTGCCAGCGGGTCTCCGCCGGTTCGATCACCGCATCGATGTACCCCAGCTCGGCCGCCTGGTAGGGATTGAGCAGCTCGGCCTCATAGTCGGCGATCAAGGACCTGCGACGGCCCTCCACGTCCCCGCCGGACTTCTCCACCGCCGCCAGGTCGCGGCGGTAGAGGATGTTCACCGCACCCTGGGCGCCCATCACGCCGATCTGCGCGGTGGGCCAGGCCAGGTTCACATCCGCGCCGAGCTTCTTGGAGCCCATCACGATGTAGGCGCCGCCGAAGGCCTTGCGGGTGATCACCGTGATCTTCGGGACCGTGGCCTCGGCGTAGGCGTAGAGCAGCTTGGCCCCGCGCCGGATGATCCCGTTGAACTCCTGGTCGGTGCCGGGCAGGAAGCCCGGAACGTCCACCAGGGTCAGGATCGGAATGTTGAAGGAGTCGCAGAAGCGGACGAACCGGGCGGCCTTCTCCGAGGCGGCGATGTCCAGGGTGCCGGCGAACTGGGTGGGCTGGTTCGCCACGACCCCGACCGAGCGGCCCTCCACCCGGCCGAAGCCGATGCTGACGTTGGGCGCGTAGAGGCTCTGCAGCTCCAGGAAATGGCCCTCGTCGAGGATCTGCTCGATCAAGATCCGCATGTCGTAGGGGGCGGAGGAGGAGTCTGGGATCAGCGCGTTCAACGCCTCGTCCCCGGCCTCGATCTTGGGCCGCTCCTCATGGTCCTCGATGGGCGCCTCGGCGAGGTTGTTCAGCGGCAGGAACTCCAGCAGCTCCTTGGCGAACTCCACCGCGTCGGCCTCGTCGGAGGCCATATAGGCCGCGGTGCCGGTGACCGTGGAGTGCGAGCGCGCTCCGCCCAGGGTCTCCATATCGACGTCCTCACCGGTCACGGACTTGATGACGTCGGGTCCGGTGATGAACATGTGCGAGGTCTTGTCCACCATGATCACGAAGTCGGTCAGCGCGGGGGAGTAGGCGGCGCCGCCGGCGGCAGGGCCCATGATCAGGGTGATCTGCGGGACCACGCCCGAGGCGTGGACGTTGTTCCGGAAGATGTCGGCGAACATCGCCAGCGAGGACACGCCCTCCTGGATGCGCGCGCCGCCGCCGTCGTTGATCCCGATCACCGGGCAGCCGTTGCGCGCGGCGAACTCCTGGACCTTGACGATCTTCTCGCCGTTGACCTTGGAGAGGGAGCCGCCGAAGACGGTGAAGTCCTGGGAGTACACCGCGACGAGCCGGCCGTCGATGGTGCCATAGCCCGAGACCAGGCCGTCGCCCAGCGGGTGGCGGGTCTCCATCCCGAAGGAGGTGGAGCGGTGCACCGCCATGGCGTCGAGTTCGATGAAGGAGTCCGGGTCCAGGAGCATGTCGATGCGCTCCCGGGCGGTGTTCTTCCCGCGGCTGTGCTGCTTGGCCACGGCTTCCTCCCCGGCAGGGGCATGGGTCTTGTCGCGTCGCCGGCGGAAGTCGGCCAGTTTGCCGGCGGTGGTGGTGAGATCTGACGTCATGGCTGCGCGGTGGCACCTTTCCGATCGCAGGCTGGAGGAAGTCCACAATTCAGCGGCCAGTCTATCCACGCCAGAGGGTGGTTCCGCTGTGGACTCTCTACAAAAAGCCGGCCCGGACTTGCAGGCTTGGACGGAGCTGCCCGCTTCCACCCGTGGTTACTCACCGGTAGGGTGCTGCTATGACCCAGTTCACATCTCCTGACCCCGCGACCGCCACCGACCCTGCATCGGCTACCAGACCGGCCGCAGCCACCAAACTGGCCGGGCGCGCCGGGAACCTCAAGGGGCGGACCGCCCTGATCTCCGGCGGGTCCCGCGGCATCGGACACGCCATCGCGGTCGCCCTGGCCGCCCGCGGCGCGAACGTGGCGCTGCTGGCCAAGACCGACACCCCGCACCCGAAGCTCGCCGGCACCGTGCACACCGCGGTCGAGGACATCCGTGCGGCTGGCGGCCAGGGACTCGCCGTGGTCGGCGATGTGCGCCGCGACGAGGATGTGCTCGCCGCCGTGGAGCGCACCGTGGAGACCTTCGGCGGGATCGACATCGTCATCAACAACGCCTCCGCGATCGATCTCTCGCCCACCGAGGTGCTGGACATGAAGCGCTACGACCTGATGCACGACATCAACGTCCGCGGCACCTTCCTGCTCTCCAAGACCGCCGCCCCGCACCTGCGCACCAGCGCCGCGAAGCACCAGGCCGCCGCGGAGGGCGCAGCAGCGGACACTGCCTCCTCGGCAGGCTCTGAGCCGGGTTTCACCCCGCAGATCCTGACCCTCTCCCCGCCGCTGGCGCTGAGCTCTGCCGGCCTGGATCCGGTCTGGCTCGGCCGGCACCTGGGCTACACGATGTCCAAATACGGAATGTCGATGACCACCGTGGGCCTGGCAGCAGAGCTGGAGCCCGACGGCGTGGCGGTGAACTCGCTCTGGCCCGCCACCTATATCGACACCGCGGCGATCCGCAATCTCGCCGCGCTCGCCGGTGAGCAGGGCGAGACCATGATCCGTGGGGCCCGTCGCGTGGAGATCGTGGCTGACGCCGCTGTCGCGCTGCTCTCCGGGCAGGTGAACACCCCCGGAGCCGATGGGACGCCGCACCCGATCAGCGGGGCCTTCCTCACCGACGAGCAGGTGCTGCGCCAGCTGGGCATCGAGGACTTCACCGACTATGCGGTGGACCCCGAGGCCGAGCTGATCCCCGACGCCTTCCTCTGAGACTGCGACCGCGGCTGCGACCACGACAGCGACTGCGACCGCGGCTGCGACCACGGCTGCACCGAAGCTGCGCGGCGAGCCCAAGACCGGTGGCCTAGCCTGGGCTCATGACCGCCGCACTGCCACCACTCGACGACGCACTTCTCGCCCGGCGACTCCTCAGCGAGGCCGGAGGAGCTACGCGCGGATCCAACGGGTGGAGTCCGTCGGTTCCACCAATGAATGGCTGACTCGAGCACTCGCCGCCGAGTCGCCGGCGCAGCCGGACGCGCACTCGGACGCGCACTCGGACGCGCAGCCGGACTCGCAGTCGGCCACGCCGCCGCAGCGGCAGGTTCCGACGGCGTGGCCGCACCTTTCGGTGCTCACCGCGGAGGAGCAGACCGGAGGTCGGGGCCGGCTGGGACGCGCCTGGAGCTCGCCGAAGGGGGCTTCGCTCTCGACCTCGATCGTGCTGCGCCCACAGCTGGCGGTGGAACATCTGGGCTGGCTCTCGATGCTCGCCGGTCGGGCGCTGGTGGACACGCTGCGCCAGGACTTCGGACTCGACACCGCGGACCAGCGCGCGGTGCTCAAGTGGCCCAATGACGTGCAGGTGACCCAGGCCGAGGGGCCGGAGAAAAAGATCAGCGGGATTCTGGCCTCCGCCGTCACCGGTCGCCCCGCCGCGCCGGGCGCCGTCGTGCTGGGAGTCGGGATCAACGTGCTGCTCACGCCCGAACAGCTGCCCATCGAGAACTCCACCTCGGTGCTGATCGAACTGCGCCGCCGCGCAGCAGGGCGGCTGGACCCGGGGCTCGCTGCGGGTGGCCAGGGACTTGGTGACCAGGAACCGGAGAGCCAGGAGCCGGGGGCGCTGCGCACCGAGCTGCTGTGCTGCTTCCTGGAGCGCTTCGCGAATCTCCTGGGCCCCGTGGAAGCGGCTGCGCGACGGGCTCCCGAGACGGTCTCGGAGGTGCTGGTCACCATGGTGTCCCGGGTGCTGAGCACCCTGGGCCAACAGGTCCGTGTGGAGCTCCCCGACGGCAGCGCCGAGCGCGGAGTCGCGCAGCGGCTGACCTCCCAGGGTGCACTCCAGGTCGAGGTCACAGCCCGGCGTGCCACCGCCGAGCAGGGGTGGCAGCCCTGCATGCCCGAGCTCAAGGCCTTCTCCGCCGGCGACGTGACCCATCTCCGGGCCGACCGGGCTGGCGCCCAGCGACCCCCGGTAGACTGACCCGGCAGACCGCATACGAATTGGCGCGCCCTGGGCTTGGGGTGCGTGGACGAAGACCGGCAGGAGGCTGTGGCTCACGATGAAGCTCAAGCTGGTCGACGGCGAACAGGTGGTCATCCGGACCCGCGCGCACCACCGCGCGCTCTTGCCTGCCCTGCTGAACCTGCTCGTCACCGTGATGGTGATGAGCTTCCTGCTGGGTTACATCTCCCGGGCAGACCAGCCCGCGTTCGTCGAGCACTACCAGCACATCGGGGTCTTCCTGATCTGGGCCGGCGGGCTCCTCGCGCTCGCATTCGGCACGCTCAAGCCCCTGCTGAGCTGGGGCAACCGTATGACCTACCTGACCAGCCATCGCCTGGTGCAGAAGAACCTGCTCGGGGCCGCCCAGGCCAGCGTCGTGCCGCTGGGCCTGCTCTCCGAGGTGCAGCTCAAGCAGTCCCGCATCCAGTCCATGTCCGAGGCCGGGGACCTGGTCCTGCTCCACGGCGCCTACGGCCAGCACCAGCGGACCCGGCTGTCCAACATGCCCGACGCCGCGCACTTCCAGACCGTCATCGCTGAGGAGCTGGGCGAATACCGTCGTCACGTCGCCGCGCAGTACGCGAACCAGGCTCCCGCTCCTGGAGGATACGGAGAGGCGCACTATGCCTGAGAACCCGCCAGGAACCGACCGCGGACCGGTCTACCTCGGCGGCGAAGACACCGACGCCTCATGGCGGGCGGTGCGCTATACGCCTCCAGGAGCCAGCCGCGGACTCGAGCTCAGCGGTGAGCCCACCCGTCTCACCCCGGAGGCCGCCGGCTCCGCCGAGGCGGCGGGAGCCGAAGAGCTGCCCGCCGAGGTGTCGGCACACTACTCCGCCGCCGAGCTCGAAGCCGCCCGCCAGGACTGGTCTGACTTCAATTCCCCGCGGCTGCAGGGCCGGGTCCGCCAGACTGTGCTGCAGGAGGCGGGGGAGAGCCGCATCACTGAGGGCCCCGACGTCGCCGTCCCCGTTGAAGGCCTGGCCGACCGCAGCACCAGCCGCGCGGACCGCGAGGCGCCTGACGCGCGCAACGCCCAGTTCCAGAGCGCCGGGGCCGCCGCGACCAGTCAGAGCGCCACGGCGCCCACCGGGCATGAGCGTGCCCCGGAGACCGCCGCGATCCCGATCCCGAGCATGGAGCAGCGGGAATGGCACCGGACCATCCGGGAGCTGGAGCACCGGCTGCTCGGCGCCGAACGCACCCTGACCTACCGGGAGATGGCGCATCAGCTGGGCGTCTCCACCCGATCCGCCCGCCGGCTCTGGCGGGCGCTGGGCTTCCCCAACCTCGACGACGACGTCAAGGCGTTCACCAAGACTGACGTCGAGGCGCTGGCCACGATGATCGAGCTGGTCCGCGACGGGCACCTCAACGAGGAGACCGCCATCTCGCTGACCCGCTCGGTGGGTCAGATGACCGACCGCATGGTGGTCTGGCAGATCGAGGCGCTGGTGGAGGACAAGATCGCCAACGGCCAGCTCTCCGACGCCGTGGCCCGCACCCAGGTCGTGGAGACGCTGCCCCAGCTGATCGAACCGATCCAGAAGCTCATGGGCTACACCTGGCGCCGCCAGCTCTCGGCGGCCCTGCAGCGGCTCACCGTCCGGGTCGAATCCGGTCTGGCCGCCACCGCGCACGGACGCACCGGCGCCGAGGACGACGCCGCGCTGCCGCTGGCCCGCGCCGTGGCTTCGCCGACCTGGTCTCCTACACCTCGCTCTCCCGGCAGATGAACGAGCGCACCCTGGCCCACATGGTGCAGCACTTCGAGTCCAAGTGTGCCGAGATCATCTCCATCGGCGGCGGCCGGCTGGTCAAGACCGTCGGGGACGAGGTGCTCTACAACGCCGAGACCCCCGAGGCCGGCGCGGAGATCGCGCTCGCCCTGGCCGAGTCCATCGCCGCCGACGACGTGCTGCCCGAGGCGCGGGTCTCCGTGGTCTGGGGGCGGGTGCTCTCCCGGATGGGGGACATCTACGGACCCACGGTGAACCTCGCCGCCCGGCTCACCTCACTGGCGGACCCGGGCACGATCCTGGTGGACCAGGTCACCGCCCAGACGCTGGAGTCCAACCCGGACTATCTGCTGGTGCCGCAGCCGCCCCGGATCGTGCGCGGCTTCGGCGAGGTCCAGCCCAATATGCTGCTGCGCGGCCAGGGCGCCGGGATCGTCACCGAGGGCCGCTGAGCCGACCCGCGCCGAGAGCCAGCGCTCACGACGGCGACGCCCGAGCCGTGCCCGAGCGGTGCCCGGGTGGCGCGAAACGTGCCATACCGTCACCACAGCGACCGGCCCCGTGACAAGATGGTGATGTGGCAGCAAGCGCAGAAGGTCCAGAGGAACCCCGGGAGCAGCAGACCCCGCCCGCAGGCCTCTACCTCGACTATGGATACGGGTCCCATGTGGGCCTGCGCCGGGAACTCAACGAAGACTCCTCGGTGATCACCGACACGCTCTTCGCCGTGGCCGATGGCATGGGTGGCCACGAGGCAGGAGAGGTCGCCTCGGCGCTCGCGGTGCAGACCCTCGCCGATGGATGGAACCGGGCCGAAGGACGCGTCGCCCGGGACCAGATCCAGTCCTTTCTGGCCGAGGCCGATCAGCGGATCCGCGAGGCCACCGACTCCAAGGCCGGCACCACCGTCTCCGGGGCGCTGCTGGCCGAAGAGGGCGCCGGACTGAACTGGATCGTCTTCAACATCGGGGACTCCCGCACCTACCTCTTCGAGCAGTCCCAGCTGCGGCAGCTCAGCCGCGACCACTCCCAGGTCCAGGACATGTTCGAATCCGGCCTGATCACCGCCGAGGAGCTGCACACCCACCCGCAGCGCAATGTCATCACCCGCGCCCTGGGCGCCGGAGACATGTGGGACGCGGACTACTTCACCTCCCCGGTGCGCGCCGGCCAGCGGCTGATGATCTGCTCCGACGGACTCAGCGGAGAGCTGAACGACTCCGAGATGGAACGCATCCTCGGCGCCGGTCGCAACGCCCAGGACACCGTGGACTGGCTGGTCCACCAGGCGCTGCGCGCCGGTGGCCGCGACAACGTCACCGTCGTCGTGGTGGATGTGCAGGAACAGATCGTTTGACCGCGACTTTCCGGCATGGATAGCGTCGGAGACAGTCACCTGTTGCCACCAACAGCTCGCGTCGGACGGTGATCTGGAGCAGAGTCTCCGCCGTCGTCGGACGCAGGAAGGAGCACAGTTGCAGCTGACCAATCTCCGAGGCGTCTACGAGGCCCAGGGCCCGTTCGCCACCGTCTACCTTGAAGCACGTTCCCCCGCCGCCGACGCCGAGGACCAGCTTCGGCTCCGCTGGCAGGACCTTCGCGCGCAGCTGGCCGACGCGGGAACCCCCGATGTCGCGCTGACCGAGCTCGATGAGGCCGTCACCGGACCAGCACCTACCGAGGTCCACACCGAGGGCCGCGTTCTCGTGGCCGATCAGACCCGGGTAGTCCTCAACGAGCACTTCGACGCCGCCCAGGGCTCCGGGGACCTGGCCACGGTCGGCGAGCCGCCGCAGCTCGGCGACTATGTCCGCCACCGTCTCGGAGCCGCCCGAATGCTGGTGGTCATCGCTGACCAGCAGCAGGCCCTCATCCGCCGCCTGGTCGTCTCAGGCGAGGAGCTGCTCGCCTCGGCGCAAGAGGAGTCGGTCCAGGGCAGCAGCGTCGAGTCGGTGCACAAGCCCCGCCAGGGTGCACTGAGCCACAAGCAGATCCAGCGCTCCGCCGACGAGGCCGCCACGCAGAACATTCGGGACATCACCCAGCGGGTCGCCAAGATTGCAGACTCCTGGAACCCGGACGTGATCGTGGTCGCCGGCGAGACCCAGGGCCGTCGAGCGCTGCATGAGGAGCTGCCCAAGGCGCTCCAGGAGCTCGCCGTCGAGGCCGAGACCGGCGGCGGAATCCCCGCCGGCAACGCAGACGAAGGCACCGAGCAGGCGCTCCGCGATGAGCTGACCGTGATCGCTCGCCGCGTCGTCATCCAGCGCGGCAACGAGCAGACCGATCGCTACGGCGAGGCGACCGGACACGGTCGCTCCGCGGAGGGCGTCGAGGAGATCCGCGCGGCCATCCGGCTCGGCGCAGTGGACACGCTTCTGCTGCGCCAGGATGAGCGCGCCGAGGGCGAGGACCAGCTGCTGGCGGACGCTTCCGCCAGTGGTGCCTCCTTCGGCCTGGTCGGCGCCCCGGTCTCCGACGCCGTGGCCGCGGTCCTGCGCTATGAGGCCCCGGTCCAGGACGTCGCCGACTGAGCAGACACCCCAGCAATACCCGGCTGGCTGACCAGCTTGACCGAGTCATCGGTCGAATCGAATGATCAGCCCGGCGCCCCGACGCGGCCGCCACCTTCACCGGTGGGCGGCCGCCGTCGTCCTGCTGGCCGATAGACTGGACCGAGTTCATCCACCACCGATCCCCGAGGGAGCTGCATGTCTGAGATCTCGCGCGCAGACGTTGAGCATCTTGCAAAACTTGCGCACATCAGCATGACTGAGCAGGAGCTGGAGAAGATGGCGCAGGAGCTGGCCGTCATCGTGGATTCCATGGCGACCGTCTCCGAGGCCGTCTCCGGCGAGATCCCCGCCACCAGTCATCCGCTGCCGCTGACCAACGTCTTCCGCGAGGACGAGGTCGGGCATGTCTTCACCGCTGAACAGTCGCTGCTCAATGCACCTGACGCTGAAGCCGGCCGTTTCAAGGTCCCGGCGATCCTGGACGAGGAGTGACCCCCGATATGACCACCCACACCCATGAGCTGATCCGGCTCACCGCCGCCGAGATGGCCGCGAAGCTGCGCGCCGGGGAGATCACCTCCGTGGCACTGACCCAGGCGCACCTGGACCGGATCGCCGCAGTCGACGGCGGCGAGCGCGGGATCAACGCCTTCCTGCACGTCTCCGCGGAGGAGGCGCTGCGCACCGCCGCCGAAGTCGACGCGATCCGTGCCGCCGGCGGCGCCGAGGCTGAGGCCCTGCATCCGCTGGCCGGGGTGCCGATCGCGGTCAAGGACCTGATCGTCACGCAGGGGCAGCCCACCACCGCCGGGTCCAAGATGCTCGACGGCTGGATGAGCCCCTACGACGCCACCGTGGTGACCAAGCTGCGCGCTGCGAAGCTGCCGATCCTGGGCAAGACCAACCTGGATGAGTTCGCGATGGGCTCCTCCACCGAGCACTCCGCCTTTGGGGTGACCCGCAACCCCTGGGACATCAGCCGGATCCCCGGGGGCTCCGGTGGTGGCTCCGCGGCCGCGGTCGCCGCCTTCGAGGCGCCGCTGGCACTGGGCACCGACACCGGGGGTTCGATCCGCCAGCCCGGCGCGATGACCGGGACCGTGGGGGGCAAGCCGACCTACGGAGCGGTCTCCCGCTACGGGGCCATCGCGATGGCCTCCTCGCTGGACCAGATCGGCCCGGTGGCCCGGACCACCGAAGACGCCGCGCTGCTCCACGAGCTGATCGCAGGACACGATCCGAAGGACTCCACCTCGCTCACCGGAGAGGTCCCGGCCCTGGCCGAGACCGTCCGCGGCGCCGAGGTACAGGGTCTGCGGGTCGGGGTGATCAAGCAGCTTCAGGGCGAGGGATACCAGGAGGGCGTGCTGGCTCGCTTCCACGAGGCCCTGGACGCGCTGCGCGCTGCCGGCGCCGAGATCGTGGAGGTCGACTGCCCCAGCTTCGAGTACGCGCTGGGTGCCTACTACCTGATCATGCCCTCGGAGGCCTCCTCCAACCTCGCGAAGTTCGACGGCGTGCGCTATGGCACCCGGGTGCTGCCTGAGGTCGGACCGCTGACCATCGAACGGGTCATGGGCTCCACCCGGGCCGCCGGGTTCGGCGACGAGGTCAAGCGTCGCATCATCCTGGGCACCTATGCGCTCTCCGCGGGCTACTACGACGCCTACTACGGGTCCGCCCAGAAGGTCCGCACGCTGATCCAGCAGGACTTCGACGCGGCCTTCACCAAGGCCGACGTGCTGATCTCCCCGACCTCGCCGACCGTGGCGTTCCCGCTGGGGGAGAAGGACGACGACCCGCTGGCGATGTACCTCAACGATGTGGCCACGATCCCCGCCAACCTCGCCGGGATCCCCGGCCTCTCGGTGCCCGGCGGACTCTCCGAGGGCCTGCCGGTGGGGATCCAGTTCCTCGCCCCGATCCGGGAGGACGCCCGGGTCTACCGGGCCGGCGCGGCGCTGGAGAAGCTGCTGACCCAGGACGCTGAACCACTCTGGGCCCAAGCCCCAGAGCTGGCGGAGACTGCGGAAGCGGCGGCCCACGCCGCCGGGAAGTGAAGGAAGACATGACTGACACGCTGACCGACGCGTCCCCGCTGAGCTTCGAGGAGGCACTGGAGAGGTTCGACCCGGTGCTCGGCTTCGAGGTCCACGTGGAGCTCAACACCAAGACCAAGATGTTCTCCTCGGCGCCCAACGCCTTCGGCGACGAGCCCAACACCAACGTCAACGAGGTCTGCCTGGGACTCCCGGGCACCCTGCCGGTGGTCAACGGCAAGGCCGTGGAGTACGCGGTCAAACTCGGCCTCGCGCTGAACTGCGAGATCGCCGAACGTTGCCGCTTCGCCCGCAAGCAGTACTTCTACCCGGACACCCCGAAGAACTGGCAGACCTCGCAGTATGACGAGCCGATCGCCTTCGACGGCTACCTCGACATCGAGCTCGACGACGGTGAGGTCTTCCGCGTGGAGATCGAACGCGCCCATATGGAGGAGGACGCGGGCAAGCTGACCCACGCCGGCACCTCCGGACGGATCCAGGGCGCTGACTACTCCCTGGTGGACTACAACCGCTCCGGGATTCCGCTGGTGGAGATCGTCACCAAGCCCATCGTCGGTGCCGGGTCACGGGGGCCGGAGCTCGCGCGGGCCTACGTCTCGGCGGTGCGCGACATCGTCAAGGGCCTGGACATCTCCGACGCGAAGATGGAGCGCGGCAATGTGCGCTGCGACGCGAACGTCTCGATGATGCCCAAGGGCACCACCACCTTCGGCACCCGCTCGGAGACCAAGAACGTGAACTCGCTGCGCGCCGTGGAGCATGCAGTCACCTACGAGATGCGCCGCCACGCCGGGATCCTGGCCGCCGGCGGCACCATCGTGCAGGAGACCCGGCACTGGCAGGAGGGCAGCCGCACCACCAGCTCGGGCCGCCCGAAGTCCGACGCGGACGACTACCGCTACTTCCCGGAGCCGGATCTGGTCCCGATCGTGACCACCGCGGCCTGGGTCGAGGAGCTGCGTGCGCAGCTGCCCGAGCCCCCCGCCGATCGCAAGCGTCGACTGCTCGCCGCATGGGGCTTCTCCGAGCAGGAGTTCCGTGACGTGGTCGCCGCCGGTCTGCTCGATGAGATCGACGAGACCGTGGCCGCCGGGGTCTCCCCGAGCGTGGCCCGTAAATGGTGGATGGGGGAGATCTCACGGCTGGCCAACGCCCGTGACCTCGAACCCGCCGCCCTCGGCGTGGAGCCCGTCACGATCAGCGCGCTCAACGGGCTGATCACCCAGGGTCGGATCAATGACAAGATCGCCCGCCAGGTCCTGGAGCACGTGATCGCCGGGGAGGGAACCCCGGAGGAGATCGTCACCGCCCGCGGACTGGAGGTCGTCTCGGATGACTCCGGTGCGCTCACCGCTGCGGTGGAGAAGGCGATGGCAGAGAATCCCGACGTGGTGGAGAAGATCGCCGCCGGCAAGCTCAAGGCCATCGGGGCGCTCATCGGTCCGGTGATGAAGGAGACCCGCGGTCAGGCCGACGCCGGCAAGGTCCGCGAGATCGTGCTGGCCAAGCTGGGGATCGAGGGCTGAACCGCCCTGCCGCATCGCGGCGCCGCAGCTGCCCTGCCGCATCGCGGCGCCGCAGCTGCGCCGGCGCACCGCCGAAACCCTGACAGACGGCCCGGAATCCGCTCCCTGAGCGCGATTCTGGGCCGTTTTTGTGTTCTATGGCACAATTCTCTCTTGTGCAATATTCCACCACCTGGCAACATGCTCGATACACAATCATTGCGTGTCGCAAACTGGTGGTAACAGTGGGGGAGTAGATTATTGCGCAACCCGAGGCTTGACCTCGGACCGTCACATCGCACGCGCTTTGCACCAACACATCACACGCGCTTTGCACCGATCATCGAGTGAGGGAATCACATGAGCACCATGAGTGCATACATCTCGGCGGCAGCCACGGAGGAATCCGCGCTGCAGGGGGCCGCCAACACCGTGGACGGCTGGTTCGCCGGCATCACGGAGTTCTTCTCCGGAATCATCTTCGCCACCGTCCCGCTGGGCGACTTCGACGCACCGGTGGTGGTGCTGTGGTCCATCCTGGCGGCCATCGGCTTCACGATCTACTTCGGCTTCGTCCAGTTCCGCACGCCGCAGGTCAGCCTCGAGGTGCTCCGCGGCAAGTGGACCACCGAGAAGGACCCGGGGGAGGTCTCGCACTTCCAGGCGTTGACCTCCGCGGTCTCGGCGACCGTGGGTCTCGGCAATATCGCCGGTGTGGCCGCCGCAGTCTCACTCGGCGGCCCCGGCGCCACCTTCTGGATGATCGTCGCCGGTCTCTTCGGCATGTGCACCAAGTTCGTCGAGTGCACGCTGGGCGTGAAGTACCGCTACATCGATGAGAACGGGATCGTCCATGGCGGACCCTTCCAGTACCTCAAGGTCGCTTACCACAAGCTCGGCCGTATCCCCGTGGCCATCATCACCGGCCTCTTCGCCATCGCCATCATGCTCTTCGGCGTCGTCGGCGGCGGCATGTTCCAGTCCAACCAGGCCTTCGGTCAGCTGCGCGCCGCCACCGGCGGAGAGGACGGCATCTTCGGCTCGGACCTCGCCGCACTGATCTTCGGCCTGGTCTTCGCGGGACTGGTCGGCATCGTGATCATCGGCGGCATCAAGTCCATCGGTGCGGTCACCGCCAAGCTGGTTCCCGCCATGGCCATCATCTACGTGGTGGCCTGCCTCATCGTCATCGGGGTGAACTTCTCCAACATCGGCGAGGCCTTCGGCGCGATCATCAGCGGCGCCTTCTCCCCGGAGGGCATCTCCGGCGGCGTGCTCGGCGTGATCATCATCGGTGTGACCCGCGCAGCCTTCTCCAACGAGGCCGGCATCGGTTCGGCCCCGATCGCCCACTCCGCAGTCAAGACGCGTCGTCCGATCTCCGAGGGCTTCAACGCTGCTCTCGAGCCCTTCATCGACACGGTCCTGATCTGCACCATGACCGCACTGGTCATCATCTTCGCCTGGACCCCCGAGTACCAGGAAGCACTCGACGCCGGTGGCGCAGAGAACCCCGTGGGCCTGACCTCGGCGGCCTTCGACTCGTTCCTGCCCGGCTTCAACATCGTGCTGACCGTCGCTGTGCTGCTCTTCGCCTTCTCGACACTGATCACCTGGGCGTACTACGGCATCCAGGCCTGGCGGCACCTCTTCGGCACCACCAAGGTCGGTGACACGATCTTCCGGATCATCGCACTGACCCTCGTGGTCCTGGGCTGCCTGGTCTCCACGCAGAACATCTTCGACTTCGCCGACTCGGCGCTGTTCATGTGCATCTTCATCAACGTCATCGGCCTGGTCATCCTGGCGCCGAAGGTCAAGGAAGAGATGAAGCAGTACCTGGCGGACCGCAAGGCGGGTCGTCTGCTGGAGGATCCGGAGCCGCTGCCCCACGAGCTGGCAGAGCGCCGCTGATCCCAGCAGCTCTTCGCGACACGTCGCGATGAACGATGAAGCCCGGTGGTTCCTCTCGAGGGGAGAGGGGCCACCGGGCTTTCTCATGCCCGCATGCGGGGGCTCGCGCTGGGCTGTGACGGCCGGCTCGCGCCAGGTCGGGCTGTGACCACCGGTTCGCGCCGGGTCGGGCTGTGACGGCCGGAGAACCTGAGCGGGCTCAGACCTCGCGCCGAAAGAACGGGAACCGTGCTGACTTCTCGGGCAGGTAGAAGTCCCGCTCCGGCATCGGGTGGAAGCCCTCGGAGCGGTAGAGCGCGTGCGCGGTGGTCATCGAGGTCAGGCTGCACAGGGTCAGCGCGTGGATCTCCGGCCGCGATGCGGCCATGCCGATGATGTGACGCACCAACGCCCGTGCGACGCCCCGGCCCTGATGCTCCGGCGCCACGGCGAGCATCCTGAACTCCATCTCCCCGGCCCGGGCCACCTCGGCCATGGGGCCGCCGGCGTCGGCGACCGCCACCGAGGCGGCCACCGCGGCGCCGTCGAGGGTGTCCATCTCGGCGACCAGAAGCTGCGAGCCGCGGGCGCGGGTCTCGACGTCGCTCAGATGTGTGACGTAGGAGTCTCCTGCGCTCAGGAAGCCACCGTCGACATAGGCGGCCACGGTCAGCTCCGCGATCCGGTCCCAGTCGGCGACGGTGGCGGTGCGGATCTGCATCGAGGCAGAGTCGGTTCGGGCGCGGCTGGGCTGCGCGTGGTTCCGGTCCACGGCGCTCAGCGGGTCAGCGGAGCCGGGGAGAGCTCGCTGGGGTCGATGCCGATGTCCCCAATCACGGTCCAGTCCGGGGTCTTGCTGCTGTCTGCCGCGATCGGGCGGCGCACGAAGACCCCGGCCTCTTCGGCGATCAGCGCCCCGGCAGCCCAGTCGTGCTCCCAGATGCCGTACTCGGCGTAGGCGTTCTGGGTGCCATCGGCCACCATGCAGATGTCCAGAGCGGCGGCCCCGAGACGGCGCATATTGCCGAAGTGCGGCAGCATCGCGTTGACCGCACGGGTCTGCTCGGCGCGTCGGGCGGGGTCGTAGCCGAAGCCGGTGGAGAGCAGCCCGGCGTCGAGCTCGCCGGTGGGTCCGCCCAGCCGGTTCGGCTCGGAGTCCCCGTGGGTGCTCCAGGCGCCGGCTCCGGCGCTGGCCCACCAGATCCGGGAGAGCGCCGGCGCCACGACGACGCCGGCCAGCCAGTTGCCGTCGGGGCCCTGCAGGCCCACCGAGGTTCCGTAGTAGACGATGCCGCGGATGAAGTTCGTGGTGCCGTCGAGCGGGTCGATGGACCAGCGGTAGCCGCTGGGCTCGGCCGGCGTGGTGGTGCCGTACTCCTCACCGGAGACCTCATCGGAGGGTCGACGCCGGTTGATCACCTCGCGCACGGCCTGTTCGGCGCGCCGATCGAAGTCGGTGACCAGGTCCGAGGCAGAGGACTTGGTCTGCACCCCGGAGTGCTCCTGGCCCAGGACCAGCCCGGAGGGGGAGACGTCCTCGCGTTCGGCCAGGACCCCGGCACCTGCGGCGGCGGCCTCATGGGCGATCTCCAGCAGGTCCTGCAGCTTCTGCGGGCTCAGCCGCTGAGGATCCGGCGTCTGAGGATCCGGCCTCTGGGGGTTCACGTGCTCAGGCTTCGGCGTAGTCATGCATCGTCCAATCCGTCGGGACCCTTGTTCAGCAGTACAGTGAACGCTTCCTCATCGAGCACCGGGACGCCCAGCGCCTCGGCCTTCTCGAGCTTGGTGCCGGCATTCGCGCCGGCCACCACGTAGTCGGTCTTCTTCGACACCGATCCGGCGGCTCGGCCGCCTCGGGTGATGATCGCTTCCTTGGACTCATCCCGGGAGTAGCCCTCCAGCGATCCGGTGACGACCACGCTGAGTCCCTCCAGAGTGCGCGGAGCGGACTCGTCGATCTCATCGACCATCCGGACCCCGGCGGCGGCCCAGCGATCCACGATCCGGCAGTGCCAGTCGGTGCTGAACCAGTCGCCCAGCGTGGAGGCCATGGTGGGGCCGACCCCGTCGATCCCGGCGAGCTCCTCCTCGCTGGCCGCCCGGATCTTCGCCATGGAGCCGTAGGCATTGGCCAGCGCACGGGAGGCGCTGGGCCCGACGTGCCGGATCGAGAGCGCGACCAGCACCCGCCACAGCGGCTGGGCCTTGGCCTTTTCGAGCTCGGCGAAGAGCTGGACGGTGTTGGCCGTGGGTTCGGAGGACTTCTTCACCGTCCCGTCCTTGGCGAGCTGCGCCTTGGTGAAGAAATACAGCGACGGGGCCCACTTCCCGGTGGACTCGCGCTGTCCGGTCTCCGCGTTCCTTCGGCGGGTCTCTCGCCAGACGTAGACGTCCTTGAGGTCCTGGACCCCCAGGTCGAAGAGCCCGGCCTCACCGTGGAGCACCGGCTCCTGGGGAGTCGGCGCGCCCTGCTCGTCGAGGTTCAGAATGATGCCCGAGGCGCGGGTCTCCTCCCAGTCGATCAACTCCGGGATGGGGCGGCGCAGGTCCGGGTTGGTCAGCGCCAGTCCGGCCTCCTCGCCGAGGGCCTCGATGTCCAGGGCGCCGCGGGAGCCGATGTGGATGACTCGTTCACTGACCTGGGCGGGGCAGCTTTCGGCGTTGGGGCAGCGGTAGTCGACGTCGCCCTCCTTGGCCGGGGCGAGCTCGGTGCCACAGACCGGGCAGTGGGTGGGGAAGCTGAACTCGAAAAGCTCATCCTCCCGGTTCTTCCGCGCCGGCAGCACCGGTCCGACCACCTCCGGGATCACGTCTCCGGCCTTGCGGACGATGACGTCGTCGCCGATCAGCACCCCTTTGGCCTTGACCACGTCGCGGTTGTGCAGAGTGGCGCGGGAGACCACCGAGCCGGCGACCTTCTTGGGCTCAAGCACGGCGAAGGGGGTGACCCGGCCGGTGCGCCCGACGTGGACCATGATGTCGAGCAGCCGGGTGTGGACCTCTTCGGGCGGGTACTTATACGCCGCGGCCCAGCGCGGCACCCGAGAGGTGTGTCCCAGGCCGCGCTGCTGGGCGAAGTCATCGACCTTGATGACCACCCCGTCGATCTCATGGACCAGCGAGTGCCGCTTGGCCTGGTGCTCGTCGAGATACGCCTCGATCTGCGCGTAGTCCTCCAGCAGCGCGGTGTAGGGGCTGACCGGCAGTCCCCAGGCGGCGAGCTGCTCATAGGCGGCGTGCTGGCTGCCAGGCTCGAAGCCGGTGCGCGCGCCGATGCCGTGGACGAACATCGACAGCGGCCGCTCGGCGGTCTTGGCGGGGTCCTTCTGCCGCAGCGAACCGGCCGCGGCGTTGCGCGGGTTCGCCAGCGGAGCCTTGCCGGCCTCGGTGAGCCGGGTGTTGAAGGCATGGAACTCCGCGGTGGGCATGAAGATCTCGCCGCGGACCTCCAGCTCCTCCGGGTGGTCCGTCCCGGCGAGCTCGGCGGGGATGTCCTTGATGGTGAGCACATTATGGGTGACGTCCTCACCGGTGGTGCCGTCGCCGCGGGTGGCGGCGCGGATCAGCCTGCCGCTGCGGTAGAGCAGGTTGATCGCCAGGCCGTCGATCTTGACCTCGACGAGCCACTTCACGGTCTCCTCGGGGCGCTGGGCGGCCAGCGAGACGCTCGCCCGGTCATACCAGGTGCGCAGCTCCGAGGCGGTGAAGACGTCTTCGAGGGAGTAGAGCCGCTGCAGGTGCTGCACCGGGGAGAAGGCCTCGGCAACCTCGCCGCCGACCTCCTGGGTGGGGGAGTCTGCGGCGATGATCTCGGGGTGCTCGGCCTCGATCTGCTCCAGGCGTTCGAAGAGGACGTCGAACTCGGCGTCGGAGATGATCGGATCGTTGTCCTGGTAGTAGGCGATCCGGTGCTTGCGCACTTCTTCCACCAGCTCCACGTACTCCTCACGCAGCGCGTGTGACGGGACCGCCTCGGCGGCGGCCTCGGAGGAGTCAGCGGCGGGGATCTGGGTTGTTTCGCTCACTCGTCTGAGTCTAGTCGTGACTAGGGTGTGGCACATGGTCTTCATCAAGCACGCTCCCGCAGCTCACCCGCAGGCCACCATGGTGGAGGCCGCCGGGCTGCGCTGGCTCACCCGGGCCGCCGAGGCCGGCGGGGCACCGGTGGTGCCGGTGCTGAGGGCCACCCCGGGGACCGGGCCCGGGGCGGGGCCCGGATCCGACGCGCGACGCGGCGCGCTGGAGCTGGAGGAGCTCAGCTCGAGGACCCCGGATGCGGAGGCGGCGCAGCGCTTCGGCGCCGCGCTGGCCCGCACCCATGTCTGGCTCGCCTCCCGCCCCGGAGCCGCCGGAGCCGCCGGTGGTGCGGGGGATGCCGGATCCGCCGGAGCCGCCAGCGGCGCGGGGGATGCAGCGAGTGCTGCGGAGCCTGTCGGCTTCGGCACGTTGCCGCCAGAGCATCCCGTCGGCACCCCGGCCTATTTCGGACCCGCCGAGCAGCCGCTGGCACTGGGCATCGGGGTGCACAGCTCCTGGGGCGCCTTCACCGCTGCCGAGCGCCTGGACCCGGTGCTGCGGGCCCTGGAGGCGAGCATCACGGTCCCGGATAAGGCGTTGTTGCGCGCCGCGCGGGACCGGATCGACTCCGGTGCGCTCGACGACGACGAGCCGCCCGCGCTGATCCACGGGGACCTCTGGGCCGGCAATGTGCTATGGACCAGGACCGAGGCCGGCGCTGTGGAGGCGGTGCTGATCGACCCGGCCGCCCACGCCGGACATCGGGAGACCGACATCGCGCTGCTGCACCTCTTCGGTCTGCCTGAGCTGGACGCGGTGATCAGCGGCTATCAGCAGGAACACGCGCTGCGGGAGGGCTGGCGAGAGCGGATCCCGCTGCACCAGCTCTTCTGCCTCGCGGTGCACTGGCTGCTCTTCGGGCCGAGCTATCGCGGGGCCACGCTGAACGCCGCGGAGGCCGTGCTCCGGCTCTGAGCGGTCAGGGTCAGCGCTGCAGGCTCAGCCCCGGAGGGTCTCGCGCAGCGCCTCGATCGGTCCGCGGACCTGGGCGAAGGACTCCTCGAAGACGTCCCCGGGCATCATGTACGGGTCCACCACATCGTCCTGCGCCGTGGGTGCCTGCGCCTGATCGCGCCGGTCCGCCACCAGCGCCACCAGGGCTGCAAGCTTCCCGGCCACGGTCTGCGAGGTCTCCAGGGCCCCGGCACGAGCCCCCGGGTCCAGGGAATCGAGGAGCCGGACAAACTCGCGCAGCGTGAACACCTTCTGCCGACTCTCGGGGACATCGGCGAGGATGTCGCGCACATGTTCTCGGGTGGCGGTGAGGACCAGATCGGCGCTGCGGACCAGGTCAGGCTCCAGCTGCTCGGCCTCGAAATCTTCGGTGTCGGCGCCATATTCCACGAGCCGATCCTTCATCTGCGCCTCCATGTCTTCTCCGACATGGGCGTGGGTGCCCGCGGAGCGCACGGTGATGCCGGGCTGCGAACCCAGCTCATGGGCGAGCAGCCGGTCCATGGCGGGGGAGCGGCAGATGTTGCCGGTGCAGACGGCGAGCAGGGCGTAAGTCTCAGTCATAGCTTCCATCTGACCACACTCCTCGACGCTGGGCGGATCTAGACTCTTGAGCGTGAAGCCAACCACGCCGGAGGTCTCCGGTCCGCAGCCCGCCGACTCATCGGGATCGGTGCTCCCTGTGCGCATTGGTGGAGCGCCGATCCCGATGAGTCGGCGGTTCCTGGGCTGGGAGCTCGCGATCGTGCTCGGGCTCTCGCTGGGCCGCTCCGCGGTCTACGCGGTGCTGCGGCTCATCGAACGGCTGAGCCTGGCGCCGCTGGCCGAGCAGAGCGCCACGGTGCAGTCCTCGCGATCCCGGGCGGAGTTCTTCGATCTCAGCTACCAGGTGCTGGACTCGCTGTTCGCGCTCTTCCCGGTGGTGCTGGTCTGCTATCTGTTCTTCCTGCAGGGGATGAACCCGTTCCGCCGCTTCGGGCTGGACCTGCGCCGTCCCGTGCGGGACCTCAGCCTCGGCGTCGGACTCTTTCTGATCATCGGGCTGGGCACGCTGGTGGTCTACGGGCTGGGCCGGGCGGCGGGGATCACCACCGAGATCATCCCGGCCGACGTCGGCGAGCACTGGTGGACCACCCCGGTGCTGATCCTGGCCGCGCTGCGGCATTCGCTGCTCGAAGAGGTGATCATGATCGCCTACCTCTTCGACCGCGCTCGCCGGATCTGGCCCCGGGCGAGCATCTGGCTGATCATCCTCGCCGCGGCGCTGCTGCGCGGGGCCTATCACCTCTACCAGGGCTTCGGCCCGGGCATCGGCAATCTGCTGATGGGCATCATCTTCGGCTGGATCTACCACCGCTACGGCCGGGTGATGCCGCTGGTGATCGCGCACCTGCTCCTCGATGTGGTCGCGTTCCTGGCCTTCCCGCTGGTGCTGCAGCTGTTCGCGCTCGCGTAGGCCGAACGCAGGTGGGGCCCTGACCGCGAACGGTCAGGGCCCCACCTGCGAGGGAAGAGTCAGATGCGATCAGTGATCGTCTTCCTCATCCTTCTTCTCGACCACGAGGGTCTCGGTGGTCAGCACCAGGGCCGCGATGGAGGCGGCGTTCTGCAGAGCAGAGCGCGTGACCTTCACCGGGTCGATGACGCCGTCGGCGATCAGATCGCCGTAGACACCGGTCTTTGCGTTGAAGCCGTGGTTCGGCTCCATCTCCGCAACCTTGGAGGCGACGACGAAGCCGTCCTCGCCGGCGTTCTGAGCGATCCAGCGCAGCGGCTGGACCAGCGCGCGGCGGACGATGCCCACAGCGGCTGCGGCATCTCCGGAGAGCGCCTGCACGTCTTCGTCCTCGTCCAGCACGGAGAGAGCGTTGATCAGCGCGGTGCCGCCGCCGGCCACGATGCCCTCTTCCAGAGCCGCACGGGTGGACGAGACGGCATCTTCGATGCGGTGCTTGCGCTCCTTGAGCTCCACCTCGGTGGCAGCGCCGACCTTGATGACGCCGATGCCGCCGGAGAGCTTCGCCAGACGCTCCTGGAGCTTCTCGCGATCCCACTCGGAGTCAGAGGCGTCGGCCTGGGCCTTGATGGTGGCCGCGCGAGCGTCCACATCTTCCTTGGACCCGGCGCCGTCGACGAGGGTGGTGGCGTCCTTGGTCACGGTCACCCGACGTGCGGTGCCCAGTGATTCCAGATCCACCTGATCGAGCTTCAGGCCCAGATCAGGAGAGATGACCTGTCCGCCGGTGAGCACGGCGATGTCCTCGAGCATGGCCTTGCGGCGGTCTCCGAAGCCGGGAGCCTTGACCGCGACCACGTTGAGCGTGCCGCGCAGCTTGTTGACCACCAGCGTGGAGAGGGCCTCACCCTCGACGTCCTCGGCGATGATGAACAGCGGGCGCTTGGCCTGCAGGACCTTCTCCAGCACGGGCAGGAACTCGGCCATGTTGGAGATCTTGCCCTGGTTGATCAGGATCAGCGGATCTTCGAGGATCGCTTCCTGGCGCTCAGGATCGGTGACGAAGTGCGGGGACAGGTAGCCCTTGTCGAACTGCATGCCCTCGGTGATCTCCAGCTCCGTGGAGGTCGAGGACCCCTCTTCGATGGTGATCACACCGTCGGTGCCCACGGCGTCGAATGCACGAGCCAGGAGTTCACCGACCTCGTCGTTCTGCGCGGAGATCGCGGCCACGTTGGCGACCTGCTGGCCCTCGACATCGCGTGCGTTCTCGCGCAGCCGGCGGGTCACGGCGGCGACCGAGATCTCGATGCCGCGCTTGATCTCGCTCGGTGCCGCACCGGCGGCCACGTTGCGCAGGCCTTCCTTGACCAGCGCCTGGGCCAGGACCGTTGCGGTGGTGGTGCCGTCGCCTGCGACGTCGTTGGTCTTGGTGGCGACTTCCTTGGCCAGCTGCACGCCAAGGTTCTCGTACGGGTCTTCGACCTCCACCTCGCGGGCGATGGTGACGCCGTCGTTGGTGATGGTCGGTGCGCCCCAGGACTTGTCCAGGACTACATTGCGGCCTTTCGGGCCGAGCGTGACCTTGACCGTGTCTGCAAGCTTATCGATGCCGGCTTCCAGAGCGCGGCGTGCAGCATCACTGAATTCAAGCTGCTTTGCCATGGGTTAGTGCTCCTTTGAGAGTGTGAGAATCGGATCGTGATCAGGTCTGTGAAGAACCTTCAGCGGTCCGTTCTTACTTCTCGATGATGGCCAGGACGTCGCGAGCGTTGAGCACGAGGTACTCCTCGCCGCTGACCTTGACCTCGGTGCCGCCGAACTTGGAGTAGATGACGACGTCGCCCTCGGAGACGTCAACCGGGATGCGCTTGCCCTTTTCGTCGAAGCGACCTGGGCCCACCGCGATGACCTTGCCCTCCTGGGGCTTCTCCTTGGCGGTGTCGGGGATGACCAGCCCGGAAGCGGTGGTCTGCTCTGCTTCCAGGGGGCGAACAACGATGCGATCCTCGAGAGGCTTGATAGAGACTGACACGTCAGTACTCTCCTTTGCGTGGTGTGGATTCGGTTTATCAGCACAGACCCGTGCAGAGCCTCCCCGGTGCTTCCGGGGTGCTCGACGAGCCGAAATCTGTCGCACGCCTTGGGAGTGGCCAACCGTCGTCGCGGTGCCGGATGGTGCCCCGTCAGGCTGATCTCCGCGGGTTGACGACCCACGGACAAGCTGGCACCCGAGGGTCTCGAGTGCTAGACGAAACTTTATAGACGGGCTTAGCACTCGGTCAAGCAGAGTGCTAAGCCTTTGGCTCCGGGCGGACGTGGACGACACGTAGACTTGGGCCCGAGCCACCCGCTTTTGACCCCGAGAGGCACCACCGTGACTGAAACTCATCAGCAGCCGAGCGCGGCCGGAGGCCCGGAGCATGATCCCTTCGGCTTCGTCGGACTGACCTACGACGACGTCCTGCTGCTCCCCGGCGCGACCGACGTCATCCCCTCAGAAGCAGATACCGCGACCCGGTTCTCCCGCAACATCATGCTGCAGTCCCCGGTGGCCTCCGCCGCGATGGACACCGTCACCGAGGCGCCCATGGCCATCGCCATGGCACGCCAGGGCGGCATCGGCATCCTGCACCGCAACCTCTCCATCGACGATCAGGCCCGGCAGGTGGACAAGGTCAAGCGCTCCGAGTCCGGCATGATCAGCGATCCGGTGACGATCACTCCGGACGCGACCATCGCGGATCTCGATGAGCTCTGCGCGCACTACAGGGTCTCCGGCCTTCCCGTCGTGGACAGCGAGTCCAAGCTGCTGGGCATCATCACCAACCGCGACACCCGGTTCATCCCGCGCGAGCAGTACCTGACCACCAAGGTCTACGAGAAGATGACCCCGCAGCCGCTGATCACCGCCCATGTCGGGATCCCCAACGAGGAGGTGCTGCGGATCTTCTCCGAGCACCGGGTGGAGAAGCTGCCGCTGGTCGATGATCAGGGCGTGCTGCAGGGATTGATCACGATCAAGGACTTCGACAAGGCCGACCGCTACCCGCAGGCCACCAAGGACTCCGAGGGCCGGCTGCGCGTCGGCGCGGCCGTGGGCTTCTTCGGTGAGGGCTTCGAGCGCGCCATGACCCTGATCGACGCCGGGGTCGACGCCCTGGTGGTGGACACCGCCAACGGCCACACCCGCGGCGTGCTGGACATGGTCGCCCGGCTCAAGGCCGAACCGGCCGCGGCCGGGGTCGATGTGATCGGCGGTCAGGCGGCCACCCGCGAGGGAGCACAGGCGATCGTCGACGCCGGGGCCGACGCGGTCAAGGTCGGCGTCGGACCGGGCTCCATCTGCACCACCCGCATCGTCGCCGGCGTCGGGGTTCCCCAGGTCACGGCCATCTACGAATCATCCAAGGCGACCATCCCGGCAGGGGTGCCGCTCATCGCCGACGGCGGGCTGCAGCACTCCGGCGACATCGGCAAGGCCATGGTCGCCGGGGCCGACTCGGTGATGCTCGGCTCGCTGCTGGCAGGCTCCGCCGAGTCCCCCGGAGACCTGGTGTTCTACAACGGCAAGCAGTTCAAGGCCTACCGCGGCATGGGATCCATGGGCGCGATGCAGACCCGCGGGAAGAACACCTCCTTCTCCAAGGACCGCTACTTCCAGGCCGATGTCCCTACCGATGAGAAGCTCATCCCGGAGGGCATCGAGGGGCAGGTGCCCTACCGCGGCCCGCTCGAGGTGGTGTTCCACCAGCTCACCGGCGGTCTGCGCCAGACCATGTTCTACGTGGGAGCGCACACCATCGAGCAGCTCAAGTACAAGGGCAAGTTCGTGCGGATCACCTCCGCCGGACTCAAGGAATCGCACCCGCATGACATCATGATGACGGTGGAAGCGCCGAACTACCGGCGCTAGTAAAGGAGCAGCTTTGAGCAACGAGATCCCCATCGGCCTGGCCAAGAACGGCCGTCGGGCCTGGGCTCTGGACGATGTCGCCATCGTCCCGAATCGACGCACCCGCAGCCCCGCGGATGTGAGTCTGGACTGGCGCATCGACGCCTACTCCTTCTCCATGCCCGTGGTCGGCGCCCCGATGGACTCGGTGATGTCCCCGGCCACCGCCATCGAGCTCGGCCGGCAGGGCGGTCTCGGGGTCCTCAACCTGGAGGGCCTCTGGACCCGCTACGAGAACCCGGAGCCGGTGCTTGCGGAGATCGCGGCGCTGGGCGCCGAGGAGGTCTCCGCGCAGAACACCCGCCGGCTGCAGCAGCTCTATGCCGAGCCGATCAAGGCCGAGCTGATCACCGCACGGCTGGCCGAGATCCGGGAGGCCGGCGTCGTCGTCTCCGGCTCGCTGACTCCCCAGCGCACCCAGGAGTTCTACAGCACCGTCATCGAGGCCGGGGTGGACATGTTCGTCATCCGCGGCACCACCGTCTCGGCCGAGCACGTGGCGCAGAACGGTGACCCGCTGAACCTCAAGGAGTTCATCTACGAGCTCGACGTCCCGGTCATCGTCGGGGGCGCCGCGGGGTACACGCCTGCGCTGCACCTGATGCGCACCGGCGCAGCCGGTGTGCTGGTGGGCTTCGGCGGGGGCGCCGCCACCACCACCCGCCGCGCCATGGGCATCCGGGTGCCGATGGCCACCGCGATCAGCGACGTCGCCGCGGCCCGCCGGGACTACCTGGATGAGTCCGGGGGGCGCTACGTCCACGTCATCGCCGACGGCGGCATGGGCTCCTCCGGAGACCTGGTCAAGGCCCTCGCAATGGGCGCCGACGCCGTGATGCTCGGCACCACCCTCGCCCGCGCCGAAGAGGCGCCGGGGCAGGGCTGGCACTGGGGACTCGAGGCGGTGCACCAGGACTTCCCGCGCGGCCACCGCACCCGGGTCGGGACCGTGGCGCCGCTGCAGGAGGTGCTCTGGGGGCCCGCGCATCACACCGACGGCTCCTCAAACCTGATGGGCGGCCTGCGCCACGCGATGGCCTCCACCGGCTACGTGGACCTGAAGTCCTTCCAACGCGTGGACGCGATCGTCTCCCCGATGGGCCAGCAGACCCGCTGAGCCTGTCTCTCGGCAAAAGAATCGTAGGGCTGTGGTGATGTCGTAGGGCTTGAGCTCTACGACATCCCACAGCCCTACGATTTTTTCACGTCGGGGGCGGGTCGGCTCAGCAGCTGCCGGACTCCTCCCAGGGGCCGTAGCGGCCTCCGGGCTCCTGGTTCCGGGTGTGCCACTTCGCGGTGTAACTGACCCCGTCGTGGACGATGGTCTCGCCGCCGTCGAACTGTGAGCTCGGCGCCCACTGCGCCCACGTCTCACCGGAGCAGTCCGTAGGCGCACCGACCTGGGACCAGGCGCTCCACGGGGAGGCCCCGGGCTCCTGGTTCTGCGTGTACCAGAGCGCCCGGTAGACGCCGCCCTCATGGCTCACGGTGTCACCGTTGGTGTAGACCGCGCCGGAGCTCCAGGCTGCGTGCTCCGGAGTCTCCTCCTCGTCCCCGCCACCGGGAGCCTCGGAACCTGAGAGGATCAGGTCAGCGAGGATCGGATCGTGGTCTGAGGAGCGCCACTGGTCCGGGGAGTAGAGCAGAGTGCCCACGGAGTTGTAGCGGCTGTACTCCAGTGCCAGCGGTTCCACGGAGTTGATGTTCCAGATCTCGGTCTGCACGACATCGGCCGCGGCGGCCTCCGAGGCGAAGAGGTGATCCAGGGATCCCACCGCACCGTCGAACATGTAGCTGTACCCACCGGTCTGGGCCGAGAGGTTTGCGTAGCCGGCCTCGGCGATGACCTGCAGCGGGTCCTCCATCTCGTAGGAGTTGAAGTCGCCCATCAGGAAGGTCTTCCCGGTCGCGGCCTCCTCCTCGAGCGCGTCGGCGAAGGCCACCAGCGCCTGCGCCTGCCGGACCCGGTCCCCGTTGAAGGAGCCCTGCCCGGTGGTGTCGGCGTTGTCGCCGCTGCCGCTGCCACCCTTGGACTTGAAGTGGTTGACGATCGCGAGGAACCTCTCCTGGCTGTCCTCGGCTCCGCCTCCGAGGGCGGTGAACTCCTGGGCCAGCGGCTCCCGTGCGTTGGAGAAGATCTCCTCGAGGTCCAATCCGGCGAAGGCCTCCTGATCAAGGTCCTCGATCCCGTCCTCGAAGAGGATCCGTGAATCTCCCTCGGGCGCCACGCGATCGGTGCGGTAGATGAACCCGTTGCGGATCACATCCTCGTCAGCGGGCACCTCCTCGGGGGATTCGACGTAGTCCCAGGTCCCCGCGGTGCCCTCGGCGCTGTTGAGCGCCTCGACCAGAGCGGCCAGAGCACGGTCACGGTCACCGTCTTCCACGAAGTAGCGGCTGTTCTCGATCTCCTGGAGGGCGACGACGTCGGCATCGAGCCCGTTGATGGCGGTCACGATCTTGTCCTCCTGACGCTCGAAGCTGGCCTGGCTGTAGGCTCCGCGGGCGTCGCAGAAGTCATTCGTGGTCGGGTTGCCATCGATATCGGTGTAGAACGCGCATCCGGGCTCATCCTCGCCCAGCGAGATGAAGTAGTTGAGCACGTTGAACCCGGCGATGCGCAGATCGCCCGCGCGCTCGGCGGGGGACTCGTTGCCCTCGCGGGTGTTCTCGAACTGCGCCGGCTGGATCTGCTCGGCCGTCTCGGGGGTGAGCTTGCCCAGCGGCTGGAGCCGCCATTCCTCGAACCGGTAGTCCATGATCACATCGGTCTGCCAGAGCACCTCGGCGCCGATCCGGATCGGATCCTCGATGCTCAGATAGGGCAGCGGCTTGTCCCGATCATCGCTCCAGCCCTGCCAAGAGGTCGACGCCGCGTCGTCCAGATAGATCACCCGCTCGGCGTTCTGCGCCGCCAGCGCCTCGGCCTCAGCGCCCGGGCGGAAGGCTGAGGTGGGATTGATCAGCGGCTCCTCGCCCAGGACGATGCCGATCTCGCCGTACTGGTTCAGCGTGTAGTGGTCGGTGACCGTGTAGCTGCCCTGCGGGTCCAGCAGCATGCCCAGCAGCGATTCGCGCTGCCGGGCATCCTCCGGAACCTCGAGAGAGGCCGGCTTGACCGCTTCGAAGGGTTCGTCCTCGATCAGCGCCAGCTCGTGGTGCGGGGTCTGGGTGGATCCCGGGTACAGCGCGATCTGTGGATTCTCGAAGTAGACGGTGGCGTCCCCGGTGATCTCCACGAAGTCCCCGATCTGCACGAGTTCCTGGGAGATCGCGGCGGGGGAGTAGACGAAGATCGCGTCCGAGGTCTCATGGCTGCTCAGATCAACATCGCCGCCGGAGCCTGCCGTCTGCAGGTAGAAGCCGTTGAAGCTCTGCTCGGCGGGGTAGACCGCGGTCACCACGCCCCGGGTGGTCACCGGGCGGTCCTCGCCATCGGAGTCCAGCGCGGCGTTGATCTCGGCGATCTCCAGCTCGCTGGGCTCGGTCGGAGTCGCCGGGTCAGTCGGCTCCGGGTCTGCTGGGTCTGTCGGCTCGGGTTCAGCCGGGTCCGGGTCAGCCGGGTCCGTCGCGCCGAGGGTCTCGCCGGCGGCGTTGGTCGGGGAGGGCTCGCCGCGGGTGAAGTCCGCGGAGTTGTCATCGGTGTCCACACCCTCGGTCCGGCCGATCGAGGTGGTGTTCGTCGCGGCGGTGGCCGGTGCCGTCTCGAACGTGTTGGTCGTGCCGAAGCCCAGCAGGTCCGCCACCTGGTCATGCTCCAGCACTGAATCCAGCGGCAGCTCCTCCAGCGTCTCGGATGTGGTGGCCAGGATGAACGTGCCTCCCGCCGCAGCGCCGATGGCCACCCCGGTCTGGGCATCCGGGGTGGGCAGGGCTGCGCCGTCGCCGTTGTTCCCGCCGCCCTGGATCAGATAGTGCCCCCCGGGTTCGATCTCGCCGTCGAGCTCGACGGTGGAGCTCGGGGCGCCCGTGGACGTCCGGGCGCGGTACTGCAGCGACCACTCGCTGAGGTCCACGGCGGTCTCACAGGTGTTCAGCAGCTCCACGAACCGGTGGGAGAGGGCGGCGGATCCGCTCCCACCGTTCGGGAAGGCCTCATTGATCACGACGCAGTCGGTCCCCGCAGGACTGCCCTCCTCGGGGGCAGCGGAGTCGGTGGAGCCGAAGGCGGGGGCGGGGGCCAGCAGGGCCGCGCTGAGCCCCAGGGCGGCGAGTGCCCGCGGCAGCGGACGTCCTCGCCCGGGTGGGGCGCTCTGGTGGGGGATGCTCATCAAGGTGGAGTCTTCTTCCATTCGAGGTGATCGTCTCGTGCGCTCACCGATGGTCACGTCAGTGTTGTCACCGTGGACCAGGCTGCCGCGCAGAGCGCGCCGCAGACCCAGCCCACCATCGAATCCAAGCAGGGTCATGTGAACGGCGTGCTACAGATGAGGAAACCCGGCACCCCATGTGACCTGCGAGGATGACGGCGCAGCATGGGTCGGGAGGACGATGATGGTGCGCCACGTATACCCCCGGGGGTATAGTGGGGATATCGTTCAACCGAGCAGAGGAGCCACCATGTGTCGAGCCGTGACCTGCAAGACCTGTCACAAGACCACCTGGGCCGGATGCGGCCAGCATGTCGATCAGGTGATGCGCGGGGTCAGTCCCGCCCAGCGCTGCCCAGGCCATGAGTCCACGCGCCCCGACGGATTCTTCAGCAGGCTCTTCAGCCGCTGAGGGTCGCCTGGGCGCTGGCCCTCAGGTCAGCCAGGCAGCGGTCACTGCTCTGGCCAGTCCGAGGCTTCCATGATCACCTGAGATGTTTGGGACTCGGCGTCCCGGGCGATCTCCGCGCAGTCCTCGCCCTCGGGGCAGGCGTAGGACCAGGAGACCAGGCCTCGCGCGGCCGCACCGAGATCCGAGGGGTAGGACCCCGGAACGTACTCGGGGAGGCCCGCGGTCTGATTGCGGATCCAGTAGCTGTAATCGGCCATCAGCGGCAGAGCCTCGGCGAAGAGTTCGTGGCACCGGGGTTCGGCGGCCACGCAGTCGGCCTGGAGGTACTCGCGGTGCCACGCTTCGAGGTCGTCCAGGTGGAGATCCCTGGCCTGGGCCAACCAGGCATCGCCGGGCACCTCGGCCGCTGAATCTTCTCCGGGCCCCGGCGTCGCCGTGGCTGTGGCCTGGGCGGCCGGCTGCTCGCTGGGCGCCGCCGACTCCTCGGAGCCCCCGGCGCAGCTGACCAGGCCCAGGATCGCGAGGAAGCCGATCCCGGCAGCAACTGGTTTGTGCATGACCCCTCCAGGGGTGAGTGATGTGTGTCGGCGGATGCCGCAGGGCGCGCGTGCCAACGTTACCCCGGGTCCCAGATGCACAGTGCCGCCGGACACGAAGAAGCCCGCCGGTCTGGTGTCCAGACTGACGGGCTTCACTCGGCGGAGGATGGGGGATTTGAACCCCCGAGGGCGTGAACCCAACACGCGTTCCAAGCGTGCGCCATAGGCCGCTAGGCGAATCCTCCTGGCTGCTTCCGCTGGCCTGCCTGATCGGCACGGCCCTCGAGAGCAGACTTCATACTAGCGGAGAACCGACGCATAATGCACATCGGGCCCCCGTAGGATGGATCACTGCCGCGATCTGACCTGAGGAAAGGGGACATCGATGCCCGCTGGACGCTATGCACCCAGCCCCTCGGGGGAGCTGCATCTGGGCAACCTGCGCACCGGGATGCTCGCCTGGCTCTTCGCCCGCTCCACGGGGCGGGCCTTCCTGCTGCGCTTCGAAGACCTCGACACCGCCCGCACCGTCCCCGGGTCGGCGGAACAGCAGCTCCAGGACCTCCACGCCATGGGACTGACCTTCGACGTGCAGGACGGCGCCGAGATGATCTGGCAGTCCGAGCGGACGGATCGCTATGCCGCAGCCATCGCGCAGCTGGAGCAAGCGGGTCTGACCTATGAGTGCTTCTGCTCGCGCCGCGAGATCCGGGAGGCCGCGCGGGCCCCGCATGGGCCGACCAGCGCCTACCCGGGGACCTGTCGCGATCTAGACGCAGCACAGCGGGCACGACGGCGAGTGCAGCGCCCCGCGGCGGTGCGGCTGCGCACTCCGCGCACCGAGACCGGGGCGGCGCAACGATTCGCCGTCGAAGACGTGCTGCTGGGCAGGCTCACCACCGAGGTCGACGACTTCGTGATCCAGCGCAACGACGGCGCCGCCGCCTACAACCTCGCCGTGGTGGTCGATGATCAGCTCACCGGTGTGGACCAGGTGGTGCGCGGCGACGATCTGGCCTCCTCGACACCGAGCCAGGCCTATCTGCGCGGACTGCTCTACGGCACGGAGGCGGCCGCGAAGGTCCAGTACGCGCATGTCCCGCTGGTGCTCAACATCGAGGGTGAGCGCCTGGCGAAGCGGGACGGTGCCGTGACCCGGGCAGCCCTGGAGGAGCAGGGGATCGAGGCCGAGGCCCTGCGGGACCTGCTGCTGGTCTCGCTGGGTCTCCCGGCCGGCCCGCTGGGCCAGGCGCTGGCGTCCTTCGACCCCCAGGCGCTGCCCAGCGAGCCCTGGGTGTTTCAGCCGCCGGGCGGCTGAGCCGCACCGGGCCTCAGCGCCCGGCGCAGCGCGTGGCTGCACTCAGGGGCTCAGGGGCGCAACAGGATCTTGCCCTTGCGGCCCGGGACGAAGTTCGCCTTCGCCGCCTCCCGCACTTGATCGAAGGGATAGGTCGCCTCGGCGGTCAGCGAAAGCGTGCCGTCCGCGACCCGGGTGAGCAGCTCGGTGAACAGCTCGCCGCGGCGCTTGGGCGCCAGATCACTCATCACCCGGGAGCCCCAGAAGCCCTTGATCGTGACGTTCTTGAAGATGACCGCGCCGGAGTTCAGCGCCATCGTGCCACCTGCCATGGCTCCGAAGATGACCAGCGTGGCCTCCTCACCGAGCTGGGAGAGCACGTGATTGCTGGCGTCTCCACCCACGGAGTCGATGCCCGCGACGATCTTGGCTCCGCCGGTGATCTCGGCGACCCGGTCCTGCCAGCCCGCCGACTCGGTGGAGACGACCCCGGTGATGCCCTGGGCGCTGAGCTCCTCGACGCCGGCGTCGCGGCGCACCAGGCCGAGCACATTGATGCCCCGGGTCGGGGCGAGCTGGGCGAGCATCCGGCCGACGGCGCCGTTGGCGGCGTTCTGGATGATCCAATCACCCTCGTTTAGGTCCAACCAGTCCAGCAGCGCGATGGTGGAGAAGGGCATCGCGACCAGCTGGGCGGCGACCTCGTCGGCGGCGTCTTCATCCACCGGAATCAGGCCCGCGGCCGGGGCGGTGAAGTACTCGGCCCAGGCGCCGAAGGTGCCGCCGACAGCCACCCGCTGCCCCACTGCAAGGCTCTCCACGCCCTCACCGAGGGCATCGATGACACCGACCGCCTCGGACCCGGTGCGGGCCGGCAGCTCCGGCTTGAAGCCGTAGGACCCGCGGATGGTCCACAGGTCGTGGTTGTGGATCGGGGAGAGCAGGGTCCGCACCCGCACCTCTCCGGCGCCGGGATCCGGGGTGGGGACCTCCTCGCGTCGAGGCGTCCCATGGCTCGCCGAAGGTCTTCTGGGTGACTGCGCGCATGATGTTCTGCCTTCCGTTGGGTGCTGCTGCATGATGCTGGTGACGCCGATGCTGCTGAGGCCTCACGCGTGGAGCAACGGCTTTGCGCTGCGGGCTATTCCGTTCGCAGCCCCGCCCGGCGGCCTGGTCAGGATCGGATGTGACGGCTCGCACGTAGACTGATCGCACCGTAGACCGTTGGCCGCCCAGTCGAACCACCCGCATCGCTGGAGCCCGCCAAGACCAGAAGGCGAGACCCATGCCCGAAGAAGAACTGTCCGAAACCGCCCAGGATGCGTCCCTGGAGAACTACACCATCGGTGACTACCTGCTGGACCGGTTGGCCGAACTCGGCCTGACCGAGCTGTTCGGGGTCCCCGGAGACTTCAACCTCCATTTCCTGGACCATGTGGTCGCCCACCGCGGCATCCGCTGGGTCGGTTCCGCCAATGAGCTCAACGCCGGCTACAGCGCCGACGGCTACGCCCGGATCCGCGGCATCGGCGCCTTCCTGACCACCTACGGCGTCGGGGAGCTCTCGGCGATCAACGCCGTGGCCGGCTCCTACGCCGAGTCCGTGCCGGTGGTCCAGATCGTCGGCGCTCCGCCCAAGGAGACCCAGGCCTCGGGTCGCAAGATCCACCACTCGTTGGGCGACGGCGACTTCAAGCACTTCCTGCGCATGGCCGAAGAGGTCACCTGCGCGCACGCGGACCTCGATGCCCCCACCGCCACCTGGGAGATCGACCGGGTCCTGCGCGATGTGGTCTTCCGCCGACGCCCCGGATATCTGATGCTGGCCGCCGACGTCGCCGAGGTCGCCGCCTACCCGCCCTCGGAGCCGCTGACCACCGACCTGCCGGTGACCACCCCGCGCGCCGTCGCCGCCTTCGAAGCCGCGGTGCGCCGCTTCCTGCCCGGGCGGCGCACTGCGGTGCTCGCCGATCTGCTGGTCCACCGACTCGGCGCCACCGAGGAGCTGGCCTCCTTCCTCACCGAGTCCGAGCTCCCCTTCGCCACCCTGGCCTGGGGCAAGACCCTGGTCGATGAGTCGGACCCGAACTTCGTGGGCATCTACGCCGGAGCCGCGTCGCAGGATCGGGTGCGCGAGGTCATCGAGGGTGCCGATGCGCTGATCACCCTCGGGGTGGAATACACCGACAACACCACCGCCGGGTTCTCGATGGATCTCGATCCCGCCCGGATGATCGACGTCTCCCGCTTCGGCGCCCGGGTCGGTGACGAGGTGTTCACCCCGATCTCGCTGCAGGACGCGCTCGCGGTCCTGCATCGGGTCACCACCGAGCTCGACGACGTCGTCCCCATGCCCGCTGCTGAGGCTCCGGCGCCGGAGACCCCACGGGAGCCCTCCGAGGGTCCGCTGACCCAGGACGGCCTCTGGTCGGTGCTGGCCTCGCAGCTGGAGTCGGCCAACATCGTCGCGGCCGACCAGGGAACCAGCTACTTCGGGATGGCCTCCCACCGCTTCCCGGCGAAGTCCACGTTCATCGGGCAGCCCATGTGGGGCTCGATCGGCTACACCCTGCCCGCGATCATCGGTGCCGGGCTCGCCGACCCCAGCCGCCGACCGGTGCTGCTCATCGGTGACGGCTCCGCACAGCTGACCATCCAGGAGATGGGCGTGATGATCCGGGAGAAGCTGCCCGTGGTCGTGGTGCTGGTCAACAACGACGGATACACCGTGGAACGGGCCATCCACGGCCCCGACGAGATCTACAACGACATCGCGCCGTGGCGCTGGGAGCTGGTGCCCCGCCTCTTCGGCGCCGAGGAGGCGGACTACCTCTACCGCCGGGTCACCACCGAGAAGGAGCTGCTTGCGGCCTGCAAGGACACCATGAGCAACCGCGAGAAGCTGGTCTTCATCGAGGCGATCACCGACCGCGATGACATCCCGCAGCTGCTCCAGGATGTGGCCAACGCGCTCAAGCGCTGAGCTCCATTGGCCTTCTCGACCGCGGCCGAGATACGATGACTCCTGGCCCCACGTGCGGTGCCATCCTGCTGAACTCCCCCAGGACCGGAAGGTAGCAAGGGTAAGCGGGCTCTGGCAGGTGCACGTGGGGCTCTTAATGTCTCCAGCCGTTTTTTGCCTGGCCGGTTTCTCGACAGGATCAGCCCCTGGACGGAGGACCCGCCGCCGCTGAGTTCCTAGTCTCTTGGTATGACATCATCTCCAAGCTCCCCCTCCACAGCTGTCCAGGCGCCTTCTCGAGCCCCCGCGTGGCTGGGCAACCGGTGGGTCCAAGGTGCTGCCGTGGGGCTCCTGACCCTGGTGCCGGCGCGCAGGTATCCGGAATGGCTGCGTCAGGCCGCCATGTGGGTCCCAGCCACAGGTGCCACCGCGGTGCTGGTGACTCCTCGAGTCTGGGAGGCGATGGCAGAGGCTGGAGCGAGACTGCCCGAGGAAGCGGAGCAGGAACACGAGCGGGAACAGGGCGAGCCGGAGCCGGTTGCGGAGGAGCAGCCACGTGAAGGACACAAGCCGCCGCCGACCGTTCGGCGCAAGGTGGCGCTGTGGAGCATCGGGGTTGCCGCCGGAGCTTCGGTCTACGGGTACATGCGATTCTCGCTGTGGGCTGATGGCGCCATAGAGGACAAGCTGCGTGAGCTCGGCGTCGCGCGGCCACGGATGGTGATGGCCGTGCTGGGTGGTCTGGTCGCAGGAGCCACCGGGGGCACCCCGGAGCAGCCGAGGCCACGCGTCGGCATCGCAGAGGGTGAGCCTCGGCTCGCCGCATCCGTCTGATGAATCTTCCACACCCGGCAAGCTTCTAGACTTGTCCCATGGATCACCGGCCCGCGAGCACGCGCACCCAGCGCCTGCTGATCTCGCTGGGCACCTTCGCCGTGATCGGGCTGATCAGCGGGACCAGTTGGCTCATGATCAATGGAACGCTGCCGGTGAGCATCTTCGGCCGCGGCTCGATCCCCGCGGCAGACCAGTGCCCCTCCGGCACCCAGCAGCCGGTGGTGCCCGAACGGGTCCGGATCTCGGTGTTCAACACCACCAACGCGCCCGGGCTGGCCCACCAGGTGGCCGATGAGCTCAGCCTTCGCGGCTTCCGGGTGGCCGACGTCGACAACGACTACTTCGCCGACACGGGCTTCGCCGGGATCATCCGGGTGGGGGACCGCGGCCTGCGGCAGGCCTACACCCTGCAGCAGCACATCCCCGGCAGCATGGTGGACGTCGATGACCGCGGCGACTTCCGCGTGGACCTGATTCTGGGCTCCGAGTTCGAGGTCCAGGACATAGGAGAGGCCGAGGACCTCGATCTGGTCCCCGGCCTCCTGCGCTGCTCTGCGGACTGAGCCGGCTCAGCCCCGTTCAGTTCAGTGCGCGTTCTTCCAGCGCCGGGCGGCGATGAAGCTGCGCACGCCCAGGACGATGTAGACCACGAGCACGATCACGGTGACCAGCGAGGAGATCACGGCTCCCGGGTTCTCGGACTCGCCGGTGAAGAGCTCGGGCAGGCTCATCAGCGGCATGATCATCCCGAAGGCGCCGAGCAGCGCGACCACCAGGGCGATATGGACGCCGAGCTTGCGGTTCTTCAGCGCGATGCCGCCGCTGATCAGCAGCAGCACACCGACCACTGAGGGGATCAGCGCGGTCACGCTGGCGAAGCCGGTGGCCACGTAGCCGGCGATGCCGATCACCACCAGCAGGCCGCCGACGATCAGGGTCAGACGAGGCATCGGGCTCGCCGGAGCGGCGGGGGCCGTCGTCGTCGATCTCGTGGAGTTCCTCGGTGTTGCGGGGTTGGTCATGGTGCTCCTTCTCGGGTGGCGGGGGTGGTGCGTCCTGTCTCTTCTACACAGTGTAGAAGATCCGGATCCATCACATCTTTCGACGTTTCTTCGATTGCGCAAAGAAGTGCGGATCTTTGATGGGAAAACCCTGGCGCTTGGGTTGCGCAGGGCGTGAACTGGGGTTGTCCCCGAAAAACGGTCCACGATTCAAAGGAGATTCAGATGACCGACACACTTACTCCGCAGTCCGAGACATCGCAGACCTCGCAGCCCGAGGGCACGCTCAGCCCCGAGACCAAAGAGGTCTTCCAGCAGAAGGTCGACGCGCTGCAGCAGGACTGGGACACCAACCCCCGCTGGGAACACACCACCCGCGACTACTCCGCAGCCGAGGTCATCAAGCTGCAGGGCAACGTCCAGGAGGAGCACACGCTGGCCAAGCGCGGCTCCGAGAAGCTCTGGAGCCAGCTCACCGCAGAGCACGCCGAGGGCAAGTACACCAACTCCCTGGGCGCGCTGACCGGCAACATGGCGGTCCAGCAGGTCAAGGCCGGGCTGCGCGCCATCTACCTCTCCGGCTGGCAGGTCGCCGGCGACGCCAACCTCTCGGGCCACACCTACCCGGACCAGTCGCTCTACCCGGCGAACTCGGTGCCTTCCGTGGTGCGCCGGATCAACAACGCTCTGCTGCGCGCGGATCAGATCGACTACCTCGAGGGCACCCGCACGGTGGAGGACTACATGGTCCCGATCATCGCCGACGCCGAGGCCGGGTTCGGCGGACCGCTGAACGCCTACGAGCTGATGAAGTCCATGATCGCCTCCGGCGCGGCCGGTGTGCACTGGGAAGATCAGCTCGCCTCGGAGAAGAAGTGTGGACACCTCGGCGGCAAGGTGCTGATCCCCACCGGCCAGCACGTGCGCACGCTGCAGTCAGCCCGCCTGGCCGCCGATGTGCACAACACCCCCAGCGTGGTCATCGCCCGCACCGATGCCGAGGCTGCCACGCTGATCACCTCCGACGTGGACGAGCGCGACCAGGCCTTCATCACCGGGGAGCGCACCGCCGAGGGCTTCTACAAGGTGCGCAACGGCATCGAGCCCTGCATCTCCCGGGCGAAGGCCTATGCACCCTACGCGGACCTGATCTGGATGGAGACCGGCACCCCGGACCTGGAGTACGCCAAGCAGTTCGCCGAGGCGGTCAAGGCCGACTTCCCGGACCAGATGCTGGCCTATAACTGCTCGCCCTCGTTCAACTGGAAGAAGCACCTCGACGACGAGACCATCGCGAAGTTCCAGCGCGAGCTGGGCGCCATGGGCTTCACCTTCCAGTTCATCACCCTGGCCGGCTTCCACGCGCTGAACTACTCGATGTTCGAGCTGGCGCGCGGCTATAAGGACAACCAGATGAAGGCCTATGTGGAGCTGCAGGAGAAGGAGTTCGCAGCCGAAGCAGACGGCTACACGGCCACCAAGCACCAGCGCGAGGTCGGCACCGGATACTTCGATGCCATCTCGACCACGTTGAACCCCGAGTCCTCGACGGTGGCCTATAAGGGTTCCACCGAAGCAGGACAATTCCACTGATCCACCGGCATTGACAAAGGAGTCAGCCATGAACGCCCAGACCAGCACATCCTTGCACTCCAGCACCGAACCCCGGAATGAAAGCGTCACCGATCCGACCGAGGCCAGTGTGAGCAGCGGCATCACGATCAACGGGATCACCCTCACGGCACCGCGGGCACCGCGGCAGAACGAGGTGTTCACCGCGGATGCGCTGACCTTCCTGAGCACCCTGCACCGCGAATTCGGCACACGTATCGCCGAACTTCAGGCGCCGGAGCTCCAGCCGCAGCGGAACTTCGCGCCGAGCCCGACGGGGCGGCGCGGAAGTGCGGAGGAGGCCGAGGCCTCCTGGAAGGCGCTGGTCGAGCGGTACCTGGTGGAACCTCCCGCCGCTTTTGCGACTCCCCGGCGACTGACCCGGTCCGAGGACCGGATCTTCTCGAACGGGCAGCCGCTTTCGGCAGGGCTGGTCGACTTCGCGCTGCATATCCAGCGTCGGGCGCGCCGCCTGGTCTCGGAGGGCAGGGCTCCGTTCATCTCGCTGCTCGGCATCGAGGGTGAAGAGGAGCTGGAGATCTGGCAGGAGATGTTCACCCGGGCTGAGGAGCTGGTCGGACTCCCGGCCGGCACCATCCGGGCCATCACGTTCAGCGCCGAGCAGGACGACGCCGGCGGTGCGGTCCTGCTGCAGAAGCGGGCCCGCTGAACCGCGGCTGGCCTCCGCAAGACAGACAGAGACCCCCGGTCCCACGATCGAGTCCATGACTCGCCGTGGGGCCGGGGGTCTTTGTCATCGGGCCCTGATCAGCAGTCGCTGATCAACGTCCGCAGATCACTCCTTGAGCGAGTCGATCAGCTCGGCGTTCTCTTCCATCCAGACCTGAGCGGCCTCTTCTTCGTTGTCCGCGTACTCGTTGACCATCATGTCCTCGAGCTCCGCGTACTCCTCATCGGAGAGCGTGAAGTTGCCCATCCACTCGGCCACCTCGGGGAACTCCTCGGAGAACTCGGAGTTGGCGATGAAGTTCAGCGTCTCGGGCTCGCCCAGCGCGCCTTCCGGGTCCTCGAGATCCTTCAGGTCGAAGTCGCCGTAGGCGTAGAACGGACGCCACAGGGTCACCACGATGTCCTCCTCGTCGTCGATGGCTGAGCCCAGCTCGGTCAGCATCGCCGCGGTGGAGGATTCGACGAGCTCGAAGTCTGCATCCAACTCATAGGCAGGGAACACGTCGTTGGCGGTCACGCCCATATGACCGGAGCCCGGCTCGATGCCGATGACCTGACCGTTGAAGTCCTCGACATTGTCAGGAAGCTCAGCGATCGAGTCGATCTCGGTGTATTCGGGGACCGCCAGGGTCAGCACAGCACCCTCGTAGTACGCGCCGAGATCCTCGAGGTCGTCACCGTATTCGTCCATGTACTCGGCGTGGGTGACCTCCGGCCATGCGGAGGGATACACGTCGAGGTCGCCCTGCGCCACACCTGTGTAGAGCGGGGCGGCATCGTTGATCTCTTCGATCTCGACCTCGTAGCCTTCGTCCTCGAGGATGCCCTGCCAGAGGTAAGCCATGCTCAGACCATCGGTCCAGCTGGGAATGATGCCCAGGGTGACGGTGCCGGAGGCCTCGGCCTCGTCCCCGTTCTCTGCGGCGTCGTCCCCTCCGCCGCAGGCGGTCAGCGCGAGAGCCGCCGCGGCGGTCAGGCCGATGAACTTCGATGCTGTGCCAGTTCGTGTACTCATGATGTGCCTCATTCTGTTGGGTGCGGGTGCGGTGTCTGGTCTGTGGTCTCGGGTGTGGCTTCGCGCGGCGAGCGAGGCCGGATCAGGCGGCCTTCGTGGCGGCGGGCTCAGGGCTTCGTCGAGGACGGCCCCGACGCAGCAGCTTCGACATCCGTCCCACGGCCATGCCGCCGTGACCGATGGCGGAGGTGACGCGGTCCAGATAGATGGCCAGGACGACGACGGCGAGCCCGGCCTCGAACGCCAGGCCGATGTCCAGGCTGCCGATGGCTCGCATGACCTCCCCGCCGAGGCCCCCGGCGCCGACGAGGCCAGCGATGACGGCCATGGACAGCGCCAGCATGATGACCTGATTGACCCCGGCCATGATGGTCTTCAGTGCCAGCGGAAGCTGGATGCGCAGCAAGATCTGCCCGGGGGTGCTGCCGAAGGCGTGGCCTGCCTCCACCACTTCGGGGTCGACTCCGCGGATGCCCAGCTCGGTGAACCGCACCCCGGGTGGAAGCGCGAAGATGATGGTCGCGACGACACCGCTGGTGACACCGATGCTGAACAGCGTCACCACGGGAACCAGCCAGACGAAGGCCGGCATGGTCTGCATCAGGTCCATCACCGGCCTGATCGCCCCGCTGACCCGGTCTGACCGGGCAGCCCAGATTCCGAGCGGGATCGCGATCACCAGGGCGATGCCGGCCGCTACGGCCACCAGGGCCAGCGTGGTCATGGCGTTCTCCCACTGATCGATGCTGATCACAAAGACCAGCATCACGATCGAGAGGAGACCCAGCTTCCAGTCCTTGACCAGCCACCCCAGGAGAGAGAACGCCACAGCGAGCAGGAGCGCGTCCGGAGTGTTGAGCAGGTCGTCCAGGCCGCTGGTCAGAGTTGAGACGACGGTTCTGATCAGGTCGAACAGGGCACCGAGGTTGTCGTTGACCCAGCCGAAGCCGGTCTCGATCCATTCGCCGACGTTCAACCGGGGGACCCCGGCTCCTTCAGTCTCTTGAGCAGTGGTGATCATCGGGTGCCCACCTCCTCTGAGGCGTCGTGGCCGGTGTATTTCGGCTCCGCCAGGGCATTGAGCAGGGTCACGCGGGCGATGATCCCTTCTAACCGGCCGGCATCATCGATCACTGCCAGCCCTGCTTCGCTCTGCGCGGCCTGGGTCATCAGCTCGGCCAGCGGAGTCTCCGCGTGCACCGAGGGTGCCGGCTGCAAGAGTCCCTCGAGAGTGTTCGCGCCCTGCGACACGGCTGCCGCGACCGCCGCCTCGTGGACGAAGCCATGCAGCTTCTTTCCACGGTCCACGACGGCCAAAACGCTGGTCTGATGCTCGCGCATCAGCTTGTGCGCGGTGCGGGGACCCTGTTCCGTGCCGAGCACCGCCACGGGAGGCTCCATGATGGCCCCTGCGGTGAGGACCCGGGTGCGGTCCACGTCCTGGACGAACTGGGCCACGTAATCGTTGGCCGGGTCATTGAGGATCTGCTCCGAGGTGCCGATCTGAACCGTGCGGCCGTCGCGCATCATTGCGATCCGGTCGCCGAGCCGCATGGCCTCGTTGAGGTCATGGGTGATGAACAGGATGGTCTTGCCCAGCTGCTCCTGGAGTTCCACGAGCTGGTCCTGCATCTCCCGCCTGATCAGGGGATCCAGTGCGCTGAAGGCCTCGTCCATGAGCATCACGTCGGTGCCGGCCGCCAGGGCGCGGGCCAGGCCGACTCGTTGGCGCATGCCTCCGGAGAGCTCGTCCGGCATGGATCCGCCCCAGCCGTCGAGGCCGACCATCTGCAGGGCCTCTTCGGCCTTGCGCTCCCGATCCGAGCGGTTGAGGCCCTGGACCTCCAGTGCATAGGCGGCGTTCTGCCCGACCGTGCGGTGGGGGAGCAGCGCGAAGTGCTGGAACACCATGGAGACCTTCTCGCGGCGCACCCGGCGCAGCTCGTTGGCCGAGAGTCGGGCGATGTCTTCACCGCCGACCTCGATGCTCCCTGCGGTGGCTGGCAGCAGGCCGTTGACCATGCGGATCAGCGTGGACTTTCCTGAGCCGGAGAGGCCCATCACCACGAAGACCTCGCCGGGATGGACGTCAAAGCTCGCGTCGATGACCGCAGCGGTGCCCAGGTCCTTGACGTCCTCACGATCGGCGCCATCCTTGATGCGCCGCACGATCTCATCGGGGCGTTTGCCGAAGGCTTTGTACACATTCCGCGCTCGGACCACGGGCTCGGTGGTGCTGGAATTCAAGATTCTCTCCCGTTGAAGTGGTGGTCTTCGACCTTACCAGGAGCCGCATATAACCTGTTTACAACCTGTTAACGTGCGATTTCGCCATGTCAAATGCGGCGGTGTATTCCACGTTACTCGCGGACTGTGAGCAGTGGTGCGCATCACCGGCCATGTGACTTCGGGCGGTATGCTCCACAGGTATGCGGACAGTACGAGAAACCTCGACGGCGAGGGAAGCGTCCCACCGCACCCAGCTGCGCTCCATCGAGCGCGCCTCGGGGGAATCCCAGGATGAAGGATTCGACCTGATCGCGCTCGGTCGACGGGTGCGCCACCTGCGCAAACAGGCTGGAATGACCCTTGACGCGCTCGCCGAGGCACTGGGCACCGCGCCCAGCCAGCTCTCACTGCTGGAGAACGGCCGCCGCGAGCCCAAGCTCTCCCAGCTGCAGCAGCTGGCGAAGGCGCTGGAGGTCAGCTTCGATGACCTCTTCGGCGCTGAGCCGCCCTCGAAGCGCGCAGCCCTGGAGATCGAGCTGGAGAAGGCTCAGCGGGGACCGCTCTACGCCGCCCTGAACCTGCCTGCGGTGCGGATCAGCAACCGGCTGCCCATGGACGTGCTGGAATCACTGGTCGCTCTGCAGCGAGAGCTGCGCCGTCAGCTGGAGGAGCAGGCCGCCACTCCGGAGGAGGCGCGGCGGGCCAATACCGAGCTGCGCGAGGAGATGCGCGCCAAGAACAACTACTACCCCGAGATCGAGGCGGCCGCGCAAGGACTGCTGGACGCGGTGGACCACCGCGAAGGGCCGCTGTCCCACCATGTGGCCGCCGACATCGCCGCGCACCTGGGGTTCTCGCTGCGCTTCGTGAAGAATCTGCCCGAATCCACCCGCTCGGTCACGGATCAGAAGAACCGGATCATCTACCTGACCCAGGGCACCTCGCGGCAGTGGGACGCCCGCTCGGTGCTGCTGCAGGCGCTGGGCCATCAGGTGCTGGGCCACACCGAGCCCCAGGACTATTCCGAGTTCCTGCGGCAGCGGGTCTATACCAATTACTTCGCCGCGAGCCTGCTGATGCCCCAGGCCACCACGGTGCGCTTCCTGAAGGAGTCCAAGGCGCGCAAGGAGATCGCGATCGAGGATCTGCGCGACGCCTTTGCGGTCTCCTACGAGTCGGCCGCCCATCGGTTCACCAATCTCGCCACGGAGCATCTGGGCATCACCTGTCACTTCCAGAAGGTGCATGAGTCCGGGATTCTGCACAAGGCCTACGAGAACGACGGCGTGAACTTCCCGGCGGATCATTCCGGGGCCATCGAGGGCCAGACGATCTGCCGGCAATGGACCTCGCGGCAGGTCTTCGAGGTCGACGACAAGTTCCGGTCCTTCCACCAGTACACCGACACCACGGTCGGCACGTTCTGGTGCACTGCACGGACCGAGGCGCATTCCTCCGGGCTCTACTCGCTCTCCATCGGGGTGCCCTTCGAGCACGTGAAATGGTTCCGCGGCTCCGACACGACGTCACGGTCCTCCTCGCGCTGCCCCGATGACCCGACCTGCTGTCGTCAGCCCCCGGCGGCGCTGGCCGCCCGCTGGGAAGGTCAGGCCTGGCCAGCGGCGCGCGCCAACAGCCACCTGCTCGCCGCCATGCCCCAGGGCGCCTTCCCCGGAGTGGACACCACCGAGGTCTATGAGTTCCTGGAACGGCACTCGCGCCAGGACTGAGCGCTGGCCTGGGCAGGGAAGTTAACCATGGATCTTGCTCGGATTGTTGAACAATCCTCTCGAGTCAGGCATTCTTGACTCAGCTCACACTGAGACGTGGGCAACATCGGCTCGAGGAGGTTCACGTGGCACAGATCGACCTGAACAGCGACGTCGGAGAGTCCTTCGGCAACTGGACCAGCGGGGACGACGCCGCCATCCTGCGCACCGTCTCCAGCGCGAACATCGCCTGCGGCTTCCATGCGGGGGACCCGCTGACCATCCGGGCCACCGCCAGCGAGGCAGTCGCCAACGACGTCGTCATCGGAGCCCATATCGGCTACCGCGACCTCGCCGGCTTCGGTCGCCGTCACCTGGAGTGTTCCCCCGATGAGCTCGCCGCCGACGTGCTCTATCAGCTCGGCGCCCTGGAAGGGATCGCGCTGGGGCTGGGGTCCCACATCCGGTACGTGAAGCCGCACGGCGCGCTGTATCACGCGATGATCTCCCACACCGGGCACGCCCACGCGGTCATCGACACCATCGCGGCCTACCGCGAGAGCACCGGGCGCGACCTCCCGGTGCTGCTGCTGCCCGGATCGATCGCTCTGGACTACGCCGCCGAGGCCGGCCTGCGCGGGATATCCGAGGCCTTCGCCGATCGCAGCTATAACCCGGACGGCACCCTGGTCTCCCGGCGCGAGCCCGACGCCGTGCTGCATGACACCGAGCAGATCGTGGAGAACATGCTGCGCCTGGCCGAGGAGTCGGTGCTGATCGCCCGCGACGGTACCCGGATCGAGACCCAGGCAGAATCCATCTGTACCCACGGCGATACGCCCGGTGCGGTGGCGATGGCCCAGGCGGTGCGCAGCGCCCTGGAGGGTGCCGGAGTCGAGATCCGCAGCTTCGCATGATCAGCGCCATCCGAGAGGCCGGCCCCCGCGCGCTGCTGCTGGAGTTCGAGACCCTGGACCAGGTGCTGACCTGCCATCAGCAGCTGCGCCGAGACCCGCTGCCCGGTCAGGTGGAGGCCGTGGCGGCGGCCCGCACCATCTTGCTGCGCTTCACGGCCCGCCCTGCCCTGCGCGAAGCCCGGACCCGGCTGCCCAGCCTGGAGCTGGGGGAGTTCTCGACCGCAGACTCTCGCCACGTGGAGCTGGAGGTCATCTACGACGGCGAGGACCTCCAGGAGCTGGCCTCGCACCTTCACATGAGCGTCGAGGCGCTGATCGACTGGCACAGCTCCACGTCGTGGACCGGAGCCTTCGGCGGATTCGCCCCCGGGTTCACCTACTGCGTGCCCGTTCCGGCCCCGGGGGAGTCCGCACAGCACACCGTCGGCGAGGATTCCGGTGCGGCTGGACCCGGCCCCGCCGGCCCCTTCGATGTGCCGCGCCGCAGCAGCCCCCGCACGACGGTGCCGGCGGGTGCCGTGGCGATGGCCGGTGAGTTCTCCGCGATCTACCCGCGGGTCTCGCCAGGCGGCTGGCAGCTGATCGGTCACACCCCCGCCACCATGTGGGACCTCTCCCGAGAAGCCCATGGTGAGTCCCCGGCGCTGGTCCGCCCGGGGGACTCGGTGCGGTACAAGCCCGTCGCGGCCCGCGCGGTGACCACTGATTTCACCGCGCGCGGTGCACCCTCGAACTCGCAGGACCCGCAGGATCCGCAGGATCCGCAGAACCCACAGAACCCGCAGGACGTTGCGACCGCGGACGCTGCGACCGAGGACTCCCACGGCCACGGGGGCCTCGCGCTCACCGTGCTGGACCCGGGTCTGCAGACCCTGATCCAGGACCTCGGCCGCAGCGGACTCAGCGACCTCGGTGTCTCCCGCGCCGGCGTCGCCGATGAGGCCGCCGCCCGAGAGGTGAACCGACTTCTCGGCAACCCCCCACAGGCCGCAGTGCTCGAAGCGCTGCACGGCGGCCTGAGCCTGCACGCCGAAGCCACCGTGGTGCTCGCGGTCGCCGGGGCACAGGCGCCGCTGAGAATCACCGCCCCCGAGGGCTCCAGCCGGCGCGCCCCGCTGCGCACCCCTTTCGCCCTTGCCGCGGGGGAGACCCTGAGCCTCGGCGCACCCGAAAGGGGACTGCGCAGCGTGATCGGGCTGCGCGGGGGCATCGCCGCCACGCCGGTGCTCCGGCAGCGTCTCCGCCGACACCATGTCCGGGCTGGGCCCGGCTCCGCTCGCGGCCGGAGACCGGCTGCACACCGCCGGGGTCGCCACCGGCGCCGTCGCCGAACCCGGGTCTGACCGATCCGCGGCTGAGTCGCCCACCCTTGAGCTGCCGACCGCGCTGCGCTTCACCTACGGTCCGCGGGCCGACTGGTTCAGCCCCGAAGAGGCCGCTCGGCTGGCGGCCCAGCCCTGGGCGGTGTCCCAGTCCTCGAACCGGATCGGGATCCGGCTCGAGGTCCCCGAGCCGGAGACTCCCGCACCGAACTCCCCGCGTCCGCTGCGGCGGATCAAGGAGGGGGAGCTTCCCAGTGAGGGTGTGGTCCGCGGTTCGCTGCAGATGCCGCCTGCCGGCACGCCGGTGCTCTTCCTCAACGATCACCCGGTGACCGGGGGATACCCCGTGATCGGCGTCGTCATCGACGAAGACCTCCCGCGTGCCGCCCAGCTCGCCCCCGGAGACCAGGTCACCCTGGTCCCTGTGGACCCCGACATGCTGACCCCGCTGCCCCAGACCACCGCGACCCCTGACGCAGAAAAGAAGCCCTCATCATGAAGCGCATCCTGATCGCCAACCGTGGCGAGATCGCCGTCCGCATCATCCGCAGCGCCCGCGAATCCGGCTACAGCGCCGCGGCGGTCTACGCCGACCAGGACGCCGACTCGCTGCACGTCCAGCTGGCCGACGCGGCGGTGGCGCTGCACGGCACCACCCCGGCGCAGACCTACCTGGACCAGCAGAAGCTCCTCGCCGCCGCCCGCGAGCTCGACGCCGACGCGATCCATCCCGGCTACGGCTTCCTCTCGGAGAACGCCGACTTCGCCCGCGCCGTGATCGCCGCCGGACTGACCTGGATCGGCCCGAAGCCTGAGACCATCGAAGCCCTCGGGAACAAGGTCACCGCCCGGGCGCTGGCGGTCAAGGTCGGCGCCCCGCTGGTCCCGGGCACCGACGGCCCGGTCTCCGGCGGCGAGGAGATCCGCGAGTTCGTGGCCGAGCACGGACTGCCGGTGGCGATCAAGGCCGCCCATGGCGGCGGGGGCCGCGGCATGCGCATCGTGCGCGAAGAGTCCGAGATCGATGAGGCCTTCGCCTCGGCCGTGCGCGAGGCCGAATCCGCCTTCGGCCGCGGAGAATGCTTCGTGGAACGGTTCCTGGACCGGCCCCGGCACGTGGAGGCCCAGGTCCTCGCGGACGCCCAGGGCAACGTCGTCGTCGTCGGCACCCGAGACTGCTCGCTGCAGCGGAGGAACCAGAAGCTCGTGGAGGAGGCTCCCGCGCCGTTCCTCAGCGAGGACCAGCGCGCCGACATCCACCGCTCCGCCCGGGCGATCTGCGCCGAGGCCGGATACCTTGGAGCCGGCACCGTGGAATACCTGCTCAGCCCCGGCCAGGGCGAGACGCCCGGCCTGCTGAGCTTCCTGGAGGTCAATACCCGGCTGCAGGTGGAACACCCGGTCACCGAAGAGACCTCCGGGGTGGACCTGGTGGCCGAGCAGCTGCGCATCGCTGAAGGGCAGCCGCTGCGCCTCACCCAAGACCCGCAGCCGCGCGGGCACTCTATCGAGTTTCGGCTCAACGCCGAGGAGCCGGCCCAAGGATTCCTGCCCACCCCCGGCCCGGTGACGCTTTTCGCCCCGCCCACCGGCCCCGGCATCCGGGTCGACACCGGGGTGCGCAGCGGGGATGAGATCTCCGGCGCCTTCGATTCGATGCTGGCCAAACTCGTGGTCACCGGACCCGATCGGGACACCACGCTGCGCCGGGCCCGGATGGCCCTGGCCGAGATGCGCATCGAGGGTCTGCCCACCGTGCTGCCCTTCCACCGGCAGGTGCTCGAGGCCGGGGACTTCCTCGCCGCCGAGGGGGCGGACAGCTTCCGGGTCCACACCCGCTGGATCGAGACCGAGTTCGAGGAAGCCTACGGGGAGTCCATGGTCGACTCCGAGCACCTCGCCGCCGCGCTGCGCCACCGGGAGCAGCGGATGCGCCGCACCACCGTGGAGATCGACGGTCGCGCGGTGAGTCTGGGACTGCCCGCCGCCCTGCTGAACCTGCTCGGCAACGGCTCAGGTGCCGGGGCCGGCCACGACGCCAGCGATGACGCCGCCGGCGACGCTGCGGCCGAGGCCGCCCCCGGCGCCGTGGTGACGAAGCTGGCCGGCAGCCTGGTCAACTTCGCGGTGGAGGACGGCGCCGAGGTCTCCGCAGGGGACCCGGTTGCGGTGGTGGAGGCGATGAAGATGGAGTCCACCGTGGCCGCGCCGCGCGACGGCCGCTTCCGGCGTGAGGACCTGGCCCCCGGTGCGGCGCTGCGAGCCGGCCAGGCGCTGGGCACCATCGAATGACTCGCGTGATGCCAGGTTGAGGTGCAGTTTTGCGATGTCGGCTAGATTGATGTCATGACCGACGTGATGTGGAGCTCCTTATCCCCCAAGGGCCTCAGCGAGCATGCCCAGGTCCCGGAACGCGTCGCGGAGCTGCTGCGCGGGGCGATCTCCGCTGGAACCATCAGGCCAGGCACCAAGCTCCCCGAGGTCGAACTGACCCGCCAGCTCGACATCTCGCGACACACGCTGCGCAGCGGATTCCAGATCCTGGCCTCAGAGGGGCTCGTGGAGCGGCATCCCAACCGCGGAGTCTTCGTGCACCAGCCCACCGCGGAAGACATCGCCGAGGTCTACCGGGTGCGCCGGGTGCTGGAGGTCGGCGCGGTGCGCACCGCAGCATTTCCTGCCGAGGAGCTCGAGCACCTGCACCGGATCGTCTCCGCCGCGGAGCTGGCGCGGGAGCGCGGGGACATCCCCGCGATGGCCCAGGCGAATCAGGTCTTCCATCGGACCCTCGCCGCGCAGGTGCGCAGCGCAATGATCGACGCGCTCATGGAACAGGTGCTGGCGCGGATGCGTCTGGCGTTCTATGCCAAGTCCGAGCAGCCCAGCTTCCATCACGCCTATATCGACCGGAACCGGGAACTGGCTCGACTGCTCGCGCTGGGGGACCGGCACGCCGCGGAGATTCACCTGCTGCGCTACCTCGATGCCGCCGAGGCCGAGCTGCTGGAACATCTGGGCGGCTAGGCCGCGAAACAGGATCAGGGCCAGACCCGACCGAGCCTGTCCCTGATCCTTCAGCGCGCGGTGGCTGTCGCCGACGGATCAGCTTCGCTGCCGATACGGATCGTACTGCGGCTTCTGATATGAGTACTCCCCGCCCTGGCGTCCCCCATAGGGTCTGCCGTGATCGGCATACTCCGCGCGCAGGAACACCAGCCGCCAGACCCCGAGGTCGATCCGGGATCCGGTGCGCAGCGTGACCGGCGCCCCGGGCTCGGCACTGCGGCTGCCACCGATGGACCCGTGACGGACGATCACGAATTCATCGAACTCGTCGTGGAGGATCTCCGCGTGCAGCGGCTCCAGACCCGCGAGCAGCAGATCGGAGGACTCGTCACTGCCGATCAGCGTGCGATCAGCCACCAGGTTGAACTCCAGCGGGCCGGCACCGGGCTGATCGGTGCGGCTCATCACCAGCCGCGGGCGACCGGCACCGCGCGGAGCATGGGTGGTGGTGACCCGACGTCGGATCTTCCGGTTGAACGTCGGCGCCGGGGGCCACGGCGTCTCCGGAGGGATCAGCGACCCGGACCCCTTGGCGTCCGATGAACCGCTGCCCGCGAAGCGTGGCAGCGACTTCAGCGAACCCAGCCGAATGTGCTTCGACCGAGTCAGCGCTCGGCTCAGCACGGTGGTCTTCACCGCACCCAGGGAGACGATCTCTCCCGACGGACCGATCACGGTGAGCGTCAGATCCTGCGCCGCCAACTGGGTGGCGAAGGCGTCGGCCGCGCGGGTGATCGAGCGCGGCATCCCGTCGAGCAGCGAGGAGTCCTCGGTGCGGACCTCGATGTGCCGGCCCGCCGCGGTGATGGTCGCGTTGATCGGTTCAGACGGGGTCCCGTCCGGCTCGACCTGGCTGACGCTGAAGGCGAGGTCGATGTCTAGGCGCATGGCTCCTCCGGTCTCCACCGCAGCCGATCACGCTCAGCTGGCGTCGTCACTGGTGGTCACCCGCAGCGTGCCATCGAACTTCCAGACCGCCCGCGGCGCGTCGGGTCCGATGTCGCGGGGGACCTCCACGGTCATGTCCTGGAGCGTGTAGTTCACCGCGGCGCCCCGGCCGGTGAGATAGGACCACATCTCTTGGCCGAGATCGGCCCAATCGCCGATCTGGTGGGGCTGGTTGCCGCCGGGGTTCGAGCTCTCGGGTCGGGTGCTCTCAGTCATCGCTGATCTCCTGAACGGTGTCGGCGCCGCATCGCTGCGGTGCAGAGGGTGAGTGAGCTCTCGCTCACCGCCATCTTCGCCCGTGGAACCCGATTTTGGAAGCCCCAGCGTGCCGCTGATCACACATTACGGCGTATGACGCGGTGCCTGCCTGCTCAGTGCGCGGGCTTGGTCCCGACGTAGACCGTGTTCGAGGAGACTCCGCCGGTCAGGTGGTTGGCGAACTCCACGACGTGAGCCTGGCAGTCATCGAAGACCGTGGCGAGCGTGGCCATGAACTCCTCATCGGGGGCGTCGTCGGACCACAGCGTGAAGACCCCGCGATCGGCGAGGTGCGCCGCGAGCGCGGTGAGCCCTTCGGTGGTGTAGAGGTCCGAATGACTGGGGTGCAGGGTGTGCCGGGGCGAGTGGTCGACGTCGAGCAGGATGAGGTCGTGCCGGGGGGCCTCCGGTGCCGGGGGTGTCCGCATCACGGCGAAGAAGTCATCCTGGCGCAGGGTGGTCCGGGGGTCCTCGACGAGCTGCGCGGAGACCGGCAGCAGCTTGCGCTGGTGCCAGTCGATGACGGCCGGGAGCGCATCGATGACCTCGAGCCGATGCACCCGCGCGTCACCGAGCGCCGTGACCGCGGTATAGCCCAGGCCGAGACCGCCGACGACGACGTCGAGCTTCTCGCCTCTGGCCGCGGCGAGGCCCAGAAGCGACATCTGCTCCTCTGCCACGGTGAACAGGCTCGACATGAGGAACTCCTCGCCGAGCTTCACCTCATAGATCTGAGTGCCGGTGCCGGTGCCGGGCTCGGCGCGCCGGCGCAGCATCAGCTCGCCCATCGGCGTCTGCTGCCAGTCGAGCTCTTCGAACCTTGCGCTCATGCGGGGTCTCTCCTTGATCGAATGTCCGTCCTGGGCAGGGAGCTGCTCAGGAGTCCTCGGTGGCGAACTGGGTCCGGTAGAGCTCGGCATAGCGCCCGTCGGCCGCGAGCAGCTCGGTGTGCGTGCCGCGCTCGACGATCTTCCCGGCCTCGACCACCAGGATCGCATCCGCTGCGCGCACGGTGGAGAGCCGGTGGGCGATCACCAGGGCGGTCCGGCCCACCAGCGCCTCGGTCAGCGCGGCCTGCACGGCGGCCTCGGAGGTGGAGTCCAACGCGGCAGTGGCCTCGTCGAGGATCACCACCTGAGGCTGGGCCAGGAGCAGCCGGGCCAGGGTCATCCGCTGGCGCTCGCCGCCGGAGAGCCGGTAGCCGCGTTCCCCCACCACGGTGTCGAGGCCATCGGGCATGGAACGCACCACCGCCTCCAGCCGGGCCCGGCGGATCGCATCCCAGACCTGCTCATCGGTGGAATCTGGCGCCGGCAGGGTGAGGTTGGCCCGGATGGTGTCGTGGAACAGATGTCCGTCCTGCGTGACCACACCGAGGGTGGCCCGCAGCGAGGCGAAGGTGGTGTCGCGCAGGTCCATGCCCGCCATGCGCACCACGCCGGAGTCCACGTCGTAGAGCCGGGCCAGCAGCGCGGCGATGGTGGACTTGCCGGCCCCGGAGGAGCCCACGATGGCCACGGTCTGGCCCGGCTCCACGCGCAGGCTGATGCCGTGGAGGACCTCCTCGCCGCCGCGCTGGTCCAGTGTGGCCACCTCCTCGAGGGAGGCCAGGGAGACCTTCTCCGCGGAGGGGTAGGAGAAGGTGACGTTCTCGAACTCGACGGCGGTGGGGCCCTCGGGCAGCGGCTCGGCGTCTTCCTTCTCGGTGATCAACGGCTTGAGGTCCAAGACCTCGAAGACGCGTTCAAAGCTGACCAGCGCACTCATGACCTCCACCCTGGCGCTGGCCAGGGCGGTCAGCGGCGCGTAGAGCCGGGTGAGCAGCAGCGCCAGGGAGACTACGGCGCCGGCCTCGAGCTCGCCGAGGATCGCGTAGAACCCGCCCAGGCCATAGACCAGGGCCAGGGCCAGCGCGGAGACCAGGGTCAGCGCGGTGATGAAGGTGGACTGCAGCATCGCGGTCTTGACCCCGATGTCCCGTACCCGGCGGGCGCGCCGCTCGAACTCCACCGACTCCTCCTCGGGGCGTCCGAAGAGCTTGATCAGGGTGGCGCCCGGGGCGGAGAAGCGTTCGGTCATCTGGGTGCCCATGGTGGCGTTGTGGTTCGCCGCCTCGCGCTGCAGCTTGGCCAGCCGGCCGCCCATCAGGCGAGCAGGCACCACGAACACCGGAAGCAGGACCAGGGCCAACAGGGTGACCTGCCAGGACAGCGAGAGCATCGCGATGATGGTGAGCAGCACCATCACCAGGTTCCCGACGACGCCGGAGAGGGTGCCGCTGAAGGCGCGCTGGGCGCCGATGACGTCGTTGTTCAACCGGCTCACCAGCGCGCCGGTGCGGGTGCGGGTGAAGAACGCGATCGGCATCTTCTGCACGTGGTCGAACACGGCGGTGCGCAGATCCAGGATCAGGCCCTCGCCGATCCGTGAGGAGAGCCAGCGGCTCAGGATGCTGAACCCGGCATCGGCCACGGCGATGAGAGCGATCAGCACGGCCAGTCGGACCACGACCGCCACCTCCGCGGAGCTGGTGATCGCGTTGATGACCTGACCGGCGAGCAGCGGGGTCGCCACGGCGAGTGCCGCGGTGACTACCGAGAGGGTCAGGAACCAGATCAGCCGGGTCCGGTGCGGGCGGGCGAACCGGCCGATGCGGCTCAGCGTCTCCCGGTTGAACGGCCGATAGTCCTTCTTCGCGTGGGTCATGCTGTAGAGCGAGCCCCATGCCGCGCGTTCCATGCTCACGCACAAACCCCCAAGATCTTCCGTGATGCCGGGCTGGCTGCGACGGCACCGTCGAGCCCACAGGCCACAACCGATTCAACGCTACTCGCATTCCGAACCGCCGCGTCACTGCAGGTCAGCTGACCCTTGAGCGTGACCCCGCCGTCGCCGTAGGGTCACGGGCATGAACGTCAGCGTCCTGTCCATGCTGTCCATGCTGTTCATGCTCCTGGGAGCGGCGGCCGTGGCCGCCATCATCGGCTTCATCGTGATCGCGCTGATCCAGGTGGCTCGGGAGCCCCGGCTGCCGCCGGTGCTGCGGGTCTGCTGGGTGATCGTGCTGGTCGGTTTCCCGATCGGGGGCACGCTCGTCTGGTTCGGCTTCGGACACGACGTCAACCGGTGGATCCTCGCCGGCACCTGAGGCCGGCGTATGTGAAGAGCATGTAAAACGTGGGCCGATTGTTCCACAATCCCTTGCCTGGATTGTTGAACAACAGTACTGTGAGCTGTGATCCACGGAATAGACGTACGTCACATGTGCACTGCGCACGGTGTCGGCGATGTTCCCCCTACTCACCCATGGAGGGCTCCTGTGGCTGACGCCTCTACCCCCAGATCGTCTGCGGATGCACCCCGCAGCCCGAAGGACCAAGAACGCTCACAGCACGCAGACCTTTCAGGCGCCGGAGGCCCCGAGGCCGATGGCCCGGACTTCAACGGCAGGGACTCCAACGGCGGGGACTCCAACGGCGCGGACCCCCAGGGCCCGGTGCTGATCCGCACCCGCCGCACGGCGCTGCTCGGCGCGATGTTCCTGATGGCCACCAGCGCGGTGGGCCCGGGCTTCATCACTCAGACCGCGACCTTCACCTATCAGCTCGGGGCCGCCTTCGGCTTCGCGATCCTGATCTCGGTGCTGGTGGACATCGCGGTCCAGCTCAACGTCTGGCGCGTGCTCGGGGTCTCCGGGCTCTACGCGCAGACCCTGGGCAACCGAATCCTGCCCGGCCTCGGCTGGGCGCTGGCGGCGCTGATCTTCTTCGGCGGCGTGGTCTTCAACATCGGCAACATCGCCGGTGCCGGGCTCGGCTTGAACGCGATGACCGGCATGGACGCCCGCATCGGCGGCGGACTCTCGGTGATCCTCGCGCTGCTGATCTTCTTCTCCAAGAAGGCCGGAGTCGCGCTGGACCGGATCGTCGTCGCCTGTGGCGCCGTGCTGATCCTGCTGATGATCTTCATGGCCGTCACCACCGCCCCGCCGCTGGGCGAGGCGCTGCGCCAGACCTTCGTGCCGGACCAGGTGGAGTTCCTGGTGATCACCACGCTGATCGGCGGCACCGTCGGCGGCTACATCACCTACGCCGGCGCCCACCGGCTCATCGCCTCCGGCAACACCGGGGTGGAGAACGTCAAGGCGATCTCGCAGACCTCCATCCTGGGGATCGTCGTGGCGACCATCATCCGCTTCCTGCTCTTCCTGGCCGTGCTCGGAGTGGTCTCCACCGGTGTGGTCCTGGCTGAGGACAACGTCGCCGCCGATGCGTTCTCCGTGGCGCTCGGCGAGATCGGCCTGCGGGTCTTCGGAGCGGTCTTCTGGGTCGCCGCGATCACCTCGGTCCTGGGCTGCACCTACACCACCGTGTCCTTCCTGACCACGAAGAACACCAAGGACAGCACCAAGAACTGGTACTTCCTGGGCTTCCTGGTGATCACCACCGCAGCATTCCTGATGCTGGGCCAGGCACCCCAGACCCTGCTGATCATGGCCGGCGCCTTCAACGGCACCGTGCTGCCGCTGGGCTTCGCCGTGATCCTCTACGCCGCCTGGCGCCGCCGCGACCTGCTCCAGGGTTATAAGTACCCCAAGTGGCTGCTGATCCTCGGCGTCCTGGTCTGGCTGCTGACCATCTTCATGGGCTATAGCTCGCTGGGCGGTCTGGCCAGCCTCTGGACCGAAGGATGAGCCACGCCCCAGGTTCAACGGCCCAGCTGAGTCCCGCCGCAGCCCGCGCGCAGTTCCGTGCCGGGCTGCGGCGACCCACCAGCGGGATCAGCCCCGGCTTCGCCCAGGTCAACCTGCTGGCACTGCCCCGAGAGCTGGCCTTCGACATGCTGCTCTTCGCGCAGCGCAACCCGAAGTCCTGCCCGGTGCTCGGGGTGTTCGAGCCCGGAGAGTTTCACGACGCCGGTGCGGCGAGTCCGCTGTTGGCGCAGGGCGATCTGCGCACCGACATCCCGGCCTACCGGGTGTACCGCGACGGCGAGCTGGTCGCGGAACCCGATGACGCCAGGCAGCATTGGCGTGAGGATCTGGTGGCCTTCCTGATCGGGTGCAGCTTCACCTTCGAGGCCCCGCTGCTCGAGGCTGGCATCCCGATCGCGCACATCGAGCAGGGCGTGAACGTGCCGATGTACAAGACGGCACTTCGCTGCGCACCGGCGGGAGAACTCAGCGGACCCCTCGTGGTCTCGATGCGCCCGCTGCCCGCTGACCTGATCGCCGACGCGGTCCGGATCACCTCGCGCTATCCCGGGGTCCACGGCGCCCCGGTGCACATCGGCAGCCCCGCAGACCTGGGGATCGCCGATCTCGGCGCACCGGACTTCGGGGACCCGGTACAGATCCCCGCCGGCTGGACCCCGGTGTTCTGGGCCTGCGGGGTCACCCCACAGGCGGCGGTGATGGAGTCCCGGCCGGAGTTCGCGATCAGCCATGCCCCCGGGCACATGCTGATCACCGACCTGCCCAACACCGCGCTCCAGGTGCCCTGAGCCGCAGTCGACCCCGGGGTTGGCTGCGCCGGCGCAGGTCTTGAAGAGGAGCTTGATTCCCGATCGGGGTGTGGGAAACCTCATGAGCTTCAGCGTATGACGGTCCTTGCGGGTCGTCCGGGTTCAGCCATAGGGTCGAAATCATGAGCACTCATTCCACTTCCGCTTCCTTCCCCGATGCCAGCGAGCTGCAGGCACTCAGCTGGCCTTCGACGATCCGACCACCCGCCACAGCAAGATCTCCCCGCCGAAGCAGGACCAGCCCGAGCCGGGCCTCGAGGTGGACGCAGAGCCGGTCCCGGACATCGGCCTGGAGTCCTATCGCGGACTCGGTCGGCTGCAGGGCCGCAAGGCCCTGGTGACGGGTGGTGACTCGGGCATCGGTGCGGCCACCGCCGTCGCCTTCGCCCGCGAGGGCGCCGATGTGGCCATCGCCTACCTCCCCGCTGAGGGCAAGGACGCCGAGCGCGTCATCGCCGCGATCAAGGATGCCGGGCGCACCGCGGTCGCGCTGCCCGGTGACCTGATGGACCAGACGTACCGCGAGGGCCTGGTCGACTCTGCCGCCGAGCAGCTGGGCGGACTCGACATCCTGGTCAACAACGCCGGAAAGCAGATCGTCAACGACTCCCTCGAGGAGCTGACCGACGAACAGGTCGACGAGGCCTTCCAGATCAACATCAAGTCGATGTACACGCTGAGCCGTTCGGCGCTGAAGCACATGGGCCCGGGCTCGACGATCGTGAACTCCACCTCGGTCCAGGCCTACCAGCCCAACCCGATGCTGCTGGACTACGCCGCCACCAAGGCCGCGATCAACAACTTCACCAAGGGTCTGGCCCAGCAGCTCGGCCCCCGAGGCATCCGCGTCAACGCCGTGGCCCCGGGTCCGGTCTGGACGATCATTCAGCCCACTCAGGGCCAGCCCAAGGAGAAGCTCCCGGAGTTCGGCCACGACACGCCGCTGGGCCGCCCGGGACAGCCGGTGGAGATGGCGCCGGCCTTCGTCTTCCTGGCCTCGCCGGAGTCCAGCTACGTCAGCGGTGAGACCCTCAACGCCAACGGCGGCACGCCCACACCCTGACGCCTCCGCGAAGCTCTTTCTGCAGGTGCGCCGAACCGTGGGTCAGCTGCTCGAAGAACCGGCCCCGGCGCCGTCGGCGTCCTTGCCCCGCGGGCCCGAGCGGGGGATCCGGCGAGCCACACCCTGGTGGACGTCATGGCGGCCATGGACCAGCCAGTAGAGCACCAGCGAGAGCACGACGACGCCGGCGCACATCGCGTACATGAAGCGGTAGTCCGCGTAGCTGACCAGGGGACCCAGCAGCAGCGGGGAGAACCCGAACCCGGCGTCGAGCATGATGAAGAAGGTCGAGATCCCGATGCTGGTCCGGTGCGCGGGAAGATCCGAGGCGATGATCGCCTGGAGCACCGGCAGCAGCGAGCCGAAGCCGAAGCCGGCCAGCACCCCGGCGGTGAGCAGCACCCCCTGGTTCGGCGCCCAGGCGAGCAGCCCCATGGCGATGATGTAGAAGATCACCGCCGGGTACACCGCCGCGTTGTCCCCGAAGCGGTCCTGGACCTTGCCCATGAACAGCCGCGAGGCCAGCACCGCACCGGCGTAGATCACGAAGAACAGCGAAGCGGCGTCCACCATGTCGAGGCTGCGCGCGTAGCCGTTGAGGAAGGTCATCACCGAGGCGAAGCCGATGCCCAGCAGCATCGCCACCAGGGAGATCTTGAACGCACGGGGTTCGATGATGTCTCGCGGGCGCAGGGTCAGCTTCTCGATCAGGCTGGTGCGCCAGGGCTTGTCCTCGGGAAGGCGCAGGAACAGCGCGAAGATCAGGGCGATCACCGAGACGATGGTGACCGCGAGGAACATCGCCCAGAAGTCGTAGCGCTGGGTCAGCTGGATCGCGGCGAGCGGGCCGATGGCCGGTGGCAGCGAGTTCGCCAGCAGGTAGTAGCCAGCGCCTTCGCCGCGGCGCGTGCGCGGGATCATCGCGAAGACCCCGGCATTCAGCGCGGTCTGCCCGAAGCCGAAAGAGATTCCATGCACCGCGCGCAGCGCGATGAGCATCTCGTAGCTGTCCACCACGAGGTAGGCCAGACCGGCGAGCACGTAGACCACCAGACAGGCCAGCACGGTGCGGCGCCGGCCCAGGAAGTTCACGTACTTTCCGGCGAAGATCCGGGCGGCCAGCGCGCCGACCACGAAGGCGGAGGCGGCGAACCCGGCGGCGGTCTCTCCGGCGGAGAACTCCTCGGCGGCGTAGACCGCCAGACCGGTGACCAGGACGAAGAACACGATCGCGAGAAAGAGGTTGATCACGATCGCCAGCAGGAAGTCCTTGGTGAAGAGCGGCTCCTTCGGCTCAGCGGCAGTCTTCTTGGCGGCGATCACAGCCCGATTGTTTCATGGTTCGCAGGGGAAACGACCGCCGGAGCGCGTGTTCTGGCTCATGATCCAGGTCAGGGGATGACCGCCGGGGTATGGCACGCTGGGGGGATGATTCACAGCGTCCGGGAAGTAGGGCAGCGGGCCCTGCTCATCGAGGTCACCGCGGAGGGAGACCTCTCTCTTCTGATGACGCACCTGGCCGGGCAGCCCTTCTCCGGTCAGCTGGACGCGATTCCCGGGGTCCGGACGGTCCTGGTGGACTTCCGCCGACGCCGTGACGCGCAGACCGCGCTGAAGCAGGCCAAGCGGCTCAAGCTGCGTCGGCGCAGGTCTGCTGCTTCCAGCGGCTCGACCGCCAAGGAAGCTGACGGGGAGGTGCCCGAGGAGACCGTGGGAGGCGAGGACCCGGCCGTCGAGATCCCGCAGTCCTACGCCGGAGGCCTGCAGCCCCAGGAGCGCGAGGCCGTGGTGGAGGTGCTGCCCAACGCGACCTGCGAGTCTCCGGGCCAGGTCCTGGTCCAGGACCTGGGTCGCTATGGCTTCGGCGGCCTGGGCGTCGGCCGCGCGGGACCGGCCGATTTCTCCGCCGCGCGCCAGGCGAACCGGTTGATCGGCAATGACGACTCCGCTGCGGTCCTGGAGATCTGCGGGGGAGGACTCAGCGTGCGCCTGTGCCAGACCTCGATCCTCGCCGTGACCGGGGCCGAGGTCCCCCTGGAGATCCTCACGCAGGAACCCGTGCCGATCTCCCGGGGAGGCACCGAGGTGGCCCAGACCACCCAGCGCAGCCGCACAGCCCCGGGCCGCGCCCCGTTCTGGGTCTTCCCCGGCGAGGTGCTGCACCTGGGGCCGCCGCGTCGCGGGGTCTTCAGCTACCTGGGGATCTCCGGCGGCCTGGAGGCGCCGGTGGTCCTGGGCAGCTGCGCCACGGACACGGTGGCCGGGATCGGACCGGCCCCGGTGCAGGTGGGGGACCGCTTCGGGCTGGCCGGCGCGGCCTCGCGCTTCGTGGGCATCGCCTCTGTGGCGCCCACCCCGCTGCCGCTGCCGGGGGAGGCCACCGTGCTGCGCTACGTGCCCGGCCCTCGGGTCGAGTACTTCGGCACCCGCCGCGCCGGGGCCGCCGGCCTGTCCCGGCTCGAGGGACAGCCCTGGGAGGTCATGACCGGGTCCAACCGGTCCAGCCTGCTGCTCGACGGCGACGATCCCCTCACGCGCACCCAGCCCGAGGCGCTGCCGGCGGAACCGCTGCTGCGCGGCGCCATCAGCATCGCCGCATCCGGCCAGCCCTCGGTGGCGCTGGCGGAACATCCGGTGACCAGTGCCGACCCGGTGCTGGGCGTCGTGGTGCGTGAGGATCTCTCGCTGGCTGCGCAGCTCTCACCCGGCGCCGAGGTGCGTTTCCAGGCGGTGGACCCCGAGACGCTGGGTGCCGTTAGCACTCGGTGAGATAATGACCGACGTCGTGGTGCCCCGGTGCGGTCATCAGACCCGCTTTCCCCTACCTTCCTGACCGAGGAGTCCATCATCCCTGCCGAGTCTTCCGCCTCCCAGACCAGCCCCCGGGGCGACGCCGCGCCTTCGGTCGCACGCGAGGACGCCGCCGGCCCGCCTCCGGCTCGTCGCACCTCCTTGCCGGGGAACCTGATCCGGGGTGCCATGATCGGCACCGTGGAGACCGTCCCCGGGGTCTCCGGAGGCACCGTCGCGCTGGTGGTCGGGATCTACCGGCAGCTCATCGACTCGGCCTCCCATGTGGTCTCCGCCGGTCGGGCGCTGATCACCGGGCCGGATCGGGGAGCCGGTTTCATGCGTCACCTTCGCCTGGTGGAGTGGAAGGTAGTCCTGCCGGTCATGGTCGGGATGATCATCGCGGTGTTCACCCTCGCCGGGCCGATGTCCGAGGCCGTGGAGGCCTACCCCGAGCTCACCCGGGCGACCTTCTTCGGGATGGTGCTCGCCTCGATCTTCGTGCCGCTGCAGATGGCCTGGTTCGACCGTTCGGGACCACTGAAGGCCTCACACCTGCTGGCCGGCATCGCCGCCGCCGGTCTGACCTTCTGGCTGGTCTCGCTGCCGCCCACCGCGGTGGAGCCCACCTGGTACGTGATCCTTCCCGCGGCCGCCATCGCCGTCTCGGCACTGCTGCTGCCGGGACTCTCTGGGTCCTTCCTGCTGCTGACCTTCGGGCTCTACGAGCCCACGCTGCGCGCCGCAGCCGATCGTGACCTCGCCTACCTGGGCATCTTCGCGCTGGGCCTCGCGCTCGGCGTGATCTCCATCGTGAAGGGCCTGAAGTGGCTGCTGGATCACCGGCACCGGATCACCATGGTGGTGCTCGCCGGGGTGATGGTCGGTGCGCTGCGCACGCTGTGGCCCTGGCAGGACGAGGGCCGCGGGCTGCTGGGCCCGGGTGAGAACCTCGGACTGGCACTGGGACTGGGCGCCGCAGGGTTCGCCGTGGTGCTGGTGCTGGTGCTGCTGGACTACCGGTTGTCCCAGCGCCAGGCGCGCTAGCGATGGCGAGCCCCGGGACCAGGCCAAAGACGACGACGGCGGCCGGCCGGGGACCGCGCGCGCTGCTGCTGATCGCCGCGGCGCTGAACCTGCTGCCGGCCGTGGCCTTCTCGCTGCTCGCATTCTTCATCCTCAGCTACGAGCAGTTCAGCCTCGTGGCCGGGACCGGGTCCCTCGCCGCGGCGATCTGCACGCTCTACGCGCTGTACCTGGCCTCGCTGCGCAGGATCCTTCGGGTGTTCCTGGGTGGGGTGGCGCTGCTGGCCGCAGTGCTCTTCATCGGCGGCGATGCACTCCTGCGCGCCATGCCCAGCGAGAGCATCGGTCCTGGGCTGGTTCCGCTGATGGGGCTGCTGCTGCACCTCTCAGCGGCGGTCACACTCTTGACGCTGGGTCTGATCTACCAGACTCCGAGAACGTCTCCGCGGCGGGGCTGAGAAGGCACCGGGTGGGGGCTGGGAAGGCACCGGGCTCGGGCTGGGGCCCCTCAACCCCGCGCAGCCGCCGGAAGGTGTTGGTCCCGGGCCGCGGGATCGGCGATCTCGCCCGGCGCTGTGACGATCAGGGAATCAGCTGCGCCGCGTGGATCGCGACCCCGGTGGCGCGAGACACCTGCAGCTCGGCCGTGTCACGAGCGGCCAGCGAGTCTGCGGCATCGAGGCTCGCCAGGACCACGTTCTCGCCATCCATCTCGTAGTCCGAGATCGACTCGCTGCGCTGCCCGCGGAGGTTCAGAATCTCCTGTTCATCCAGGGAGCGTTCCAGGGTCAGAGCTACGCGGTATCGAGTCAACGTGGGGCCTTTCAAAGGTGATGGGCTCGGTGCCCTGCTCTGAAAGATAGCGTGCTCAGCGGCGTCGGGACTCTCCGATTCCGAATTATGACCCGCGGCCGTGGGATGGACTCGGGTCCTGCGGGCCTGCACCGACTCTGCGCAGGTCGGGCGCTCAGGGCTTGGTCCAGATGTGCAGCAGGCAGCCATAGGACAGGCCGAGTCGATCCGGGTGGCGTCGCAGCCAATCCTCGGCGACCTCGGTGGGGAACTCCAGGTTCAGGACCCGCTCGAAGTCACTCCGGCGGTGGAACTGCCAGCGGCTCATCACCGCGGTGGTGCGCGCGCCCTGTTCCTGCCACCAGACCGAGGGATAGCTGTCCCGGCCCTGCGCGGCAGCGGGAGCGCTCGCGCGCAGCAGCGCGGCGAACTCGCCGAGCGCATGGTCGTTGTCGATCACCACCAGCTTGCCCCCGGGCCGCAGGACCCGAGCGACCTCCTTCAGCCCGGCCGCGGGGTCGAAGAACTCGGAGGGGAAGAAGTACGCGAGGCGGGCGTGGACCACGTCGACGCTGGAATCTGCCAGCGGAATATGCTCGGCCGAGCCCTGGAAGACCGCGGCGCGTCGGGTGCGGGCCCGGGCGGCCTCCAGGAGCCGGCTGTCGGGTTCGATCCCGATGGTCTTCTCCGCCTCGGAATACTTCGGCAGCCAGTAGCCCGCGCCGCAGCCCAGATCCACCAGCACCTTGTGCCGCCAGTCCGCGGCTCGTCGCAGCGCCTCCCAAAGCGTCCCCTGCGGATCGATCGCGCCGTTCTCGAGCTCATAGCCGGCCGGGTCACCGCCCTGGTTCGCCGCAGGGACGAAGTCATTGAGCGTCATGACGCGATTCTCGCAGAGTCTGGCCTCCTGACAAGGGGCGTCATCGTGGAACACGATCGAGAGATCGAGCGGGTCAGATGCTGGAGACACCAGACCCTTGCGGGTCTACGCTTGGACCATGCCGCTGCGGTCCGCGTCCTCTGCGTCGCACCCCCTGGAGCTTTCCCTGCCCTTCACCGGTAGCTGGATGGTGCAGAACAGCCCGGCCTCACACGTTCCGAGCCACGGGACCGACCTCTTCGGCATCCGCTACGCCATCGATTTCGTCGCCGTCAACTCCCGCGGTCGGTCCGCCGACTCGCGGAGCTGGCGCAGCGTCCTTGCCTCCGAGAAGCCGGAGCTGTTCTTCGGCTTCGGAAAGACGGTGCTGGCGCCGTGTGAGGGCACCGTGCGGGTGATCCACGACGGCGAGGAGGACCACTCGGCCAGACGTTCGCAGCTGAGCCTGATCCCCTACATGCTGAGGCAGCCCTCCCGGGTCCGCCAGGGACCGGCTGCGGTGGCGGGAAACCACGTGATCATCGAGGATCCGCAGAGTCAGCGCTTCATCGCACTGGTGCACCTGCGCCGCGGCTCGATCCGGGTCCACACCGGCCAGCGGCTCAGCTCTGGGGAGATCCTCGCCGAATGCGGCAACAGCGGAAACTCCACTCAGCCACATATCCATCTCCAGGCCATGGACCGCCTTGACCTTGACTCGGCCCAGGGCGTGCCGATCATGTTTCGGGACTTCCAGGAGCAGATTCGCAGCGGAGAGACCGCGGTGATCTGGCACGGTGTCCCCGCAAGCTCCTCTGTGGTCCAACCGGTCCGGCCGGCTCCTGCCTGAGTGGGCCACGGATGCGGGGCCGGGACCCTGCAGGCCTGGTGCTCGGATGAGGTGACCATGGGAGACGATACCGATGACCCAGCCACAGCGTGACTGTGTGATCGCCGGGGGAGGGCCTGCCGGGATGATGCTGGGCTACCTGCTGGCCCGCGCCGGGCTGGCGGTCACCGTGGTCGAGAAGCACGCTGATTTCTTCCGTGACTTCCGCGGTGACACCGTCCACCCCTCCACGATCACGCTCCTGGCCGAGCTCGGGCTGCGCGAGAAGTTTCTGGCGCTGCCCGTCACTCAGCTCTGCACCCTCGACGCCGTCATCGAGGGTGAGCGGATGACCCTGGTGGACTTCGGGGTGCTGCGCGCACCGGACAATTTCCTGGTCTTGGCCCCGCAGTGGGACTTCCTGGACTTCCTCGCCCAGGAAGCAAGGACGCTGCCGGGCTTCGACCTGCAGATGGACACCGAAGCCATTGGTCTGCTGCGTGCGCCCCTGGACCAGGATCCGGGGCGGGAAGATGCTCAGGGAACTGACAGCGCCCGGGCCGTGCTCGGTCTGCGTGTCCGCTCAGCTGGCGGTGATCAGCAGATTCATGCCCGGCTCACGGTGGCCGCAGATGGCAGAACCTCTGCGCTGCGCGAAGCTGCCGGGCTGCGAGCGGTGGAGTCCGGGGTGCCCATCGACGTGCTCTGGTTCAGCCTTCCAAAGCCCTCCGATCCGCCACCGGCGACCCTGGCCTATGTCTCCTCGGCAGGCATGGTGCTGACCATCGATCGTGGCGACACCTACCAATCCGGCCTGATCATCAAGAAGGGCGCATTCCCCGCGATGCAGCAGATCGGGATCACCGAGTTCCGCACCCGGCTTGTGGCGGCGGCTCCGGTGCTCGCCGGGGTCGCGGACACCCTCACCGAATGGGAGCAGATCAAGCTGCTCACGGTGCAGATCAATCGGCTCCTGCGCTGGCACCGGCCCGGATTCATCGCGATCGGCGACGCCGCCCATGCGATGTCCCCGATGTTCGGAGTGGGCGTGAACTACGCCATCCAGGATGCGGTCGCGCTCGCCAATGCGATCACCCCGCAGCTGCGGCAGGGTGTGGTCCCGGAGCGCACGCTGGCTGAAGTTCAGGCCCGTCGGGAGCGCCCGGTGAAGGTGATGCAGGCCATTCAGGGCCGGGGGCATCGGGTGATCGCGCGTGCCACCGCTGGGCAACGCGTGCTTTCCCTGGGCGCGGTGAGACTGCTGCGGCTGGGCTCACCTGTGCTGCGTCGGATCCTGGCCCGGGTCGTCGGGGTCGGTCTGCTTCCGGAACATGTGCGCACCCCTCTCGGCGGATCCCGATGATGGCATTCCGAAACGTGGCCGAAAACACTGCTGTGGCACAATGAGGGGAAACCGAATCATCGCCATGTCCCCTGTGTGGGAGAGTCCGGCTGGCGCCCAGAGCAGTGTTCGCACTGCAGCCCTGGGCGCGGATCCGGCGCCGAAGGAGCAATATCCTCCCCGGGAATCTCTCAGGCACTCAGTACCGTGCAGGGGTGGCAACTCTGGAAAGCAGCACGTCAGGACGATGTCCTGGCTGGCTCACCGAAGGTGCAAGCCGGTTCTGCCCCGTCTGACGGGAGCGGTGACCGGTGAATCTCTCAGGTCCATCACAGAGCGGGGGAGGAACCCGCGCCATCTCCATGCCTGGAAGGTTCCTCTATGACCGTCACATCCGTCCGTCGCAGCTCCACCCTCGCCCCCGATGCCACCGAGTTCTCCGCCCGGCACATCGGGCCCACCACCGAGACCGCAGGCACCATGCTCGACGCCCTCGGCTACGACTCGCTGACCGATCTGGTCGACGCCGCGGTGCCTGAGGCGATCCGCCAGCCCGAACTGCTGAACCTTCCCGAGGCGCTCACCGAGGCCGAGACGCTGCAGGCGCTGCGCGTCTACGCGGAGAAGAACCAGCCCCACACCCAGATGATCGGGCAGGGCTTCTACGACACCCACACCCCGCAGGTGGTCCTGCGCAACGTGCTGCAGAACCCCGCCTGGTACACCGCCTACACGCCGTACCAGCCGGAGATCTCGCAGGGTCGACTCGAGGCGCTGCTGAACTTCCAGACGATGGTCGCCGACCTCACCGGTCTGGACATCGCCAACGCCTCGCTGCTGGACGAATCCTCCGCGGTGGCCGAGGCCATCCTGCTGATGCGCCGCGGCAACAAGAAGCGCGCCACCGCGAAGATCGTGCTCGACGCCGACATCTTCCCGCAGACCCGCGCCGTGGTCGCCGGCCGCGCCGAGGCGCTGGGCATCGAGCTCCAGACCGTGGACATCGCCGCCGAAGGCCTGCCCGAGGGGGAGATCTGCGGACTGGTGCTGCAGCAGCCGGCCAACTCCGGCGCCGTCGTCGATCACCGCGCGGTCATCGCCGAGGCCAAAGAGCGCGGAGCGATGGTCACCATCGCCGCGGACCTGCTCGCGCTGACCCTGATCACCTCACCCGGCGAGCAGGGTGCCGACATCGCGGTGGGCAGCTCCCAGCGCTTCGGCGTGCCGCTGTTCTTCGGCGGCCCGCATGCGGCCTTCATGGCCGTGAAGTCCGGCCTGCAGCGTCAGCTCCCGGGCCGGCTGGTCGGGGTCTCCAAGGACGCCGAGGGCCGCCCCGCGTACCGGCTCGCCCTGCAGACCCGCGAGCAGCACATCCGCCGCGAGAAGGCCACCTCGAACATCTGCACCGCTCAGGCGCTGCTGGCCGTGGCGGCCTCGATGTACGCCGTCTACCACGGCCCCGAGGGCCTGACCCGGATCGCGAAGCGGGTCCACGGCCACGCCCGCACCCTGGCGACCGCGCTGCGCGGCGCCGGTCAGGAGCTGATCGCCGAGTCCTTCTTCGACACGGTCCAGGTCCGGCTGGACTCCCACGATCAGGCCGAGAAGGTCATCGCCGCCGCCGAAGCCGCCGGGGTCAACCTGCGCCGGGTCAGCGAGGACGTCGTGGGCATCTCCACCGACGAGACGACGACGCCGGCGCAGCTCGCCGCCGTCGCACAGGCTTTCGGCGTCAAGGATGCCCTGCCGGTCGCGGATCCGTCCGCATCCGCCGCGCAGGCAGAGTCCGCCGCCCAGGACCAGGGCTTCGCGTTCCCCGAGTCCCTGACCCGCACCTCCGAGTTCATGACCCACCCGATCTTCCACGAGATCCGTTCCGAGACGCAGATGATGCGCTACCTGCGCCGGCTCTCGGACCGGGACCTCGCCCTGGACCGGACCATGATCCCGCTGGGTTCCTGCACCATGAAGCTCAACGCCGCCACCGAGATGGAGGCCATCTCCTGGCCCGAGTTCGCCGGGATTCACCCCTACGCCCCGGCGGAGCAGACCACCGGTTGGCGCGAAATGATCGCGGACCTGGAGTCCCGGCTCGCCGAGGTCACCGGATACGCCGCGGTCTCCATTCAGCCCAACGCCGGCTCCCAGGGTGAATACGCCGGGCTGCTGGCCATCCGGCAGTACCACCTCGCCCAGGGCGACGCCGCGCGGGACATCTGCCTGATCCCGGCCTCGGCCCACGGCACCAACGCCTCCTCGGCGGTGCTCGCGGGACTTCAGGTCGTCGTGGTCGCCACCGCGGAGGACGGGACCATCGACATGGCCGATATGGAGGCCAAGATCGCCGCGCACCCGGAGCGGATCGCCGCGATCATGCTCACCTATCCCTCCACCCACGGCGTCTACGAGACCGAGGTGCGTGAGGTCTGCTCGAAGATCCACGCCACCGGCGGCCAGGTCTACATCGACGGGGCGAACCTCAACGCCCTGGTCGGGCTCGCCCAGCCCGGCGAGTTCGGCGGCGACGTCTCGCACCTGAACCTGCACAAGACCTTCTGCATCCCGCACGGCGGCGGCGGACCCGGCGTCGGCCCGGTGGCCGTGGCCGAGCACCTGAAGCCGTTCCTGCCCAGCACCTCCGTGGGTGCCTCCTGGGCCACCGGGGAGCATGAGGGAGAAGGTCGCGACGGCGCCCCGGTCACCGCCACCCCCTTCGGCTCCGCCGGTGTGCTGCCGATCTCCTGGGCGTACCTGGCCATGATGGGCTCCGAGGGCCTGACCAGCGCCACCGCCCATGCGCTGCTGAGCGCGAACTACATCGCTGCGCAGCTCAAGGAGCATTTCCCGATCCTCTACACCGGGGAGCACGGGCTGATCGCCCACGAGTGCATCCTGGATCTGCGTGAGCTCACCAAGACCTCGGGGATCACCGCCGAGGATGTCTGCAAGCGCCTGATCGACTACGGGTTCCACGCACCCACCCTGGCCTTCCCGGTGAACGGGACGCTGATGGTCGAGCCTACCGAGTCCGAGGATCTGGCCGAGATCGACCGGTTCATCGCCGCGATGATCGGAGTGCGCGCCGAGATCCAGGACATCATCGAGGAGAAGATCAGCGCGGCGGAATCCCCGCTGCGTCTGGCTCCGCACCCTGCCGCCGTCGTCGCCGGCGACACCTGGGACCGGGCCTACCCGCGTGAACAGGCGGCCTTCCCGGTGCGCAACCTGCTCCAGGACAAGTACTTCCCGCCGGTGAGCCGGATCGACGGCGCCCACGGGGACCGCAACCTGGTCTGCTCCTGCCCACCGCCGGAGGCCTTCGAGCTCGAGGAGAGCACCGCATGAGAGAGACCGCGCTGAGCGCCGCCCACGCCGAACTGGGCGCCAGTTTCACCGACTTCGGCGGCTGGAAGATGCCGCTGAAGTACAGCTCCGAACTCGAGGAGCACCACGCGGTGCGCACCACCGCCGGGCTCTTCGACCTCTCCCATATGGGAGAGATCAGGATCGTCGGCCCCGATGCTGCGACCTTCCTGAACACCGCGCTGGTCGGCAACCTCGCCGCGGTGAAGATCGGCAAGGCGAAGTACTCGCTGATCTGCCGCGAGGACGGCGGGATCCTCGATGATCTGATCGCGTACCGGATCGATGAGGACGAGTACCTGCTGGTGCCCAATGCCTCGAACCGCGAGGTGGTCGCCGCTGCACTCAGCGAGCGTGCCGCCGCGGGCCCGGCCGGCAACACCGCATCCGCCGACAGCCCCACATCCTCCGACAGCCCCACATCCTCCGACAGCGCCGCACCCGAGGGGGCCGGCTTCGACGTCGAGGTCTGGGACGAATCCGAGGGGATCAGCCTGATCGCGGTGCAGGGACCCGTCGCGCAGAAGATCATCAGCTCCGTGGTGCGCGCGAATGAGACCTTCCTGGTCGAAGAGCTGGGCTACTACGCGTTCACCACGGTGAGCATCGGCGGCGACGAGATCCTGCTGGCCCGCACCGGCTACACCGGGGAGGACGGGTTCGAGCTGTTCCTGCCCAACGACAAGGCCCACGCCCTGTGGCTGGCGCTGCTGGAGGCCGGATCGGACGACGCTCTGGTGCCCTGCGGACTGGCCTGCCGGGATTCGCTGCGCCTGGAGGCCGGCATGCCGCTCTACGGCAACGAGCTCTCCACCGAGCGGGTCAGCTTCGAGGCCGGGCTGCCGGTGGTCTCCTTCAGCAAGCAGGAGAACTTCACAGGTCGCGCCGCCCTGGAGGCGGCCAAGGCCGAGGGTCGCGGCAAGACCTCGGGTCAGCGGCTGGTCGGGCTCAAGGGTCTGGGCAAGCGGGCCGGCCGCGGCGGCTACCCGGTGCTCGCCGTCGAGGGAGCGGCAGCCGGTGAGACCGTGGGCGCGGTGACCTCCGGGCTGCCCAGCCCGACCCTGGGCTTCCCGATCGCGATGGCCTACGTCGAGGTCGAGCACACCGAGCCCGGCACCCGGCTCGATATTGATCTGCGCGGCAAGCCCCAGCCCTTCGAAGTGGTCCCGCTGCCCTTCTACCGCCGCGCCCGCTGAGCGCGACAGGATTCGAGACTCACCATGACCATCAGCATCTTCGATCTGCTCCGGGTCGGCATCGGCCCCTCCTCCTCGCACACCGTGGGACCGATGCGCGCCGCACGGCGCTTCGTGACCGAGCAGCTCGGCAGTCCTGAGGCGCTGGCCCGGACCGAGACGGTGCAGGTGGATCTCTACGGGTCGCTCTCGGCCACCGGACGCGGTCACGGCACCTTCACCGCGGTGCTGCTCGGTCTGGAGGGCTGGGACCCGGAGACCATCTTGCCCGAGCAGGTCGACTCGCGGCTTGCCGCGATGGAGGCCTCCGGCATGGTCCAGCTGGGAGCCCGGCGCGAGCACGACGGCGCTGAGTCCGGTTCCGCGGGCGGGCAACCGGCGCAGGATCCTGCGCAGGAGGCCGGCAGGGAGACCCGGCTGCGGGTGGAGGACTTCATCCAGCGCCCGCTCACGGTCATGGACCGGCACACCAACGCCATGACGCTCACCGCATTCGATGCCGAGGGAGGCCAGGTCGCGAAGGAGATCTTCTACTCCATCGGTGGCGGCTTCGTGCTCTCTGAATCCGATGCGGTGGCCTCCGACGCCTCGCTGGGGGAGGCGCTCGCCAACCCGGATGCCGAGGTGCCCTACCCCTTCACCACGGCCGCGCAGCTCATGGAGCACTGTGCCCGTTCAGGTCTTCCGGTCTCCCGGGTGATGCTCGCCAACGAGCGCGCCCTGCACCGCGCCCGCCACGGCGGCACCGCGGAAGCGGCCGAAGCCGAGATCACCAGCAAGGTGCTGCACCTCTGGCAGGTCATGGAGGAGTGCAAGAACTCCGCCTTGGAGCGGGAGGGGCACCTGCCGGGGGGACTCAAGGTCCGACGTCGCGCCCCCGACTGGCACGCCCGGATGTGGAAGGACGACCCGGGCCGCACCCACGCCTACTGGCAGGAATGGGTGAACCTCGTGGCGCTGGCAGTCAACGAGGAGAACGCCTCCGGCGGACGGGTGGTCACAGCGCCCACCAATGGTGCCGCCGGGATCATTCCTGCGTCGGGTTCTACGCCACCCATTACGGGCCCGGAGCGAGCTACGCGGGGGAGGAGGACCGTGAGGACATCGCCGTGCGGTTCCTGCTCACAGCCGCCGCCATCGGGGTCCTCTATAAGGAACAGGCCTCGATCTCTGGTGCCGAGGTCGGGTGTCAGGGTGAGGTCGGATCGGCCGCCTCGATGGCCGCCGCCGGGCTCTGCGAGGTTCTGGGCGGCACCGCGAAACAGGTGGAGAATGCCGCCGAGATCGCGATGGAGCACAACCTCGGGCTCACCTGCGATCCGATCGGCGGGCTGGTGCAGGTGCCCTGCATCGAGCGCAACGCCATGGGCGCGACCAAGGCGGTCAACGCCGCCCGGATGGCGCTGATGGGCGACGGCGACCACCGGGTCTCCCTGGACGAGGTCATCGTGACCATGCGCGAGACCGGCAAGGACATGTCCTCGAAGTATAAGGAGACCGCTTTGGGCGGGCTGGCGGTCAACGTCGTGGAGTGCTGAGCCTCAGGGGGAAGTCGTGCGGCGCCGCCTCGTAGGCGCCGCCGCACACCAGGCCTAGGCGAAGGCCGAATACCCGGTCAGGTCGCGTCCGATGATCAGGCTCTGGACGGACTCAGTGCCTTCATAGGTGTGGATCGCCTCGATGTCGGCCATATGGCGCGGGACCTTGTTCTTGAGCAGGATCCCGTTGCCGCCGAGCATGTCCCGGGCGACCTGGGCGATCGCCCGGGCCTTGCGGGTGTTGTGATACTTCGCCAGCGAGGCCTGCGGCCCGGTCAGGGTCCCGGCGATGTCGCGTTCGGTGACCGCTCGGACGTGCAGCTGCATGGAAGTCAGCTCTGAGACCATCCAGGTCAGACGCTCCTGCACCAGCTGGAAGCTGGCCAGCGGACGGCTGAACTGCTCCCGCTGCTTGGAGTAGCTCAGCGCCGCCTCGACCAGTGCCGAGGCATGGCCGACGGCGGACCAGGCCACTCCCAGCCGGGTCGCGAAGAGCACCTTGGAGGCATCCTTGAAGGTCTTTGCCCCCGGCAGCACGGCGTGGGCGGGGACCTCGACGTCTTCGTACTGGATCAGCGCCTGGTGGATCGCGCGCAGCGAGGCCTTGCCCTGGATCACCTCGGCCCGGTAGCCGCGAGTGTCCTGATCGATCATGAAGCAGCGGACGTTGCCGTCGTGGACGCCGCCGGCCACCCGGGCCCAGGTGAACGTGAGCCCGCCTGAGGCACCGTTGCCGATCCACTTCTTGGCCCCGTTGATCACGTAATACCCGGAGTCCTCGTCGCCGACGAGCCGGGCGGTGGTCTCCAGTGAGACCGAGTCTGAGCCGTGTGTGGGCTCGGTGAGTGCGAAGGACCCCAGCGTCTGCGCCGTGGCCAGCTTGGTGAAATGCTCGGCCTTCTGGTCAGCCGAGCCGAAGAGCGCCAGAGTGCGCAGCGCCAGCCCGCCCTGGACTGCCAGGGCTGTGCCCAGTGAGCCGTCCGTTCGGGAGGTCTCCATGTTCACCAGCCCGGCTGCCATCGGGGAGAGGGTCTCCATCGAGGCCTCGGAGACGTCGACGCCGTCGGTGAGCAGTCCCAGGCCGCCAGCCTTGCGCACGAGGTCCACGGGGTACTCCGCATGCTCCCAGTGCTGGGCCATCCGAGTCTCCAGGCCGGCGGAGAACTCGCGGGCGCGGGTCCACCACTGCCGGTCCGCGGCGGGAAGGTCATCGAAGACCCCGTAGTAGTCGAGATCTTGCGCGGTGGAGACGTCGTAGATCGGATCAACGGTGGCATCGGGAGCGTGATGTGTCATGGCACACATGTTACTCGATAGTCACAAGCGGTGGGAGCTTAGTTGAACTTGCAAACTGTAGACATAAGTCCACTTACGCCGTGGGTTCAGCGCCCGGAGAATAGTAACTGGACGTGCACCACAGGTGCATGATTCAGGGAGAGGGCATCGGCCTTGAGGCGCTCCGAGTTACGGTGCAAGGGTTCGGAGCAGGACCTCGGCTGATGTCAATGCTCGGGCGGTGGGAACGGCACCGCCCGAGCCTCTCTGTGTCTGACGGCTTTTTCGTTCAGCAACAGCCCGACGGTGGCTTGCCTCAGCGCGGCAGCCGCATCTGGATTCCGGTGACCTGCACGCTCCAGATGCCGTCAGCAGGTGCGCCTGCCTCGATCGTGCCCCCGAAGGTGGCCGCGCGGTCCTCCATGCTGATCAGTCCGGTTCCTGAGGTGGCAAACTTCGGGGCCGGTGCTTGACTCGGGTCGGTCCGGTTCGTCACGGCAAGGTCCACGGTGGCCTCCTTGACCTCAAGCTCGATGCTGCAGTCGTTGATGGCATGGCCGCGAGCTCCGTGCTTGACCACGTTCGTGGTGCACTCCTGCAGAATCCGGTAGAGGCAGGCCTCCACAGACTGCGGGATCGAGCTGAGATCCCCGTGCACCGAGGTGTCCACCGAGAATCCGAGGTCCTGCAGGCGCCCCGTGAAGCGCTGCAGGCCGGACTCCAGATCGAGCTCGGGCGCATCGCCCGGGCCGGAGCCGATGATGTTCTCACGCTGCAGCACCAGCAGCACGCGACGCAGGTCGTGGAGCGCGGCGCTGGCGGACTGGGAGATCTGGGACAGTGCCGCAGCGCGCGATTCCGGGGTCCCGGTGGCTGTCGCAACCTGAGTCTGCATAGAGATGACGGTGAGGTCGTGGGCCAGGATGTCGTGGAGGTCCCTTGCGATGGAACGTCGCTCCCCGGAGAGCGCCTCCTCGTGTGCTGCGCGCAGATCGCCGAGCTCGCGCTCAGCCGTTAGGCGTGAGGCGAGGTGTCTCCGGGTGGCTCGACCGGCCAGGTAGGACAGAACCATCAATACCGCGGATGTCAGGCTCAAACCGACGGCGAGTACCCGAACGCTTTCTGAGAGGCCCACGCTGATGGCGATCAACAGGCTCATCACCAGATAGAGGTGTCGAACCCAGGGTGAGCAGTACAGCGCACACAGGCCGCTGAACAACGCGATCAGCATGACGCTTTCGAGCGGAGGTCCCGGTAGCACTGTGGTCCCGATGGCCGCGCCGAGCAGGGCCACAAACGCTCCTGTCGCGGGATGCAGCCAGAACAAGGAGGCCGCGAGGATCCAGATCACGTACCCGTACTGGAGTGTCGGACTGGCGTATTCGGGGTCGAAGATCAGAGCCAGACCGACGTCTGCGGAGATTCCGCCGAGGGTGGCGAGAGTGAGGACGCTCAAGACTCGGCGGCTTGGCGCTACATCGCTCGAAAAAGTCACTCTCAAGGATACGTCCTGACGCCCTGGACCGGGGAGAGGTTAGCAGGATGAAGATCTGGGGAAGGCTGCGCAGAAGAACGAACGAAGGAAACCTTCAACCTCGACCGTACCTGATATGTCAAAGAATCCAAGAATGGTGGTAAGAACTAAAGTAGAAACTACAGCGATTCGGTAGGCAAACAAAGCGAGAGACATTTTTTGTTCCTTTCAGGGGTGTACTGCAACAAGTTGAACGTGTATAGTTATATTAACCTGTGTCCAAATTTGGACATAGTGGACTAAAGTAGCTAATTTACTGGGGTCTTCTCTTTTTCGGCACCTCTCTCGCCCAGAAGGATCTTGAAGCGCGAGACCGGCGTGTTGCTCGGAGTAAGGTAGAAGGCCGCGCCAGGTGTCCCAGGCCGAGAAAGTACAGGTTCAGCATGCTCCGTCTTGTCGTTGCAGACGATCATCCGATCATGCGTGCGGCCCTGCGCGCCTATGTGGACTCCGCCCCCGATATGGTCTGCGTGGGCGAAGCGCAGAACGGGGTCGAAGTCATCGAACGGGTGCGGGAGGAGCATCCCGACGTCGTCATCATGGACCTTAAGATGCCGGTGATGGGCGGGGTTGAGGCAACGGCTGCGGTCATGGCGATCGCCCCAGAAACCTCGGTCTTGGCGGTCACCACGTTCAGCTCAGAGGGGCATGCTCTGCAGGCCCTGAATGCCGGAGCCAAGGGTTATATCGTCAAGGACGCCACGGCTGAGCAGGTCTTGGAAGCGGTTCGTCAGGTGCACGGCAGCTCGGTGCCGATCTCTCCGGATGTGGCTCGCAAGCTCGAGTTCAATGAAGTCAGTGAGGCTGAAGAGTTCTCCGCGGCCCTGGCCGGTTCTGACTATCTTCCGCGGATACCACCCCGGGAGACGGAAGTACTGAACCTTCTGGCACGAGGGTTCAGCAACCGGGAGATCGCGCTCCGCATGGTGCTGACCGAAGGCGCAGTCAAGGCGCACCTAGGCCGGCTCTGCGTGCGCTTCGGGGTGCGAGACCGGGTTCAGCTGTTGATCCGTGCGACCCAGCTGGGGCTGATCGAGCCGCAGCTCGAAGAGGGCCAAGAAGGCTAGGACCAAAGACGAAGATCGTGCGGGGTTCGGTGCGCACAGCAGTCATCGCCCAGAGATTATTGCTTGGAAATCATCGGCTCAGCCGCGCAGGCCGCCCTGCCACAGCGCGTCGAACGGAGTATTGCCGGCCACGCGCTGGCGAATGCCCGCGGTGACGAACTCTTTGGCCCGGCGTGCGGCTTCTCGGGCTGAGCTGCCCTTGGCCAGTTCCGCGGTGACAGCGGCGGCGAGGGAGCAGCCTGCCCCGGAGACCGCGTGCTCACCGATCTTGGGCGCGCTGAGCACCTCGATGCCCTCCGCGTCGACGAAGACGTCCACGGCCTCGCTTCCGGCGAGCCGGACCCCGCCCTTGGCCAGCACCGCCGCTCCAGAGAGGCGGTGGATCTCCGCGGCCGCCGCCTGCAGGTCCTCCAGGGTCTCGACCTTCATTCCGGAGAGCTGTTCGGTCTCGAAGTGATTCGGCGTGACGAAGGTGGCGAGCGGAAGCAGCTCGGCCTTCAGCGCGTTATCGGTGTCCTGCGCGTGACCGGGCTCCTGGCCTTTGCAGATCAGCACCGGATCCAGCACGAGATGTCCAGGCTTCCGTGCCGCCATCGCGGCGGCCACGGTGGAGATCATGGCGGGCGAGCCCATCATCCCGAGCTTGACGGTGTCCAGGACCTCGGGCCCGTAGGTGCCGAAGATCGCTTCGAGCTGGTCCTGCACCACCTGGGTCTCCACCGGGATGAACCGGTGGTTCCACTCGTCACGCGGGTTGAAGGACACGATACAGGTCAGCGCGACCATGCCGAATGTGCCGAGCTCCTGGAAGGTCTTCAGATCCGCCTGTGCCCCGGCGCCGCCGGTGGCTTCGGATCCGGCAATGCTCAACGTCATCGCTGGCTGCGCAGTGGTCTCAGGCATGCTCAGGGTCCTTAGTCTCGGGGGTCGCGAGGTGCTCAGGGGCCTCATCGGGGTTCTCCACCCGGGCGAGCGGCTGCGCCATCCACCGGCCGATTCCGAGCAGAATGCCGGCCGGGAAGCCGATCAGCGGGATGAGCATCGGGATCAGTCCTCCGGCCCCGACCACAAGCACCACAGGACCATAGAGCAGTCCCACGAGGACGTAGCCGAGGATATGCACGGTGGGGCGCAGCTGGTGCCGGTAGAGCCAGCTCACCAGGAGGGTCCCGGGGATGCCCACGACGACGGCCGCGGCCGCGATCAGCGGGATCAGCGGGGCCAGGAAGCCTTCGTCATTCAGGCCGGGGAGGAAGCCCAGTGCCAGAAGAAGGCCGCCCATCACGGCAGTGGGCACCAGCCAGGAGACGATCCACCCGGCCAGGCCGAGCCGCAGCACCGGACGGGATGAAGTGTCCTGCTTGCGGGAGGGCCTTCTGCGGCGGGCGGACTTCTCTGGGGCGGGAGTGGTCATTGGCCTGATTCTACCGGCCGCAGCTGGTGGGGTCAGCCGGTATGACCTAGGTGGGCCAGGGCCTGGCGGATGAGCTTCTCACGGCCGCCGAGGAACTCTGCCTGCACATCTGGGCTGAGCACCTGGTCCGGCGTCATCCAGCTGAGCTCCAGGGCGTCCTGGCGCGGGGAGCACTCCCCGGAGACCGGCACGATATACGCCATGGAGACCGCATGCTGCCGGTCATCGACCAGCCCGGTCTCGGAGGGGTAAGGGAAGTACTCAGCCACGGCGAACGGCACCGGCGAGGCGGGGATCTGCGGCATCACCATGGACCCGAGATCCTTCTCGATGTTGCGCAGCAGCGCGGCGCGGATGGTCTCGCGGTAGATCACCCGTCCTGAGACCACGGTGCGGTAGAAGTGGCCCTCGGCGTCTGCGGTGTAGAGGAGCCCCAGCTCGGTGATGCAGCCGAGGGGATCCAGCCGGACCGGGATCGCCTCGACGTAGACCATGGGGAGCCGTCGTCGCGCCTCGTAGAGGTCATCCTCGTTCAACCATCCGGGGTTCGGATCTGGGGTTCGAATGCTCATAGTCCCATCATGCACCACAACGGGGCACACCGCCGATCAGGGCTCAGCGACGGGTCATTCGTCGTGGGCGATGTCCACCACAAGCCGGGTCGGGTCCTCGAGCAGCTGGACCTGGAAGGGTCGTTCCTGGTCCAGGCCGATCAGGTACTGCGAGTGAGCCTCGAAGGGGCCCTGGATGAAGATCTCTTCGAAGGCGCCGCCGGTAGCGCGTTCGTAGTATTCCTGTGAGGGAAGCTCATCCTCTGGCGGGTCTTCCGGCGCCCAGGATGGCCCGTTGACATTGATCTCCAGGATGTGGTCGCCGGCGACCTCGATGGGCTCGCCGCGCCCCAGCTCCGCCGCAGAGTCGGTGTACTCTCCGCGCCAGCTGGGGACGCCGTCGCCGGCGTATTCGAACACCACCCGGTCGTAGCCTCATGGACGCCGGAGCGGACGTCGATCAGATGGTTGGGGTCCTCGCCGCGGGTGAACTCTGCGGGGAAGCCATCAGATTCCTGGGCGTCGGTGCGGAAGTCCAGGGAGGCGGCGTCCTCGGACTGATCCGGCTCCTGGTCCTCGGCCGGTGCCGGAGTCTCGGACTCCTCCGCCGGTTCAGACTCCTCGGACGCCTCAGGCTCATCCGTCTCGTCCGGCTGGTCGGACGGGTCGGATTCCGGCGACGGCGTGGACTGGTCGACCTGCTGCGTGTCCTCGGCGGGAGCGGGGTCTTGGGTTCCCTCGGGGGAGCCGCAGGAGGAGAGCAGGAGCAGGGTGGCTGCTCCGAGTGCGGTGATCTGGCTTGGGTGCGGGTGCCTCATCGTGCCTCCTGTGCGGTGGTCCAGTCTGTGCGGTGATCGCGCCGGGCTGGGTCAGATGATGTCTTCGACCGGGCGTCCCATGGCGGCGCGTCGCTCCGCGTGGTTGATCTTGTGTCGTCGAGATTCGGTCGCGAGGATGACGACGAATGCGCCCATCGCTGCCGAGATCGCGACCCACACGGAGGTGACCTCGGAGAGCAGGCGGGGGAAGATCAGCCAGAACATGCCCCAGCCCATACCGAGGGCCACGGCGATCCTGCCGCGTTCGGTCATTGCGTAGTAGGCCGCGGCCCAGATGCAGATCCCCAGTCCGAGCAGCGCCCAGAGCACAGCCGGGATGCCCGGGACTCGCCAGCCCATGGCGGTCAGCCAGATGGAGAGCGAAGACATGGCGGCGACCATCGCCCAACCGGTGAAGAGCCCGGTGGTGGTGTCGGAGAAGCGGCGTTCCATGCCGGTTCGGGCAGTGCGGAAGGTGAACTGCCGGATCGCGTCGATCAGGGCCAGTGCCGCGGCGAGCGAAGCCAGCGCCGCGAGGGTGAGCATGTCCTGGTGCACCGCGAAGGTCCAGAGGAGCATGAACAGTGAGGCCGAGCCGACCCGCCAGCCGGAGCGGCGCTGCCGCGGAGTGGAGATCTGGGTGGTGGTCCACTGGTGGACTGCGTGCGCGAGGAGGCCCAGCACGATGATCGGCCAGAGCCAGTAGAAGTTCGCGTTCGGGGAGAGCAGTGCCTGTCCGCCGGAGTACCAGCCGCCTGTGAGCTCGTCGAGTGCGTTGCCGCCCAAGATGGCCGGGGACGCCGGGAAGAGCCCGAACATCCAGACCAGCGAGGCCAGTGCGGCCAGGGCCCCCGTGGTGACAAAGAGCTGACGGTAGAGATCGCTGCGCACCGGTGCGGGATCAGGATCTCTGGAGGGCATGTTGTAGGGCGGGATGTAGGTGAAGAGGTCCTCTTCGTCGTCAGCAGACTCGAGGAGTTCACGGTCGGTGGGCTGCTGGTTCCACGCGGTGGCCGCCTCGATCGCTGCCGCCTTCTCCAGGATCACCTCGCGCTGTCGCTGCTCGTCCAGACCGCGTCGAGGTCGAGGAAGACTCAGTGGGGAAGACTCCGTCCCGGGCGCGGGGTGCACGAAGGCAAACGGGGCGCTGTCCACGTTCTCAGTGGGTGGCGACGGGTGCTGGCCCGTCGTGTGGAGGCCGTTCCGGCCGAGCTGGGAACTGGGCTGACCTTCAGGACGGGGCTGCTTAGGAGCGGGGGGCCGGCGGAAGGCGGCACCGACTCGGCGGGCCGCGCCCAGGAACTTCGCGTCGAGGTCGTCGAAGAAGCTGCTGAGATCCGTTTTGGGGACGTCGGTCTTGGATGGAGTGGGCCGGGCCGGCGTGGGTCGGCTCCAGCGCACCGACGGCCGTGACGGCTTCGACGGTGCGGACGACTCGGACGGGGCGGACGACTCAGAGGGTGCGGACGACTCAGACGGTGCCGAGGACGCAGAAAGTGAGGGCGGCTCAGGGGATGCCGATGCGTCAGCGGCACGCGACTCGCGCGCGGGTGCGGGTGCGGCGGCCGGTTTCCGGGCAGGGGCTATTGGCTCGGCCGCATGGTCCGCGGCGGAGCTGTCCTCGGTGGACGCAGCTGAGTTCTCGGTCTCGGCGCCTGGATCCTTGGCGTCGGCGAGCGTCTCGACGGACTCGTCCTGGGACTTCTCGGTCAAGCCCGTGTTCCTCCTCTAGGTCATGGCTGGCATGTGTAGTCGGTGCGGGAGCCCGGTATCCGGATCGTTGCTGGTCAACGGGCGACCGACTCGCGTTCGGCCCCCCGACGCGAACGCTGCCGGGTCATCAGCACAGTGATTCCCAACCCCACCAGGGTACCCACAACGATGGCGGCCGCCGTGCTCGCCCAGGGTGGGAGCCCGGTAGTTGTTCCCGTAATGTAACCTAATCCGACCAGCCACAGGCTCCAGGTAAGCGCGCCCAACAGGCACAGCGCCACGATCGAGCGGCCGCCGAGCCGCATGATCCCGGCGGTGGCCATCGAGGCGGAGCGACCCCCAGGGATTCCTCGGATGAGCAGCAGGCCCGCCCAGGTCGATGCGCCCCCGGCGCGCAGCGAGATCCGCAGCATCTTTCGGTGCAGCCGACGTCCCCATCGCCACCGGTAGAGCAGCCGGATGAGTTTATAGCGGAAGAGCAGGTAGACCCCGATGTCCCCGGTGAGGCAGCCGATGAAGGTCACAGCGAGGACCATCAGGAGCGGGAAGATCTCCTCGGCGGCCATCGTGCCGGAGGCGATCACCATGACCTCGGAGGGGAACGGCGGCACGATCGCGGTGAACGCCACCGCCACTGCCAGGACCACGAAGTAGTACAGCCCCCACTCCTGGTAGAGCGCCGGATCGCCGAGGTCATTGATGCCGAAGGCGATCGGAGGGTGGGTCACTGCGGGGACTCCTGGAGGGCTCGAGAGGAGGTGAAGCTGCGGGGCACCCCGGTCAGCGGATCGGTGAAGTCAAGCGTCTTGGCCAGCAGCTGGAGCGGCTTGTCGAACTCATCAGGGGCATCATCAAGTAGCTCAGGATAGAAACGATCATTCAGGATACCCAGACCGAGCAGCGCCATGTGGATGCGCAGCTGATGAGTCTTACCGGTATGCGGATTGAGCCGGAAATGCCCGACGTCGTGCCCAGAGGGACTGCGTCCTGTGCTCAGGAGCTCGATCTGGGAGGAGGAGTTCGCCCCGGGAATGGCCTCGGTGCGGCGCTTGCCCTGCCGGGCCGTGCGGTCATGCGGGCGCTTCCCGGAGTGCTCCGGGGCATAGGAGGCGAGCTGGGAGACCACCACGCCCTTGGTCTTCTCGATCTTGTTGCGCACGGTGAGAGGGAACCGTGAGGCCATGGTCTCGGGGCTCATCCCTGCCGGGATGGCGCTGACACATTCGTAGGACTTCTGCACCACCCGGTTCTCGAAGAGCAGCTGGTAAGCCCCACGGGTGTCGGGCTGCTTGGAGAACAGCACGACGCCGGCGGTGCCCCGGTCCAGCCGGTGGATCGGCACCAGGTCCGGGAGGTTCAGCGTGTTGCGGAGCCGGACCAGCAGCGATTCCTGGACGTAGCGTCCTGCGGGCGTGGTGGGCAGGAAGTGCGGCTTGTCCACCACGACCAGGTGTTCGTCCTGATGGATCAGCTCCTCGGTCACCGGGAGCCGGACCTCTTGGCTGACCGAACGGTAATACCAGAGGAACTCGAGGTCCCCCAGCGGGGTGGAGGTGCTCAGCGGCGCGCCATGGACATCGACCACGTCGCCGTCGTAGAAGCGCTGCGTGATCCCACCGTGGTCGATGTGCCCGAAGGTCTCCAGCACGTAGTCATGGACGGTGGGCCAGGGCCCGGTCAGCGGGACCCGCAGGCGCGTGGCATTGACGCCGTCGCGCACGGGGAGAGGAGACTTCTGCGTCACACGTCAGGGTCTGTGCAGGTCGGCGAGCCGGGGCGGCTCAGCCCCAGACCGGCGCCTCGGCCTGGGCGGTGGGTTCGGGCTGGCCCAGGGGCTGATTGACCTGCCAGGACATGCCGAAGCGGTCCTTGATCCAGGCGAAGTTGGCGGCGAAGTCATAGTCGCCGGGCTCCATGAGGAACTCCCCACCGGGAGCCAGGCTGTCCACGATCTGATGGAACTCTGCGGTGGAATCCACCACCACGGCCACCGAGATCGAGGGGGTGAAGCTGAACTGGTGCTTCATCAGGCTGTCCTGGATCATCAGCACCTGCCCGCCGATCTTCAGCTGCGCGGTGGCCACGAGAGGCGCCCCAGCGATCGGGACCTCGCCGTGATCGGACGCGGCCTCGGCATGCTCGACCGTGATCAGTGTGGTCTCAGTGGACTCGGGTTCGCCCGAGTCTTGCTGGGTCGGCTCGGGCAGATCCCCGGTGTCGATCGGCCCGGACTCTGCTGCAGCGCGGCTTGCTTCCCCGGCCTCGGAGTCCTCTGGGACTTCCGCCTCGGCGAGGTCCAGTGCCTCGGCGTCGCCCAGGTCCTCGGCGGAGGCCGGTGGGGTCGGGTCATAGATCTCGGTGCCCTCGGGGTGGTGCACGATCTCCAGCAGCTCAGCGTCCGGGAAGACCTCGAGGTAGTGGTCGATCGCTTCTTGGGCCTGACCCTGGAACATCAGAAACGGAATGCAAAGAGTCATGGCTTCAGCCTAGCCGGAAATCCTGGGTTCTCGGTGACCGGGCTCGGCGCGGGTGAGCTGGCATGGCGGTGCTCCGGGGCGGTGATCATGGCGCGAATCTCAGGCCGGAGGGGGAGGAGTTGAAGCCGGCGTCGCGCAGCAGCTGCCCCAGCGGGTGGGTCAGGATCCGGTCACCATTGACCCGCTCCACCGCGATCCGACCGGTCTTCGCCGCGCGCAGCGCCGGCACCAGGGCCCGGGAGATCAGGTCCATGGTGGACTCCTCCTCGGTGAAGAGCAGCAGGGTGCGGCCTCCGCGTTCCATGTAGAGCACCAGCTGTCCGCGGTAGAGCACGACGACGGCGCCGGCCTTGCGTCCGGGCCGGTGCGTGGAGTTCTCCAGCTCCGGCCAGTCCAGGGCCGCCCCGTAGGGATTGGCCGGGTCGGTGGCCGCGAGCACCACGGCGGCATCCTGCTGCTTCCCGGTGCCCGAGGTTCCGGTGCCCGACCGCGCAGCGCCGGAGGTCCCCGCACGGGTGGACCCGGGGTCCGATTCTGCGCGGGCCTGCTCGGCGGCTTCCTCGAGGCGTTCGGAGATCCAGCGCAGCTGATCGATGGTCGCCGAGGAGGTGAACTGGGCGGCGCCGAGCCGTTCGATGAAATAGCCGCGCCGGATCTGTCCGGAGTCTTCGGCCGCCGAGAGCACCTTGTAGACCGCCGCGAAACCGCCCTTGGCGGATGCGCCGAGCCCGGACTGCTGCTCGGACATCACCGAGCCGCGGGTGACCACCCCGTAGCGATCCAGCAGGATCTCAGCGCGGGTGTGCGCGGCGACGGTGGCGTCCACCGAACCGGCTGGGACCAGCTGCCAGCGGCCGCCCGCCCCGCCCGGCCCGGAGGCGGCGGACCCGCCGATCCGGGAGCGGTGGGATTCGGTGGCCCGGCGCAGCGCCATCCGCCTGGAGCTGTGCCTCGGCCGGGCAGGAGTGGGCTGCTTCTTGTGCGCGGTGGTCCCGGTGGACATGAAGCGGCGCAGCGCGGCGAAGCTGTCGGGGGCGACCCGACCGGCCCAGAACAGCTCCCACAGCGCGTTCTTGGTGCTCTCTCGAGAGCCGGTGAGCTCAGGGTCGAGCTGCTCATGCAGCGCCTCGACGAACCAGGCGCCGCCGCGGGTCAGAACCTCGAGGATCGCGGCCTGCAGCGCGGTGGGGCTGAAGTCCTCACCGTTGCTGCCCAGTCCTGCGCTGCCGTGCTGGTTCAACAGCGCCTCGGCGTCCTCGCGGGGGTAGAACGCCAGCCAACCGTCATGTCCGCTGAGTGCACCCTTGCCCACGGCGAGGAACTCCCCGGCGGAGAGCAGCTCATCGAGCATTCCCGGGCGGTAGTCGGGGATCCGGGCCGGGAGGATATAGGACTCCCAGGCGCTGGCCGGGGCTGCGGCACCAGAGAGTTGGGCCAGAGATTCCGCCACCGCGGAGACGCCCGAGGCCGAGGAGCCCTTCCCCCGGGCGGCGGTGATGCCCTGCCACTCGAGCAGGAACTGGGCGTAGGCGGGGGTGGGCACCGGCTCCACCTGGGCGCGCAGGGCCGCCAGGGAGCGGCGTCGGATCCTGCGCAGCATCTCGGTGTCGCAGTACTCCACCGTGCCGGGCCGGGCGTCGGCGGGGATGACCCGGTCGGGCCGGAACAACCCCTCCACCACCCGATGCTCACGGACCAGGCGGTTCAGTGTGTCCACCACGACGGCGCGGCTGAGCCCCAGCTCGGCGGCCGCCTCCTCCACCAGGAAGGGGCCGTGGGTGCGGGCGTAGCGGCCGACGAGATCCCCGAGCGGGTCCTCCACCGGATCGAGGAACGCGTAGGGGATGCCGACCGGCATCGGGGTGCCCAGCCCGTCGCGCAGTCTGGAGGCGTCCTCGATCGCGGCGTAGCGCTGCTCGGTCTGGTCCTGTTGGGACCCCCCGACCTCGGCTGTGCCGGTGCGCCACATGACCCGGAAGGCGCGCTGGCGCGAGACCAGAGCCTCGGCGTGATCCTCGGCGGGCTCGCCGTCTTCGAGCCGGGCGGCGAGCTGCTCGGAGGTCAGCGGACCGAGCAGGCGCAGCAGGTCTGCGACGCCCTCTTCTCCGCGCAGGTGCCGGGAGGGGAGGAGCCGTTGGGCGTAGGCCTCGGATTCCGCGATGATCGCGGCGTCGAGGAACTCGCGCAGCTCCACCCGGCCCAGCAGTTCACCCAGCAGCGCGGGGTCCACCGAGAGCGCAGCGGCCCGGCGTTCGGCCAGCGGAGAGTCCCCCTCGTAGAGGAACTGGGCGATGTAGCCGAAGAGGATCGACTGGGCGAAGGGGGAGGGCTTGGAGGTGGTGGTCTCCACGATCTTGACCCCGCGCTGGGCGATGCTGCGCAGCAGCTCCAGCAGCGCCGGCATGTCGTAGACGTCCTGCAGCACCTCCCGCATGGCTTCCATGATCACCGGGAAGTCGGGATATCCGGAGGCGACCTCCAGCAGCTGCGAGGACCGCTGGCGCTGCTGCCACAGCGGGGTCCGCTGACCGGGGTTCTGCTTGGGCAGCAGCAGGGCCCGGGCGGCGGCCTCCCGGAACCTGCCGGCGAACAGTGCCGAGGAGCTGACCTGGCCGGTGACCAGGTCCTCGAGCTCATCGGGGTCGAACGCGAAGAGCTCCGCGCCGGGCGGATCCTCGTCCATCATCGGCACCCGCAGCACGATTCCATCGTCGCTGGCCATGGCCGAGCCGTCGAGGCCGAACCGATCATGCAGGCGCTCGCCGACCGCGAGTGCCCAGGGGGCGTGGACCTGCAGTCCGTAGGGGGAGAGCAGCACGATCCGCCAGTCGCCGAGCTCGTCCTTGGTCTGCTCCACCACCAGGGTGGTGTCGCTGGGGAGCACCCCGGCGGCCTCCTGCTGCTCGGTGAAGTAGCGCAGCAGATTCTCCTGCGCCCAGGTGTCCATGCCCAGCGCGGTGAGCCGTTCGGCGGTCGGCTCGGCGGCTCCGGCGTGGACCTCGCGGGTGAACCGGCCCAGTGCGCGGCCGAGTTCGGCCGGGCGGCCGAAGCCGTCCCCGCGCCAGAACGGCAGCGAGGCGGGCTGCCCGAAGGCCGGGACGACCAGCACCCGGTCGAAGGTGATCTCCTGGATCCGCCAGCTGGTGGCCCCCAGCGCGAAGACGTCACCGACCCTGGACTCGTAGACCATCTCTTCATCGAGCTCCCCGACCCGGCGACCGCCGGAGCGGGCCGAGCCGGAGTCCTCTCCGCCGGCGAGGTAGACCCCGAAGAGCCCGCGGTCGGGGATGGTGCCGCCGGAGGTGACCGCGATCCGCTGCGCGCCCGGCGCCCGGTGACCGTGCCGGCGTCGCGGTCCCAGACCACTCGGGGGCGCAGCTCGGCGAACCGGTCGGAGGGGTACTTGCCGGCGAGCAGGTCCAGGGTGGCCTCGTAGGCCGAGCGCGGCAGGGTGGCGAAGGGGGCGCTGCGGCGCAGCGTCTCGAACCAGGACTCCACATCCAACGGGTCCATCGCGGCGGCGGCCACGGTCTGCTGGGCCAGGATGTCCAGCGGGTTGCGCGGGATGTGCAGCGCTTCGATCTGGCCGGCGAGCATCCGTTCCACGATGACGGCGGTGCTCACCAGGTCTCCGCGGTGCTTGGGGAAGAACCAGCCCACCGAGACCTCACCCACCTGGTGCCCGGCGCGGCCGATCCGCTGCAGGCCGGCCGAGACCGCGAAGGGTGCCTCCACCTGGATCACCAGATCCACGGCGCCCATATCGATGCCGAGCTCGAGCGAGGAGGTGGCGACCACGCAGCGCAGCTGGCCTGACTTCAGCGCCTCCTCGGTGAGCTTGCGCTGTTCCTTCGAGACCGAGCCGTGGTGGGACCGGGCCAGCGGGGCCGGCTCCTGGGACTCCGACTCGCCCCCGGAGGCCTCGGCCTCCGCGTGGGCGTCGGAGTGGGCAGCGGCGGGGGGCTGGCGCTCGGACCAGATCTCGTTGATCCGGCCGGTGAGCTTCTCTGCGAGCCGGCGGGAGTTCACAAAGACGATGGTGGAGCGGTTCTCGGTGACCAGGTCCACCACTCGGTGCTCCACATGTGGCCAGATGCTGGGCTGCAGCGGCTGGTCGCTGGCCAGGGCGTCCTCCGGCGGGAGGTCGATTCCAGCAGCGAGGGCGGGGATCTCCGTGGCGGGCTCGGGCTCTGCGCGCCCGTTCGCGGCGGCGCCGGAGACGGCCATGGCGCTCTCGGGCGGCGCGGTGCTGGGGGAGGCGAGGTCCTCCACCGGGACCGAGACGGTGATGTCCCAGGTCTTCTCCGACTTCGGCGCCACGATCTCCACCGTTGCGGTGCCGCCGAGGAAGCGGGCCACCTCTTCTCGGGGCTCCACCGTGGCGGAGAGCCCGATCCGCTGGGCCGGGGTCTCCAACAGGTTGTTCAGCCGCTCCAGAGAGACCGCCAGGTGGGCGCCGCGCTTGGTGCCGGCCAGGGCGTGCACCTCGTCCAGGATCACGGTCTTGACCCCGGCCAGGGTGCTGCGAGCCTGCGAGGTGAGCATCAGGTAGAGCGATTCGGGTGTGGTGATCAGGATCTGCGGGGGCTTCCGGACCAGGTCCCGGCGCTCCTTGGGCGTGGAGTCACCGGTGCGTACCCCTACCGTGATCTCCGGCGGCTCCTGGGCGGCGCCCTCGGCGGCGAGCCGGCGGGCGGTGTGTGCGATTCCGACCAGCGGGCTGCGCAGGTTCCGTTCGATGTCCACGCCGAGCGCCTTCAGCGGGGAGATGTAGAGCACCGAGGTGCCCGCGGTGGGAGCGGCGAAGAGCTGGTCGATCGACCACAGGAAGGCCGAGAGCGTCTTGCCCGAACCGGTGGGCGCGACCACCAGCGCGTTCTTGCCCCGCGCCACCGCGTCCCAGGCGCCGGCCTGCGCGGACGTGGGCTGCCCGAAGGATGCCTGGAACCAGCGCCGGGTGGGCTCGGTGAAAGGTTCCAGGGCGGTCATGGTCTAACTCTAGAGGCCGCCACGGACATCGCCTGACGCATCTCGCACCACGTCGATCGGTTCAGATGCGGTCGAGTGCGCGCTCACCGGAGCGTCCATTCCAGTGTGAGCTGCCCGCAATCTGCCAGCATTCCCAGCATGGTCATCCGCGCCTGCCCGCGAGTAGCTTGGGGCTCGAGAAATCCTCCGTGATCACCGGCAGGCGATCACGCACGAGAGAAAGCTCGGAGGCTTCCATGTCCCTGGTCCGCGTGCACAACTTCTCGATCTCCCTGGACGGCTTCGGCACCGGCGAAGGCCAGGCGCTGGAGACGCCCTTCGGCCACGCCGGGACGCGTCTGATGGAGTGGGCCTTCGAGACCAGGACCTTCCGGGAGATGGGTCTGCCGGGGATGACCCAGGGATCCCGCGGGGTCGACGAGGCGTTCGCCAGCCAGTGGGGGACACGGGTCGGTGCCGAGATCATGGGACGGCATAAGTTCGGTCCGCAGCGCGGCCCCTGGAGGACCTGCAATGGCAGGGTTGGTGGGGTGAGGACCCGGTCTTTCATACCCCGGTGGTGGTGCTGACCCACCATCCGCGGCCGCTGCTCGAGATGGACGGCGGCACGAGCTTCCACTTTGTGGACGCCGACCCGGTCTCCGCCCTGGCCCAGGCTCGCGACCTCGCCGGGGGCCTGGACGTGCGGATCGGCGGCGGAGTCGCCACGCTGCGGCAGTTCCTCGAGGCGGATCTGGTCGATTTCATGCACCTGGTCCTGGTGCCGATCATCCTTGGCCGCGGCGAACGGCTCTGGGACGGGCTGGAGGGCATCGAAGCGCGCTTCGACATGGAGGCGACCCCGTCTCCGAGCGGAGTCGTGCACCTGATCTTCACCCGTCGCCCCCGGTGAGGGGACCAAGAACACTCACGAACACTCTCGGCTCAGCGGGCGAAGCGCAGCAGGTCCTCGCGGCGCAGCGGTCGGTTGAACAGCGGCCCGTCGGGCTCCATGATCCGTCCCGCCGCCAGCGCGCCGAGCGAGACCGGGTCGAAGCCCATGCGGACCAGCAGCCCCATGACCAGTCCGCGGGCGGCGTCGTCGTCTCCGGCCACGGCGAGTGCGCGGCGCTGGGACAGCTCGGCGTCGGGCCTGGCGGCGTCGTCGATCTCGGAGTGGGCGATGTGATTCAGCGCCTTGACCACCTGGGCGGAGCCGAACCGGCCGGCCAGGGCCATCGAGGTGGGCAGCTGTTCATCCACTGCGGCCTGCAGCCAGCTCGGGAGCAGCTCGTCCTGCCAGGTGTTGGTGGCATCGATCAGCACGGTCCCGGCCACCCAGGCCGGGTCGACCTCATCGAGCTCCTCCTGCGGGACAGCCAGAATCACCAGGCCGCTGGAGTCCCGCGCGCGCTCGGCGATGTCCTCAGCCAACACCGGCACCGCGCCGGGGGCGTAGATCTTCAGATGATGCTGCAGCGCGCGGGGTGGTCGGGTGGAAGCGATGTCCACCGTGATCCCGGCGCGCAGCAGGGCCCGGGCGAAGGCTGTGCCGGCGCGTCCAGCCCCGAGGATCCCGACCGTCGCGGGCGTCTCAGACATGGTGATAGGACCGCCCTCCGGAGATCTCCTGGGCGCGGTAGACCTGTTCGGCCAGGAGCATCCGCACCAGCTGATGCGGGAAGACGAGCTTGGACAGGGACCAGACGAAGTCGGCGCGGTGCTGCAGCTCATCGGTGACCCCATAGGCCCCGCCGATGATCACCACGACGTGATGCCCACCGTCGAAGCTGCCCTGGAGGTGCTCGGCGAAACCGGTCGAGCTGATGTTCTTGCCGCGCTCATCGAGCAGGATGATGTGGTCCTGGGGCTTGAGCGCGGCGAGGATCCGCTCGGACTCCTCCTGCCGGGCGGCATCATGCTCGCGGGAGGAATGCGGGAGCAGCTTCCAGTCCAGGTCGTAGGGCTTGCGCAGCCGCTTGGAGTAGCGCTCGATCCCCTCCACGGCCCATTTCTCGTGCTTCTTGCCGATGGCCAGGGCAGTGATGCTCATACGCCCGAGACTACCGGCAACCCTAGGATGGAACCCATGCCTGCCTCGTTTCACGCCGCCCCGGTGGCCCAGATGGATCCCATCACGCTCTATCGGATCCTGCAGCTGCGCACCGACGTGTTCGTGGTCGAGCAGCAGTGCCCGTACCCGGAGCTCGACGGCCGGGACCTCGAGCCGGGAGCTGTGATGCTCTGGGCGATCGGAGACACGCCTGGTGAGCAGGGAGCCGACGACGACGGCGCGCCGACCGCCACGCTGCGGGTGCTCCGGGAGCCGGAGGGTTTCCGGATCGGACGTGTCGTGGCGAGTCCTGCGGTGCGCGGGACCGGGGTGGCGGGCGAGCTGATGCGTCGAGCGCTGGAGCTCTGCTCCGCGCAGTCGGCCGAGTCTTCGGTGACGCTCGACGCGCAGGCCCCGCTGCAGGGTTGGTATGAGTCCTTCGGCTTCGCCCGGTCGGGGGCGCCGTTCCTGGAAGACGGCATCCCGCACGTGCCGATGCGACGGGACTGAGGCTCAGAAGCGTCGACGCACCCGTCCCGCGATGGTGGCGACGAGAAAGATCGCCACCAGGACACCAGGTACCAGACCGGTGTCAGCTGGAGCCCCGAGGGGGGCGAAGTACATCCACGCGATGAGCGGGATGCCCATGATCGCGACCGCACTCTGCCATCCTGTCCAGAACCTTCCGCCGGTGGCCCGCTCGAGCGAAGCTGGGTCAGCGGTGAACTGCTCCACGCGTTGATTCTGGCTGGATGTGGGCCGTTGTGCCACGTCAGCTCGATAGTGCCTCAGCCATTGGCCTCGCAGCCGAAGCCGTCGCCATCGCCGTCCAGGCCATGGACGTCCACGCCGATGACTCGGACCGAGACGTCGAGATCGCCACAGTTGATGTCCGGCGGGAAGACCGGGATGCAGGGGGTGTAGTTGGGATCGCAGTTCGCGCCCTGCTGGGCCGGCGCCGGGGCTGGAGCGGGCTCTGGAGCGCAGGTCTGCAGCGGTGCGCCGTCGTCGGCGGAGATGTAGTCCGGCTCGCGGGTGTGGAAGCCGTAACCGTCCCGGGAGTCGTAGCGCGCGGTGGCGAGGCCCTCCTGGATCAGCGTGATTCCGGCATCGGCGCCGTCGACGTCCACATAGCGCAGGATCCGGTCATAGCGATCGGTGTCCTCACCATCTCGGGTCAGGGTGACCGTCTTGCCCAGCACCAGTTCACTCATCCGAGCGGAGGCGGTGTCGAAGTGGCACTCGCCGCGTTCAGGCGTGTCGATCCCGCTGACCCGCACGGTGTCTCCGGAATCGAGCTCCACGGTGTCTCCGTCGATGATGCGCACCACGACGGCGGAGTGTTCATTCGGATCCACGGTCGGGGTGGGCGTCGGTGTCGGTGTCGGGGTCGGCGAGGGTGACGGTGTCGGGGTGGGGGTCGGCGTCGGGCTTGGAGTCGGGCTTGGAGTCGGCGTTGGGGTCGGTGACGCCGAAGGTGTCTCCGACTCGGTGGGCTCCTCGGAGGGTTCTTCGGACTCCTCCGGTTCCGCAGACTCCACGACGGCGAGCTCCTGGTCCTCGCGGTCGGCCGCTCGTTCTTCACCCCCGTCGGGGTCGACTGCCACTGCAACCAGACCGATGACGAGCAGAAGCGCGATCAGAGCCAGGAGCCCACCGCAGCCGATGGCCGGGATCTTCACGATCATCGGCAGGCGCTTGAACCTCTGCCAAGCCTTGGGCTTGGTGAGATCGTTGCGGGCGGCGCTTCCGGGCAGGGGGCGCTGCCCCGGGGAGGGACGTGACATCAGGGGAACCTCATCAAGTTCGAGTGACAGACTCGCTCGGGGGAGCAGGAGTCTGTGCTCACAGTAACCTGGCAGGGACCGTTGTACTCGCCGGTGACCGGGGACTATCCGGGGATCCTCGGCATGGGTGCCGGCTTCATCGCCTGCTGAGCACTACTACGCCGCCGCGGTTGCTGGGCCTGGGCCTGGGCCCGCGATCGGGGGAGGTGGGACGAGGCGCCCGCGCAGGAGACTCCCGGTGTGCCGCTGGATGCAGAAAACCCCGCCGGCTGCAGAACTGCAGATCAGCGGGGTTCTCGGTTGGCGGTGACGGTGGGATTTGAACCCACGGTGCGGGGTAACCGCACACAGCATTTCGAGTGCTGCACCTTCGGCCGCTCGGACACGTCACCAGGCCCGTTGAGTATACGCAAACATCTCACGCTCACCCAAAAGCAGGTGCCACGTCCCGGCCCCGCGGATCGTCTCAGCCCTGGAACAGGGCGTGCACCTGCCCGCAGAGCTCGCGTCCGCCGAGAGCTTCGATCTCCAGGACGACGGCGGCGCCGGCCACCTGGCAGTCCAGCTGGGCGATCAGTTCCCGGGTCGCGGCCAGGGTGCCGCCGGTGGCCAGCACGTCATCGACGATCAGCACGCGATGCTCTGGCTTGAGCACATCCGGGGCCTCGATCACGGCGGTGCCGTACTCCAAGGTGTACTCCACGCGTCCGGCCGGTGCGGGCAGCTTCCCGGCCTTGCGGATGGGCATGAAGCCGGTGCCGGTCAGGGCAGCGATCATCCCTGCCAGGGTGAAGCCGCGAGCTTCGATCCCGGCCACCATGTCGAAGTTGCCGGCGAAGGGCGCCAGCAGTCCTTCGGCCACTGTGCGCAGCGCGGCCGGATCCGCCAGCACGGGGGAGATGTCCTGGAAGAGGACGCCTGGTTCGGGAAAGTCAGGGGTCACCGCGAACAGCGACTGGGCATGCGCCAGCCGCTCAGGCGAGGGCGTGGACAGCTGCGGAGAAGGAGGTGAGAACACGCCCGCAAGCCTATCTGCGGAACTGCTCGAAGAAGGTCCGCAGCGCGGCCGCGCACTCCTGGGCGCGCACACCGGGATGGACCTCCACCCAATGGTTCAACCGGGGCTCACGAAGGATCTCGAACACAGAGCCGGCGGCCCCGGCCTTCTCGTCCCAGGCGCCGAAGATGACCTGTCCGATTCGAGACTGGTAGATCGCACCGGCGCACATCGGACACGGCTCCAGCGTCACCGCGAGCACGCAGCCGTCCAACCGCCAGGTCCCCAGCGTCGCCGCGGCGGCTCGCAGCGCGTTGATCTCGGCATGACCGGCCGGGTCGTCGTCGCGCTCGCGGGTGTTGAACCCCTCACCGAGCCGCTGGCCCTCGGCGGAGAACACGACGGCGCCCACCGGTACGTCCGCAGAGCCGCCTGTCAGGGCGGCCAGCTCCAGGCAGCGCCCTATGGCGCTCTCCTGATCGGCTCGCACCCGGGGGGACCACGAGGCAGGGGGCTTCAGGTTTTCGGTCACCACCCAAGCCTATGGGGCATGATCCTCCGGGGACTGAGCTGCAACCCTGCTGGTAGTTTTGAGACCATGCGCGTACAGGTTGTGGAACACCCACTGATCTCCCATAAACTCACTCAGCTCCGACGGGTGGAGACCGCCTCGAACCAGTTCCGTGAACTGACTCGCGAGCTGGTCATGCTGCTCTCCTACGAGGCCAGCGGTTCCATCGCCACCGAGCCGGTAGAGATCCAGACTCCCGTGGCCACCATGACCGGCACCCAGCTGGCGGACCCCAAACCGCTGGTGGTGCCGATTCTGCGCGCCGGACTCGGCATGCTCGACGGAATGACCGCCATGGTCCCCACTGCCGAGGTCGGTTTCCTCGGGATGGCCCGGAACGAAGAGACCCTGGACATCATCACCTACGCCGAGCGGCTTCCCGATGACCTCACCGGGCGCCACGTCTTCGTGCTGGACCCGATGCTCGCCACCGGCGGCACCCTCGCCGAGGCCATCCGGTTCCTGAAGAAGGCCAACGCCGCGAAGATCACCTGCATCTGCCTGCTGGCGGCTCCTGAGGGCATCGAGCGGCTGCGCGAGAAGGTCGGTGACATCGAGGTGGAGCTCTATCTCGCCGCCATCGACGAGAAGCTCAACGAAAAGTCCTACATCGTCCCCGGGCTCGGCGACGCCGGCGACCGGCTCTACGGCCTGGCCCAGTAGGCCTCGGAGGCCCTCACGGCACCTCCAGCCGTGTGCCTTTGCATCTCTTCTGGGGAACAGGCAAGGCTTTCGCGAGACGAATCCATGTGATCCCGGTCACAAAATGGTCTACTCGTCTCATTATGTGGAAGATCCCCCCTTTTGTTACTTGCGGATTCCAAATGTGACGCACACGCTGTAATGGATACGCCAATCCACCTGCAGCGGGGGAGTTGCTACCGATGTCCGCACACCTGAGTCAGCCACAGAATCCCGGCTACGTCCATGTCTCGGTGCGCAACGCCGCCCGCCGTGCCGAGATGGCGCGCCGCATCCGCGCGGCCAACGCCACCGACGACTCCAGCGGTGCCCATCCGCGCACCGCCCCGGTCCCGGTGGTGGCGCAGAACGGCGGAGGGCCGCAGATGGTCCAGCCCGATATCGTGACCCGCGGCTTCGTCGTCTATGTCGGCCTCGACGAGGACGCGGCCAGCGCGGCGGGAACCTCGCTGCACAAGATTGCCACGGAGCTGCGCGACTACGTGGAGCACATCGCCGCCGATGCCCAGGTGCACATCGCGATGGCTCTGGCCTCGGCCGCCCATGAGGGCAGCAACCTGGAGGTCGTTCGGCAGGCGCTGGGCGATCCTACCGTCACCCACCGCGGCATCGAGGTTCCGATCAGCGCCCCGCCGGCGCCGACCAGCTCCGGTGTGCTGATCGATCTGTCCCGCCGTGAGGTTCGCCTCGACGGCGAAGGCCTGAACCTGACCTTCAAGGAGTTCGAGCTGTTGAACTACCTGGTGGACAACGGGTCTCGCACCGTGGGACGCGAAGAGCTGCTGCAGACACTCTGGCGCAGCGTGGATCCCGATCAGATGCCCAACGAGCGCACCATCGACGTGCATATCCGCCGGCTGCGCTCCAAGCTGGGACGCCTGGCGAACACCGTGCGCACGGTCCGCGGACAGGGCTACCGCTTCTACGAGCACCCCGAGGTCACCGTCTGGGCGGCCCCGGAATACTCGATCTGAGCCGTCCGTGCCTGAACTGCTGATCCTGCGCCACGGGGAATCTGGGCACTCCTTCTCCGGGGACGACCACGGCCGCACCCTCACGCGCCACGGGCAGCAACAGGCGCGCGCCGTCGGCCGCTGGCTCGTGAGCTCGGGGAATCTGCCGGATAACACGGTCTGCTCCGACGCGATGCGCACCCGGCAGACCTGTATCTGGGTCAATCATGAGCTGGGCGAGAAGTCGCCGACGCCGTACCTGGACTCCCGGCTCTACCTGGCGGCGCCGCGTTCGATGCTTTCGATCATCAACGAGGTTCCCGAGACAGTGCGCACGTTGTTGGTGGTCGCTCATATGCCGGGGGTCCAGGAGCTGAGCATGGACCTGGCCTCTGCGCACTCCCAAGAGGATCCGGTGATCCAGATGGCCGGGTCCTGGCCGCCGGCCGGTCTCGCCCGGTTCCAGGTGCACAAGCCGTGGGCTGAGCTCGATGGTCGCGACGCGGAGCTCACGGACTTCTTCACCGCCGACTGAGTCTGGGCGGTGATCGTGACCCCAGGCCGCGATCTCTGCTCTGCCGCGGAGAGCGGGGCCTGGGCGAGTTCTCAGCGCTTTCGGTGAGCTGGAGGCTCATCCGTCGGATCGGTTGATCTCGTGTACCTCCGCGGTCTGGATCCTGCACCGTGACCCGGATTGCACAGTGTAGATGTCTGATAGCCGCTCACGGGTGGAAGGCCCGAGGTAAAGGTCTGCGATTTCTCCGAACAGCGGTCGGCTTAGAGCGCCGTAGCTTATCCTCCTGTCCTTCAGCGGTCGTTGTTATCCCTGCTGAACGTCGGATCGCGGGCGTCTGAGTGGCGGCTCACTCACCAGGAGGCCTCTCACTCGGGCTACGAAGAAGAGGGTATTCGTCTCGAAACTGTTGCTCTAAAGAAGGGCGTTGCGTGTAGCAGATAAGGCACCCGTGCAGGCATTTTCTTCGGGCGGGGTAAACGGGCATCCCAGCGTTGACGTGGGCGTCCGGATTCGATCAGGTGAATCGCGCTCGTTTGCCGACCGGCTTACGGGCGCAGTGATCCTATTTCTTGAACGACGGGGATGGTCTGATGCAAGGGCGCTGCAACATTCCGGATCGCCTCTCTGCATCAGCTGCGAGTGAACCTGGGATCCAGGATCTCGCAGCCAGCGTGGTGAGTGGCTCAGGAGCTGCGGCCGGGGGCGTCGAGTCCTCCGGTGCAGGAGGCACCCGGTTCCGGGGCGTCAGGGGACTGCCAGTACTTGTTCACGAACTGTTCAATGCGCTCGTCACCTGGAGTTTCCACGGCAACCTGCGCCCCCCAGGCCGAGAGCGTGATGGGCGAGTCCATGTCCTCGTACGGAGACAGCACGACATAGGTATCCGGCAACACCGATTCCAGTTCGTCGACCTGGTCCTGAGGCACGTTTTGCGGGTCGTAGGTGACCCAGATGGCCCCGTGTTCCAGTGAGTGTACGGCGTTCTCCGCGGGCACCTCTTGGGTGTAAGTCCCGCAGTTGAGCCAGGTGCTGGAGTGGGTGCCACCCACCGGAGGGTTCTGGTCGTAGTCCACAGGGGAGGACACGTGTTCGGCGTCGAGGTCCTCGAAGGTCTCGATGCCGGTGATTTCGATGTCTTGACGTGCCTGTGGCGCAGGGTCGTTGATCACTGCGACCGCTACCAAGGCTCCGGTCATGACGAGGGCCGTGACTCCTCCTGCGCCCCAAAAGAGTTTCCTTTTGCGGACGGCCCTGATCTCGGCGGCCCGGTGGGCGGCCAGCAGCGCGGTGCGATCCTGCCGCGGTGAATCGGGGTGCTTATCACTGGCCATGGGCTGATCTCCTCAAAGAACTGATTGGGCCTCGATGGCTCAGCCAGCTCTTACGTGTGCATTCTGAACGAGACTCGTCGGTATCTTTCACTCGCCGCGATGCGTGCTGACCGGGACTGAGCACGATAGGGCGCAGTCCCGGTCTTGTGGCGCATCCCATCACAGGCGATGGGTCAGGGTCGTTGGCAGGTGTTACAGCGAAGGTGCAGCTGGAACATCGAGTTCGGTCTGCACCATGTGGTTGAAGTAGTTGGTATAGAGATTCAGCGCCACATGGGTGGTCAGCTCGGTGAGCTCTTCGGCGCTCCACCCGGCGTCCAGGGCGGCCTGCCAGGTGGCGTCATCGACGTTGCCCTTCTCAGCGGTCGCTTCCCGAGCGACCTGCAGCAGCGCGGCCAGCTTCGGGTCGAAGTCGACCTCACCGCGGCGGATCGCGATGGTCTGCTCCTCGCTCAGTCCTGCAGCCTTGGCGCCCTGGGTGTGGGCGGACTGGCAGTAGGTGCACTCATCGACGTTGCCGACCGCCAGGGCGATCGCCTCACGGGTCTTCGCGTCAA